>NC_018485.1:655990-967736 GCF_000304315.1 Methylocystis sp. SC2 | reverse complement strand
TCGCGACCAACTGGTTTCGCTGGAGCGGGGAGCGCTGGCGGCTCGTGCACCATCAGGCGAGCCCGCTCGCCGCGCCGCCCACGCGGCGGGAAGGCAAGCGGTCGCTTCACTAGAACGGTCGCGTCGTCACAGGTGCGGCGGCTCAGGAGTCCGCGCCTTCCGCCTGCTTCTTGCGGCTCGGCTTCTTGGGCTCCCTTCGCGGCCCCTCCACCAGCCGCACGACCATGCCCCACAGCGTGCGCACGTCCTGCTCGGTCAGACTCATGCGGTGGAACATGTTGCGCAGATTGCGCGACATCACGGGCTTTTTCGTCAGCGGACGGAAGAAGCCGCGCTTGTCGAGTTCGCCTTCGAGAAAATCGAAAAAGGCCAGCGTCATCTCGCGCGTCGCCGGGGGCGAACGCTCTTCGATCTCGAAGGGAATGGCGTCGCCATGCGCGGCGCGAAACCATTCATAGCCGGTGAGCAGCACCGCCTGCGCGAGATTGAGCGAGGCATAAGCGGGATTGACCGGAAAGGTGAGGATGGCGTCGGCGAGCGCGACGTCGTCATTGTCGAGGCCGGTGCGCTCGGGGCCAAACAGCACGCCATACTTCTCGCCCGCCGTTATGCGCGCCGCCGCGCCCGGCATCGCCTGCGCCGGCGTCAGCACCGGCTTCATCTGGCCGCGTCCGCGCGCCGTCGCGGCGTAAACGAAGGAGAGATCCTCGATCGCCTCGCGGACGCTCTCGTAGAGTTTCGCGCTTTCGAGGAGATGCACGGCGCCGGCCGCCGCCGCATAGGCGCCCTTGCGATAGGCGCCGGTGCGCGGCCAGCCTTCGCGCGGCGAGACGAGGCGCAGATCGGAGAGGCCGAAGTTGGCCATGGCGCGCGCGCACATGCCGATGTTGACGGCGAGCTGCGGGCGCACGAGCACAATCGCCGGCCCCCCCGAGAGGGCCGTCTTGCTGCGATCCGTTCCGGCCCCGACCAATTCGCCTCCTCGCCCTAAAGCGGCGGCAAATTAGGGCGGAAAGCGCGCGGGGGGAAGGGCGGGTTCGGCGCTGAGAGAAAGGCCTCCCAATTGCTACCCAAAACCTTTAGCCGACGCTATAAGGCGCGCGGCACAGGAGGAGCCGGCGCATGCGGAAGATCAAGGTTGCGAGCCCTGTCGTCGAACTCGACGGCGATGAAATGACCCGCATCATCTGGGCCGCCATCAAAGAAAAGCTCATCCGGCCCTATCTCGACGTCGATCTCCTTTATTACGATCTCTCGATTCAAAATCGCGACGCCACCAATGATCAGGTGACGATCGACGCGGCTTACGCCATCAAAAAGCATGGCGTCGGCGTCAAATGCGCGACGATCACCCCCGACGAAGCGCGGGTGAAGGAATTCAATCTGAAGGAGATGTGGAAGTCGCCGAACGGCACGATCCGCAACATCCTCGGCGGCGTCATCTTCCGCGAGCCGATCATCTGCAGGAACGTGCCGCGCCTGGTGCCGGGATGGACGCAGCCGATCATCGTCGGGCGCCATGCATTCGGCGATCAATATAAGGCCACCGACTTCAAAGTGCCGGGCAAGGGCCGTCTGACGATCAAATTCGAAGGCGTCGACGGCGACGTCATCGAGAAGGAAGTCTTCAACTTCCCCGGCGCCGGCGTCGCGCTGGCGATGTACAATCTTGACGAGTCGATCAGCGAATTCGCGCGCGCCACGTTCAACTACGGGCTGACGCGCAGATATCCGGTGTATCTGTCGACCAAGAACACGATCCTCAAGGCCTATGACGGCCGATTCAAAGATCTGTTCCAAGAAATTTACGACGCCGAGTTCAAATCGAAATTCGAGGCGCTCGGCCTCACCTACGAGCATCGTCTGATCGACGATATGGTCGCCTCGGCGCTCAAATGGTCTGGCGGCTATATTTGGGCCTGCAAGAATTACGACGGCGACGTCCAATCCGACACGGTGGCGCAGGGCTTCGGTTCGCTCGGCCTGATGACGAGCGTGCTGATGACGCCCGACGGCAAGACCGTCGAGGCCGAAGCCGCGCACGGCACGGTGACGCGCCACTATCGCGAGCACCAGAAGGGGCATGAGACCTCGACCAATTCGATCGCCTCGATTTTCGCCTGGACGCGCGCGCTCGCGCATCGCGGCAAGCTCGATGGGAATGACGAACTGACCCGTTTCGCCCGCACGCTCGAGGATGTGTGCGTCGCAACCGTCGAGTCGGGCTTCATGACCAAGGATCTTGCCCTGCTTGTCGGCTGCAATCAGAAATGGCTGTCGACGACAGGCTTCCTGGACAAGATCGACGAAAATCTGCGCAGAGCCATGGAGTGAGGGCGGCGCGGGGAATGATTGTATGTGGCGTCCGGCGCAGCTATATAGGCGTCGCCTATAGGCCAATTAAGGATTCGCGAGATGGCGGTGGATCTGGAAGAAACGTATAAGCCTTCCGAAGACGAACCCTTCATGTGCGATCGGCAGCGCGAATATTTCCGGCGCAAACTGCTGGCTTGGAAGGAGGACATTCTACAAGAGAGTCGGGAAACGCTCGCCACTCTGCAGAATGAAAACGAAAACCATCCTGATCTGGCGGACCGCGCGTCGTCCGAAACCGATCGCGCCATCGAACTGCGCGCGCGCGACCGGCAGCGCAAGCTCATCGCCAAGATCGACGCGGCGCTGACGCGCCTCGACGACGGCAGTTACGGTTATTGCGAGGAAACGGGGGAGCCGATCTCCCTCAAGCGCCTCGACGCCCGTCCAATCGCGACACTGTCGATCGAGGCGCAGGAGCGTCACGAACGGCGCGAAAAAGTCTATCGAGACGATTGAGCAGGCGAAGCCAGCTTCGAACGAAGGCTGGCCGGCGCCGCCGGTCCTTGGAGCTCGCGGCCCCACCGCGCGCCCGGGTATGCTGCCGAATGAGGTTTCGCGACCGTCAGCTAACACATCGGCGGTTAAGGCTTGTACCCCACCCACCCCCTGAACGTGAAACCCGCATAGAACAGGGTCACGTCGGTGAATCCTGCATCTAGCAATATAGCTTCGTCCTGCTCTGGAGACAGAATGGGCAAGCGCTCGCCGATGGCGGCGATCGCGTTTTCCGCGTTCGAGTCTGGGTCTCCCGACGCGGCCGCGAAGGCGGCATAGCGCGCGAGCCATTTCGCCTTTTCCCCATCTTGCTGCGGAAAGCTGTGGTGGGCCACGACGAATGGAGAGCCGGAGCGCAAGCGCCGATGGATCTCGGCCATCGTGCGTCGCCGCTCCTCCTCCGGAATGAAGTGCATGGTTAGAAGGCACGTCGCCGCATCGAAAGGACCCGCAGGCGCGCTATCGATATAGCCCAGGTGCAAGTCGACGCGCTCCGCGAACGGACCGAGCGTGCGCTCCGCCAACCCCAGCATTTCCGCTGATGGATCAACGCCGCAGAAGCGCCATCCGGGATGCGTCTCGGCAAAGGCCTTCAGTTCCAGTCCGCCTCCCGCGCCGAGAACGAGCAAATTGCCATCTTCCGGAACTCGCTCGGCGAGAAGCACGCCCGTCATCCGCTGCAAAGCGTGGAAGCCTGGCACCTTCCTCACCGGACCTTCGGCGTAGCGTGCGACAGTTTCGGGAACCGAGAAGGGCGACAAGAGCCAACTCCTAACGCGGGTTGGGCGCGCCCGCCTCTGCTTTAGGCGGAAGCGCCTTCCGAGTCGAACAGCTGCATCGATTGCTGCCGGAGCAATTTTTTTCCAACTCAGGCGCTTTGCTGACCACTAGCCTTGTCAACACTTAACGGCGTAAGGCCAGCGTATCTCGAGCGCTGCGCCTCTTGGTCTATTCCTTCTGATCCGGGCGGCCGAGCAGTCGCGCCATCTCCGCTTCAAGCGAGTCCAGCGGATCCACGTCGGCCGGAGCCGCCGGCGGCGGTGGAGGCGGCGGCGCCGCGGGCTTGGGCGGCGGCGGGGGCGCAGGCGGTGGCGCTGCAGGCCGGGCGGCGGCCGGCGGCGGCGCGGGAGGCGGCGGCGCAGCGGGTCTTGGCGCCGGCGGCGGCTCCGCCGGTCTGGGAGGAGCTGCGGGCGGCGGAGGGGGCGGAGACGGGGCCGCGGCTTCTGGCGGCGGCTCCTTCGGACGCGGGGCCAGCCGCTGCTGAGCGCGCGCCAGGAAAGGCGGCGTCGGCGAGCGGGGCGGCGCCGGGCGCTGCGGAGCGGCCGGACTCGAAACTCTTGGTCCGGCGGGCGGCGGCGGCGGGGGAGGCGGCGGCGCCGCAGGCCTCGGCGGCGCCGGCGCGAAGAGGTCAGGCGGCAGATTGACGGGGCCCGCCGCCGCGGGCTTCGGCGGCGGCGTCTCCAGCTCTCGTGGCGGAGCCGGCGGCCCGGCCGGCCAGTTCGCCGCCGCCGGCGCTCCGGGACGCTGTTCCGGCCCGCGGCTGACGGCGCCTTCCACCCGGCTGATCGTCGCTTCGACGAGGATGTCGGTAGGACCGCCGATCAGCAGCAGATGTTCAACGTTGTCGCGCCGCACAATGACGAGCTGGCGCTCGCGGTCGAGGTCGTAGACGTCGACGACGTCCAGCCGGCGCGCGCGATTGCGGCCGCCCGGCGAACGGATGCGGCGTCCGAACAACAGACGGTAAATATAAAGCACGAGCACCGCAGCAACGAGGAACGCAACGAGCGCTCCAAGCGCCGGCAGCAGTTGAGTGAATTTATCGGGCATGAACGGCTAGTCTCTCGTTCGAACGCGCGTGAACCTTGCCAAATTAACAGCTTTCCTGGCAAGCGCCGAAAAAAGGTTAATGAATGGTTAATGTTTGACTAATCAGCGCCCTTCCAACGTTCGGCGTTGCTATTATTGGCGTTCACGGCCATTGTTTTAGATGATTCTGTAGGCGTCGGCAGACTAATAATCGGCGCGCCGGCGTCAGCATGGCCGTCGCGATCGGCGATATATGACGCGGGTGGTTAAGAAATGAGCGACAGGACCGAAGCGTCCGACTTAGGACGCAGCGAGCGGCCCGCCAATGCGGGATTGACGCTCGCCCTCGTCATTGCGTTGGTTGCGGGCGTCGCCGTCTATTACCTGACGCCTTCGGACCTCGCGCCGCGCGTCACCATTCTGGCGCTCGCGGTTTTCGGCGTCGCCGGAATCTTCTTTCTCTTCGCCTATGCGGTCGGATTGATTCACTTCTCCGGCCGAGTCGCGGGCAATGATGTGACGAAGCTCATCGCCGACACGTCCGGAGAAGGGCTGCTCGTCACCAGAGGCGACGCGCGCATCGTTTACGCCAATGACGCCTATACGGCGATGTGCGATGCGAAAGACGCTTCCGGCGTTCAGCCGGTCGAGCGGCTGTTCTCAGGGCCGCCCGAGGTCTCCGAGGCGATCTACAGATTGGCGCAGGCGGCGCGGGCGGGCGTTTCGCATAGCGAAGATCTGCGGCTTTCGCCGCCGCTCTCGGGGCAGGGGCCGGTCGGCTGGTATCGGATTCGCGTTCGGCCGCTGCCGACGACGTCGAGCGGACGGTTCTGTCTATGGGCGGTGGCCGACGTGACCGCCGATCGACAGCGGCAGGAGAACGTCTTCCAGGAGCTGCAGCACGCGATCGACTTTCTCGATCACGCGCCGGCGGGGTTTTTTTCCGCGAGTCCGGACGGCGCCGTCTCTTATATGAACAAAACGCTTGCCGGCTGGCTGGGCTATGATCTCACGCAAGTCGGCTCTGGCGGCGCGACGCTGTCCTCCATCGTCGCGCATAGCGGCGCGGCGCTTCTCGCCGCCATGTCGGGCGCGCCGGGGGACGTGCGCGCCGAGCAGATCGACCTCGACCTGCGATGCCGCAACGGCAAGTCGCTGCCCGTCAGGCTGCTGCACCAGGTCGCGTTCGGCCAGGACGGCGAAGCCGGCCCGTCACGCACCTTGGTGCTCAACCGCGCCTCCGGCGAGCAGCCGGAAGAGAATTTGCGCGCGGCGGAGGTGCGTTTCGCGCGCTTCTTCAATTCGACGCCGATGGCGATGGCGACGCTCGACGGCGAGGGCCGCGTGCTGACGTCGAACGCCGCTTTTGCAAAATTGCTGCCCCAGGCGTTGAAGTCGGGCCAGGGCGCGGCGGCGGCGCCATGGTCGGTGCTGAGAGGACTCGGCGAACGCGACGGCGCCGCCCTGCGCGCCGCGATCGAAGATGCGATCGAAGGCAAAGGCGAAGTGCGCCCGATCAATGTCGTCTTCGAGGAAGACGCGGCCGGCGCGGCGACGCGTTCGGCGCGTTTCTTCGTCTCTTCCGCCGAGGACGCCGGCAAGAAAGGCGCGATGGTCTATGCGCTCGATACCACCGAGCAGCGCAAGCTGCAGGAGGAGTTCGCGCAGTCGCAGAAGATGAATGCGGTCGGCCAGCTCGCCGGCGGCATCGCGCATGACTTCAACAATATGCTGACGGCGATCATCGGCTATTCGGATCTGCTGCTCTCCAGCCACCGGCCGACCGACCCAGCCTTCCGCGACATTCGCCAGATCAAGGAAACGGCCAATCGCGCGGCGGGCCTGACGCGCCAACTGCTCGCCTTCTCCCGCCGACAGACGCTGCGCCCGCAAGTCCTGCAGCTCGGCGACGCGCTTTCCGAAGTGCAGAATTTGCTGCGCCGCGTCGTCGGCGAAAAGAACGAGCTCGAACTGCGTCTGGGTCGCGATCTCTGGTTCGTGAAGGCCGACATCACCCAGTTCGAACAGGTGATCATCAATCTCGTCGTCAACGCCCGCGACGCCATGCTGGAGTCGGGCGGTCGGGTGCAGATTCGCACGCGCAACGTCGCCGCCTCGGAATGCGCCGCCTTCAACGAAGCGGCGCTGCCGGCGGCGGATTATGTGCTGGTTGAGGTCGAGGACTCGGGCAGCGGCATTCCCGCCGATGTGAAAGAAAAGATCTTCGAACCCTTCTTCACGACGAAGGAGGTCGGCAAAGGCACGGGGCTTGGCCTTTCGACGGTCTTCGGCATCGTCAAGCAGTCGGGCGGCTTCATCTTCGTCGACAGCGAGGTCGGGCGGGGCGCGGTGTTCCGCATTTTCCTGCCGCGCTACGCGCCGGAGGAGAAGGAGACGTCGCAAAAGGCCGATACGCCCAAGGTCGCCGCGGACTACACGGGACAGGGCGTGGTTCTCCTTGTCGAAGACGAGGACGCGGTGCGCTCGATCGGCGCGCGCGCCTTGAGTTCGCGCGGATTCACTGTGCTCGAAGCGGCGACGGGCATGGAGGCGCTCGAGGTCGTCGAACGCGTCGACGGCAAGATCGATCTCATCGTCTCCGACGTGGTGATGCCGGAGATGGACGGTCCCGCGATGTTCGCCGAACTGCGCAAGCGCGGCGTCGCGGCGAAGGTGATCTTCGTTTCCGGCTACGCCGAAGAGGCCTTCGCCAAAAACCTTCCCGAGGGCGACTTCGGTTTTCTGGCGAAGCCGTTCTCGATCAAACAGCTGATCGAGACGGTCAAGGCGCATATGCCCTGACAGGGCGGAGAAACAAGCTCACAACGCCGGCGCGACGACTCGCACGCGGCGCTTGATCCCATCGGGTCCGACGATTTCGCGATAGGTTTCCGGCGCCGCGGCTGCGCCATCCTCGACGGGCTGCGCCTGGGCCGCGGGTTGCGCCGTCGTCGTCGGCTCAGGCGCCGCCGGCGCGGAGCCCTTCGCTTTCCGACCGCGCGCGACGCCGGGCGGCAGCGCCCGCGACAATTGCTCGGCCTGCTCCGCGGTGACGACCTGATCTTTCGCATTGCGCTCGGCGATCAGCCGCTCGGCGTCGGCGAGCGCCTCGGCCCAAGACTGGCCCGGCGGCTTGCAGCCGCAGGACGGATCATAAGACGTCTCGAATTTATGCGCGTTGGGATGGTTCGAATAAGCCTCGCCGTCGATCGAAAGGGCGGAACTGAGACCCTTCCATTGCGACGCCGTGTAGAGTTTCACCTCGGCGTTCGGACACAGCGCCCGGCACATCGCCGCGAGATCGTCGAGATTGGAGCTGCGCGCCGAATAGCTGATCGGGAAAAAGCCCCCGTCGCACGCGCGCACGCAGATCGCCATTGGGCCCCCGCGCGGCGTTCCGTCCGAAGGTTCCTGATCCGGGTCCGGACCGACCGGAACTTCGCGCATGCCAGAGCCGTCGTCCGGCGCGACGCCGAACAGCTCCTCGAAGAAATTGCGCGGCCGGGCGACGCGCGCCTGAGGATTGCGGCACTCCGCCTCGTAGCGGGCGACAAGCGCCTGACGCTGGCCGCCGTCGTCGGCGCTCGCCCGTTCGTAGGCCGCGACGGCGCCCGAGAGTTGGTGCAGTTGGGCGTTGATTTGTCCGCACTGGGGCGGCGGCGGATCGCCGAAGAACAGGAATTGGCCGCGGTCGCACCCCAGCGCGCGACCTCGCGCGGCGACGCGCGCGTATTCGCCGCGCTGCTTGGCCGCCGCGGCCTGGAATCGCCCCGCGCCGCCGCCCGAGCCGGCGCGGGCGATCTGCGCGCGCAGCTCCGTGCAGTAGGATGATTCGCCTGCGGCGGGCGAAACGGCGAAAAGACCGACCGCGACGCCGGCGGCGACCGCCAGCTTCGTCCGCTTCGAGGCGCATTTCGTCAAAAAGAGGTCTATGATCGCGGCCTCATTGAAGTTTCGCTCTTCACACGCTCGTAAGGAGCCGAGCAACGCTTGCGCGATCGCTTGCGACTGACGCTCCGGCGCGCGTCGCTTGCGACGAATCGCGTCATTTTCACCAATCCCGGCCGCAGAGCAAACGTCGCTCGATTAATCGCGCCCATCATGTCGGCAACAAGGCGCCGGCGGACGCCGCCAACCGCTCGGCGCGTCAATTTTTTGCCGCGTCCAGGGTCGAAGCCCTTCCCTTGCCGCGGCGCTTCGCCCATATCGGCAACGGCGTCGCTCGAGCGCGGCTCGCGAAAAAGTGGAATTCGGTTTTGTGGAGAGCGCGCTCTAAGCTTTCGAGATCGATCACGTTGTCCGACTTTGGGCGATTCCGCCGAAGGCGGCGTGATCAAGGAGGTTGCCGACATGAAGCGTTCCAAATTTCTGGCTCTGATTTCGACGGCCTTTCTTTGTTTCGGCGCCGCGACGGCCTTGGCGCAGAATGGACCGGATCTCATCTTCCGCAAATCTGTGGATTTCAAGCTTCTTACGCCAAACGACAAGCTCGCGACCTACGGAATCGACGACCCGGTGATCGACGGCGTCGTCTGCTACTATACGGCGCATGAAAAAGGCGGCGTCGCCGGCATGTTCGGCGTGGCGGAGCAGTCGTCGGAGGTTTCGCTCGCCTGCCGGCAATACGCCCCGATCAAGTTCAAGGAGAAGTTCGGCCAGGGCGATACGGCGTTCAGCGAGCGGCGGTCGCTGCTGTTCAAGCGCATGCATATCGTTCGCGGCTGCGATGCGAAGCGCAATGTGCTGATCTATATGGTCTATTCCGACAAGCTCGTTGAAGGCTCGCCCGAGAGCTCGACCTCGACCCTCGCCATTCAGCCCTGGGCCGGCCAGAACGACGTCCCGCGCTGCGGAGAGTTTCTGCGCTGACGCTAATCGACGCAGGCGACGACCGCGGCGTCCGGCTCGGAGGCGCGCGCAGTTTGGACGTCGACAGAGGCGGTCACATCGTTGGCGCGGCCGTAGGTTCGGGCCGCGCCATGGCCGTGCGCCGCGCACCAGGAGTCGGCGACGATCTTGCCGCAATCGCCCTTGTGCGTGAGGCATTCCGTCAGGCCGTAGCCCTCTTGATCGGAGATCACATAGGCGGCGCCCGCGCTCGCCTCGGCCTGTGCGTCGCAGGCGTAGCCGGCGCCGAACAGTGCGCCCGCGAGCAGCAGCGCAAGTGCGCGCCGCGCGATCGGCGCCTCATATTTCCACATAATGAACGAGTCCCAAATGGCCGAGACGGCCTCCGTCAGAGCTAGCGCAAAGCGGTAAAACCCGAGTTAAACCGCCGCGGCTCGTATTGGCTCGCGCTTGACGCGGCGGCGCGCTTTGGCGCATGGTCGCCGCCATGACGCCTCGGCTCACCATTTGTCGGAAGACCATTATCAGCTAGCGATCACGCTGGCCGGAGCCGTCACGTCTATCCCACGACATGAAGCGACGCCCCGGCCGGCGGCCTTGCGGGGAAATTCATGTCGACGCCTGCGCTGAAAATCTACAATACGCTGACCCGGACGAAGGAGGAATTCCGTCCGATCGATCCCGCGCAGGTGCGCATGTATGTCTGCGGACCGACGGTCTACGACTACGCCCATATCGGCAACGCCAGGCCGCTCATCGTTTTCGACGTGCTGTTTCGCCTGCTGCGCCATCTCTATGGCGCCGAGCACGTCGCTTACGTCCGCAACATCACCGACGTCGACGACAAGATCAACGCGCGGGCGTTCGAGCGCGGGATTTCCATTCGCGAACTGACCGATAAGACCATCGACATATTCCACGAGGACGTTCGCGCTCTTGGATGTTTGAATCCGACCATCGAGCCGCGCGCAACAGATTACATCAGGAACGACGACAAGCAGATCGACATGGTTCGATTGATTCAGCGCTTGCTCGATTCGGGTCATGCATATGTTGAAGATCGTCATGTGCTTTTCGATGTGACGTCCATGCCCACCTACGGACGACTGTCGAGGCGTCCGCTCGACGAAATGATCGCTGGCGCGCGCGTCGATGTCGCACCCTATAAGCGCGGGGATATGGATTTCGTGCTCTGGAAACCGTCGAAGGACGATGAGCCGGGTTGGCAAAGTCCCTGGGGCAGGGGACGCCCCGGCTGGCATATAGAATGTTCCGCAATGTCAGCCGCGCATCTTGGCGAAACCTTCGACATCCACGGCGGCGGCATCGATCTCGTTTTTCCGCATCACGAAAACGAAATCGCGCAAAGCTGCTGCGCCTTCGGCCAGGAGGTGATGGCGAATTACTGGATGCACAATGGCTTCCTGCAGGTCGAGGGCGAGAAAATGTCCAAGAGCCTGGGGAATTTCGTGACGATCCATGAACTGCTGCATACGGAGAAGTTTGGTGGACGCGAGTGGCTTGGGCCGGTGCTTCGTCTCGCGATGCTACGCACGCATTACCGCCAGCCGATCGATTGGACCGTAAAGGCGCTGGAGGAGGCGGAGACGAAGCTTACATATTGGATGACCGTTATGGATTTTTCCGTCGCGCCTTTGGGTTCGGATGGGAGGATCGCCGATCAATCTCCGCGCTCTGATGAGGTTCCATCGACCTATATGGAAGCGCTTTCCGATGACCTGAACACTCCGCTCGCAATGCAAATTTTAGATCGCGCATTTTCTGAATCTCGCACAGATCGAGTTCTCTCGATCATGCTAGGGCTTTCCGGCATCGATTTGAACGCATTTCGGGAAGGGAGGAACGCTCGGGATCAGGCGTTCTTCGAAAAACATGGCGATATTGTCGATCGCCTCATCAGCGCTCGCAACGCCGCCCGCGCTTCAAAAAACTGGGCCGAGTCCGACCGCATCCGCGACGAACTCGCAGCCATGGGCATTACGCTCAAGGACAATAAGGACGGCACGACGAGCTGGGAGGTGAAGCGATGAGCTCTGCGCTTGTCATTCCCCCCACCCGGCGCGCTGCGCGAGCCACCCTCCCCGCAAGGGGGAGGGATCGGAACGGCGCGACTCGGCGTCGTGATGAATCGCTTGCGCAATCTGCTGCGCATGAAATTGGCCGCTTCGCTGATGCAGGCCCATCCCTCCCCTCGACGGGGAGGGTGGTTGGCGAAGCGAACCGGGTGGGATGAACTGGGGGAAATATCCGATGTCCAACGATGACTGGAAAAAGACGCTTCCCTTCAAGCGCCACTGGGCGCTCTATCTCGCGTTCAAGCTGATCGTTCTGGCGCTCGCGGTCTTCATCGCGTGGCATCTGCTGCGCGCCTTCGAGATCGTGTGATGGCGCGCCGCGCCCGAACGCCCGGCCTGCGGCCGTATCTTCCCGCAGACGCCGCGAGGCTCGCGGCGCTGTTTCGCGCCAGCATCGAGGCGCTTGCCGCCGATGACTATGACGAGGCGCAGCGGGAAGCCTGGGCGTCCGCAGCCGACGACGAAGCGGCCTTCGCGTCGCGCCTCGCGGAGGCGCTGACCATCGTCGCGCTCGTCGACGGGAATATCGCCGGCTTCGCGTCGCTGCGCGACAACAAGACGTTCGACATGCTCTATGTGCGACCCGACATTGCGCGCCAAGGCGTTGGCGCGGCGCTCGCCGAGGCGATCGAAAAACTCGCCGCCGCGCGCGGCGCGACACTGCTGACGGTCGAGGCCTCCGACGCAGCGCAGGATTTTTTCGCGGCGCGCGGCTATGTGACCACGACGCGCAATATGATCGAGATCGGCGGCCAATGGCTCGGCAATACGACGATGACCAAGGAGCTGGCGGAGCCCGCCGCCGGGAGAGCGCATTGATGGCCGAAGAACGAGCCAAGGAACGGCTGACGCTATACGACACGACGCTGCGCGACGGCGCGCAGACGACGGGCGTCGATTTCTCGCTCGACGACAAGCGTCAGATCGCCGCCATGCTGGACGAACTCGGAATCGACTATGTCGAGGGCGGCTATCCCGGCGCCAATCCGCTCGACACCGAGTTTTTTGCGCAGCCTCCGAGGCTGCGCGCGCGCCTGGCCGCCTTTGGAATGACGCGGCGTCAGGGCCGCTCGGTCGAGAATGATCCGGGCGTCGCGGCGCTGCTCGACAGCGGCGCCGACGCCGTCACCTTCGTCGCCAAGAGCTGGGACTTTCAGGTCCGCGTCGCCTTACGTTCAACGGAAGAGGACAATCTCGAAGGCCTTACGCAATCCGTAAGCGCCGCGGTGGCGCGCGGCAAGGAAGTCGCGGTCGATTGCGAACATTTCTTCGACGGCTTCAAGGCGAATCCTGACTATGCGCTCGCATGCGCCAAGGCGGCGCATGACGCCGGCGCCCGGTGGATCGTGCTCTGCGACACCAATGGCGGCACGCTGCCGCATGAGGTTGAAGGCATCGTCGCGGAGGTGGTCAGGCAGATTCCAGGAGATCGCGTCGGCGTGCATTGCCACGACGACACGGGGCAGGCGGTGGCGAATTCGCTCGCCGCCGTGCGCGCCGGCGCGCGGCAGATTCAAGGCACGCTCAACGGTCTTGGCGAGCGCTGCGGCAACGCCAATCTCACGACGATCATCCCGACGTTGCTGCTGAAGCGCGAATTTGCCGAGCGCTTCGAGATCGGCGTGACGCAAGAGAAGCTGACGCATCTGACACGTGTGAGCCACGCGCTCGACGAGCTTCTCAATCGCGCCCCGAACCGCCACGCGCCCTATGTCGGCGCCAGCGCCTTTGCGACCAAGGCCGGCATTCACGCCTCGGCGGTGCTGACCGATCCGCGCACCTATGAACATGTCACGCCGGAATCGGTCGGCAATGTGCGGCGCGTGCTCGTATCGGATCAGGCGGGACGCTCCAACATCGCGGCCGAGCTTGGCCGACTGGGCGTCGTCCTCGACAAGGACGATCCGCGTCTGGCGCGGCTGCTCGACGAGGTGAAGGAGAAGGAGGCGCAAGGCTACGCCTATGAGGGCGCCGACGCCTCGTTCTTTCTTCTCGCGAAGCGCGTGCTCGGCGAGGCGCCGCATTTCTTCGACATCGAACGCTACAGCGTCGCGGTCGATCGGCGCTTCGCCAGGAATGGCGGCTTTGAGGACCAGGGCGCCGAGGCGATTGTCAAGATCAATGTGGATGGCGAGAGCCGGATTTCCGCCGCCGAAGGCAATGGCCCCGTCAACGCCCTCGATCTCGCGCTGCGCAAGGATCTTGGCGCCTATCAGCGATTCATCGACGATGTGCGGCTCGTCGATTACCGCGTTCGCGTGTTTCAGGGCGGCACCGATGCGGTGACGCGCGTTCTCGTCGAATGCGCCGACGGCGAGGGCGAACGGTGGTCGACCGTCGGCGTCTCGGCCAATGTCATCGACGCGTCCTTCGAGGCGCTCGTCGACGCGATCAATTACAAGCTTCTCGTTTCAGTGAGCCAAGCCGAAGGCGAGAAAGTTTTCTGAGAACCTGCAAGAGTCCATCTACAGGCCCCGTTTCTGAATCTTTCGCGCGGGTCATTCCCGACGCGCGCAACGCGCGCGATCGGGAATCCAGGGCCAAAGCCAGCGTTCCTGGATTGGCTCTGGATTCCCGGTCAGGCCTTCGGCCTGCCGGGAATGACAACGGTCCAAGCGAACGGATCCTCTCGGATTCGTATTAAAGCCGTTCAGTCACCGTTGTCTCGCTGATGTCAGGCGAGTGGCGGACCGCCGCAAAAATCATCGGCAGAATGTCTTCGACGCGTTCGGCGACGAGATAGCGCACGTGATCGACTTCGCCGAAGAATTCCTCGTTTCGCATGTGAGCGAAAAGCGACAGCAACGGCCGCCAGAAGCCGCCGATGTCGGCGATGACCAGAGGCTTGGTGTGACGGCCGAGCTGGATCCAGGTCAGCTGCTCGGTCAGCTCCTCCAAAGTGCCGATGCCTCCAGGCAGCGCGATGAAGGCGTCTGATCGTTCAAACATCATGCGCTTGCGCGTGTGCATGTCGTCGACGACGACGAGCTCCGTCGCGCCCGTAAAGGGAATCTCCCGACGGTCCAGGAATTCGGGAATGATTCCCGTGACGACGCCCCCGGCGGCGACCGTGGCCTTCGCCAGAACGCCCATCAGGCCGATGGCCCCGCCGCCATAAACGAGGCCGACGCCGGCGCGCGCCAGGGCGACGCCCAACGCGCGCGCGGCCGCCGTGTAACGCGGATCGGCGCCGATCGAGGAGCCGCAATAGACGCAAACATTCTTTATTTCTCGCATGTTCTAATCTCTCAGCGCTATCTCCGCGGCGCTGGCGGGGTGCGCATTCCTTCTAAACGTCATATATGACGCAAAACGCCGCGACGACGGCCCCATTCATTCGGAGACATATGATTAGACCCGATCAAGGCGAATCGAGCGATCCCCACGCGCTCGATCCGGATGACGCCGCGCCTCCGCCCGTTCCCGAGCAGCAATTGTCGGAATCGTCTCTCATCAAGACGATACGGCGTTTGTGGCCCTATATCTGGCCGCGTGGCCGCCGCGATCTGGAACTCCGGGTCGCCGCGGTCTTCGCGCTGCTCGTCGTCAGCAAGCTGTTCAACGCCGCGACGCCTTACGCCTTCAAATGGGCGACGGACGCCCTCGCCGAGGGCGGCGCCGGCGCGTGGGAGAAAGTCGGGGCCGCGGCGATCTATTTCACGCTGCTGATGGGCGCCATGCGCATCGTCACCGTCGTGCTGATGCAGCTGCGCGACGGCATCTTCGCGGCGGTGGCCATGCACGCCGTGCGTCGGTTGGCGACCGACCTCTTCGTTCACATGCATGAGCTGTCGCTGCGCTTTCATATCGGCAGAAAGACCGGCGGATTGACGCGCGTGCTCGAGCGCGGGCGCAACGGCATTGAGACGCTGTCGCGCCTCATCATGTCGACAGGCGCCCCGACAGTGCTGGAGATGGCGCTGGTCCTCGGGATTTTTCTCTTTCAGTTCGGCTGGCCTTACGGCCTCGTCCTGGTCGCGACTCTCGCCGGATATTTCCTCTATACGACCCTCGCGACGAATTGGCGGATCGCCATTCGGCGCAGGATGAACGACAGCGACACCGACGCCAATCAGAAGGCGATCGACAGTCTGCTCAACTATGAAACGGTAAAATATTTCGGCGCGGAAAGGCGTGAGGCTGAGCGCTACGACAAATCGATGATCCGCTACGAGCAGGCGAGCACGCAATCCTATGTCTCGCTCGCGGTGCTCAACGCCGGCCAGACCGTCATCTTCATCATCGGGCTCACCACCATGATGGTGATGTGCGTCTACGGCATTAAGGCCGGCCGCAATACGGTGGGCGATTTCGTGCTGATCAATCTGATGATGGGGCAGCTGGCGCAGCCGTTGAATTTCATGGGCACCTTCTATCGCGAGGTGCGGCAGGCGATCATCGACATCGAAACCATGTTCTCGATCTTGGCGCAGAGCCCCGAGATCTTGGACAGGCCGGGCGCGCAGCCGCTCGTGGTCAGCGAAGGACGGATCGTTTTCGACAATGTCTCGTTCCACTACGAGCCGAACCGGCCGATCCTCAAGGGCGTGAGCTTTGACGCCGAGCCCGGACAAACCGTCGCCATCGTCGGGCCGTCCGGCGCGGGAAAATCGACGATCTCCCGGCTGATGTATCGCTTCTACGAGCCGCAAGGCGGACGCATCATGATCGACGGCCAGAATATTCTCGATGTGACGCAGGAAAGCCTGCGCGCGGCGATCGGCATGGTGCCGCAGGACACCGTGCTGTTCAACGATTCGATCGGCTACAACATTCGCTATGGACGATGGGACGCGAGCGACGCGGAGGTGCGCGACGCGGCCCGGCTGGCGCAGATCGACCGCTTCATCGAAAGCGTGCCGGAAGCTTATGAGGCGCAGGTCGGCGAGCGCGGGCTGAAGCTTTCGGGCGGCGAGAAGCAGCGCGTGGCGATCGCCCGCACGATTCTCAAAGGTCCGCCGATCCTCATCCTCGACGAAGCGACGTCGGCGCTCGACAGTTTCACCGAACATGAGATTCAGGAGGCGCTGAGACGCGTCGCGCGCGGCCGCACGACGCTCGTCATCGCGCATCGCCTGTCGACCATCGTCGACGCTGACGAAATCCTGTTTCTCGATCACGGCCGCATCATCGAGCGTGGGACGCATAAGGAATTGCTGGCGCTTGGCGGCCATTACGCCGGCATGTGGAACCGCCAGCGCGAGGCGGCGGAGGCGCGCGCCAAATTGCTGGAGGCGGAGCGAGAGGAGTTGGAGGAAGCGGAGTAGGCGGTCGCCCTCTTGGCGAATTTTCGCCGCTCTTTGGCGAAATCCTTTCTTTGTCGACCATCGGCTTGCCGGCACGCTTGTTCTTTGAGCATGCGCGCGCGCGGCGGCTAGGCGTGGCTCTTTGGCGACAAGTCGACCGGCGTCTGGCCGAGCGTCTTGCGCGATGCGCCCGGAGGGTTCGATGAAGGGAACGCTACTGCTCGCCGCGCTTATCGCCTGCGCGCCGATCAGCGCAGCAAAAGCGCAGATCAAGGCCGAACATCCCCGTCACTGCGTCATGAGCGTCGGTCCGACGCAGATGATGTTCAGCGCGTTTCAAGAAAACCAGACCGACGAGATCTTTTGCCGGCATGTGCCGACGCTCGGCCTCACAATGATCATCCTGGACGCCCGGCAGGTCGAGCTTCGCGACATGAATCTTGAGGTCCGTATTCTGCGCAATATCGGTCAGTCGGACTGGCGCGACGATCTCGACGCCAATACGGTCGCCGTCCTGCCGCCAAAGAAATATCTGGCGGACAAGGGCACCGCGAGCTTTACGCATAACTTCACCACCGACGGGAACTATATCGCTCTCGTCAGGGCGACGAGCGACGACGGGGCCAAGGAATATATCGGCCAGTATGATTTTTCGGTGGGCGACACGGCCGGATGGTACGCAGCCTTCGGGCTGCTGTCCTTGGTTGGCGCCGTCGGCGCGCTGGCCGTCTGGCGCCGCAAGCGCGCCGCGGCGTCGCCGCGGTTCGCCCCCGACAAACCGTCGCCGTCAGCGCTTCGACAGTCGTCTTAGATTGCCGTTGACCCGCCTCGTATAGACGGCGAGGGCGCGCTCGGCGGCGCGATGCGGTTGTCCGGTCGCCATGCTGGTCGCCGCCGCGAGGCTTGCCTCGGCGGCGGCCTCGAGCTTTTCACTGACCATCAGATCGCTTTCACGTTTGCCATGCGCGCCGCCGGCCGCGATTTTCAGCAGCCGCAAGCCGATCACCTGATTGGCCACAACACTCATTTTGAGCGTGTCTGCAAAAAGCTTGTTCATCTTCTTTCGACTTCTGCGCATCGCACCCCCCTGTCAAAGCAGTTAGCGCGGCCGAGGCGGAGACCAACCGTCGCCGCTAAACATTGCGAGCAATGGGCTGTGCGCGTCGCGTCGCTACGCCATCGCGGAACGCAAACTAAGGCGTTCGACGAAGGGGTCGAAGTCTCTGTCGCTGTAGAGCAGCGGTAGACCCTTTTCGATGCAACAGGTGGCGATGATCGTGTCGATGGTTTTTCTCGGCGTGACGCCGAGACCGCGCAGCTTGCGAATATTTTTTGCCGCGCGCAGGGCGATTTCCTTGCCGCCGAGTTCGATGATCGTCAGCGCGGTCAGGAATTTTTCGGCGCGGTTGAAATCGCGGTCCCGATCGAAGCCTTGCAACACTTCGGTCAAGATCAGATCGCCGATCGCAATCAATTCCTCCTCGAGCAGCTCATCCAGACGATCGGTCTCAGGCGAGGCGACGCCACGAAAATAGTCGATCCAAACGCTGGAATCGACGAGGATCATTTTTCAGTTTTCTCATCCGTGCGCATAGCGTCGAGATCGCCGCGCCAGTCGAGCTTGCCGCGCAGGCTTCGGATTCGCTTTTGCCGCTGAAGGCGCAACAGCGTCCGCAGCCCGAGTTCGACGGCTTCCTTCTTGGTCTTGAGGCCCGTCGCGCGCAGCGCCTCCCGCATCAGCTTGTCGTCGATGACGATGTTGGTGCGCATGTGTATAGAACTCCGGTTCTATACACATGCTATGCCAGCGTGGCGCCTCCTTCAAGAGCGTTGTGGGCCTCAATGAGCGAGTCTGACGCGCCCCCTCCCCAACCCTCCCCCCCCCTCTCGCGAGGCGGGGGAGGGTTGGGGAGGGGGCGAAGCTCATGCGGCAATCTTGCCGACAACGGCGAAGGGTCCGCTTCCATCCCGCGCGCGTCTCCCCCATATTGCCGCCATGGCCTCTCCCCCCAAAAAGCCCAAAGACCCGGCGCGGCCGACGCGCGCCAAGGCGGCGAAGCCGGAGGTCGCGCCGCTCGCGCCGCATTTGGCGCAGCTGCTCAATCCGGCGCTCGCGCCCGGGTTCGGCGAGGCGCCGCAGGCCGCCTATGACGCCTCTTCGATCCACGGCCTCGACGAGGAGGACATCGAGAAATACGGGCTCGGCGAGGGCTTTCATGCGGGCGGCGGCGTCGAGGCCACCGCCGAGAGCCTTGCGCAGCTGCTGCGCCTTGGCGACCCGAACATTCGCGACCAAAAGCCCTGGACGCCGCATCGGCCCGAGCGGCCGCAGAAATCCGAAGGCGGCGTGCGGTTCGAACTCGTCTCCGACTATACGCCGAAGGGCGATCAGCCGGCGGCGATCGAGGAGCTGGTCAAGGGAATCGCGGCGCAGGAGCGCGATCAGGTGCTGCTCGGCGTCACCGGCTCCGGCAAGACCTTCACCATGGCCAGCGTGATCGAACGCGTGCAGCGGCCGGCGCTGATTCTCGCGCCCAACAAGACGCTCGCCGCGCAGCTCTATGGCGAATTCAAGAGCTTCTTTCCCAATAACGCCGTCGAATATTTCGTCTCCTACTACGACTACTATCAGCCCGAGGCCTATGTGCCGCGCTCGGACACTTATATCGAGAAAGAATCCTCGGTGAACGAGCAGATCGATCGCATGCGCCACGCCGCGACGCGCGCGCTCTTGGAGCGCGACGACGTCATCATCGTCGCCTCGGTCTCCTGCATTTACGGCATCGGCTCGGTCGAGACCTATACGGCGATGACCTTTTCGGTCACGCTCAGCGAGAAGCTGGAGCAGCGGCAGCTCGTCACCGATCTGGTGGCGCTGCATTACCGCCGCACCGGCGCCGACTTCACGCGCGGAACTTTCCGCGTGCGCGGCGACACCGTCGACATTTTCCCGGCCCACTATGAGGATCGCGCCTGGCGCATCAGCTTCTTCGGCGATGAGGTCGAGTCGATTTCCGAATTCGATCCGCTGACCGGCAAGAAGACCGTCGATCTCGAATTCGTGAAGGTCTACGCCAATTCGCATTATGTGACGCCGAGGCCGACGCTGCTGCAGTCGGTCAAGGCGATCAAGGACGAGCTTCGCGCGCGACTGGATGAACTCAATCGCTCGGGGCGTCTGGTGGAGGCGCAGCGGCTCGAGCAGCGCACCCGCTTCGATCTCGAAATGATGGAGGCGACCGGCTCCTGCGCCGGCGTCGAGAATTATTCGCGCTATCTCACCGGCCGCAGGCCGGGAGAGCCGCCGCCGACGCTGTTCGAATATCTGCCGGACAACGCGTTGGTCTTCGCCGACGAGAGCCACGTCAGCATTCCGCAGATCGGCGCGATGTACAAGGGCGACTTCCGCCGCAAGGCGACGCTCGCGGAATATGGATTCCGCCTGCCGTCCTGCATGGACAATCGCCCGCTGCGCTTCGAGGAATGGGACGCCATGCGGCCGCAGACCGTTTCGGTCTCGGCGACGCCGGGAAACTGGGAGCTCAATCAGACGGGCGGCGTCTTCGTCGAACAGGTGATTCGCCCGACGGGATTGATCGATCCGATTGTCGAGGTGCGTCCGGCCCGCGCCCAGGTCGACGATCTGCTCGACGAAGCGCGGGCGACGGCGCAGATCGGCTATCGCTCGCTCGTCACCGTGCTCACCAAGCGCATGGCGGAAGACCTGACCGAATATCTGCACGAGAACGGCGTGCGCGTGCGCTACATGCATTCCGACATCGACACGATCGAGCGCATCGAGATCATCCGCGATCTGCGGCTCGGCGCCTTCGACGTGCTCGTCGGCATCAATCTGCTGCGCGAAGGTTTGGACATCCCCGAATGCGGCCTCGTCGCGATCCTCGACGCCGACAAGGAAGGCTTTCTGCGCTCCGAAACCTCGCTCGTGCAGACGATCGGCCGCGCCGCGCGCAATGTCGACGGCCGCGTCATCCTCTATGCCGATCAGATCACCGGCTCGATGAAGCGCGCGATGGACGAGACCAACCGTCGCCGCGCCAAGCAGGAAGCATACAATCTCGAGAACAACATCACGCCGGCGTCGATCAAGCGCGGCATCGCCGATATTCTCGGCTCGGTCGCCGAGCAGGATCATGTGACCATCGACACCGGCTACGACATCGCCCCGGGGCATAATCTCGCGGCGACGATCGCCGATCTCGAAAAGCGCATGAAGGCGGCGGCGGCCGATCTCGCCTTCGAGGAGGCGGCGCGGATGCGCGATGAAATTCAGCGGCTGCAGCGCGCCGAATTGCTCGCCGAGGCGAGCCCGCAATTTCGCGCCTCCTTTGGCCGGGGAGGGCGCGGCGCCATACGCCGTGACGAAGCGGAAAAGCTCGCCACGCGCGCGCATAAGCCGACCGACGCCGACATGGGGCCGCATAATTTCGGCGGCGGCGAAGCGCGGCCGTTGGGTCGGCCCGCGCCGCCGCCGCGCGTTTCGCCGCGCTCGTCGGGCGGCAGGCCGGGCACGCGCACGGTGAAGGGCAAGCCGAAGTGACGCCGCTTCTTCCTTCTCCCGCTTGCGGGAGGACGCATAAAGGAGCCGGTCCAGATACTTGCGCGCGCGCCAGCTTTCCGGTAACCTTTCCGGAAAGTTGGGTCCGCAAATGCCAAAGCCTCTAAAATCCAGCGTCCAAATCTATCGGCAGCGGATGAAGCGAAAGGGCCTCGTGCGCGTCGAGGTGCAGGCGCGCAGGGAGGATGTCGCGCTTGTTCGCGGCGTCGCCGCCGCGCTCGCCGATCCCCTCCGCGAAGCGGAAGTGCGCGCCGTTCTCCGCGATGTCGTGCCCTCCCCAGCTCCGGGCTCGCTCAAGGCGCTGCTCGCCGCAGCGCCGCTTGAAGGCGTTGACCTCGAACGCCCGCGCGATCTCGGCCGGGACGTCGCCTTTTGAATTTTCTGATCGACACCAATGTGATTTCCGAGTTTCGCAAAGGCGCGCGATGCGATGCGCGTGTCGCCTCTTGGTTCGCCTCCGTAAAGGACGAGCAGCTTTATCTGAGCGTGCTGACGCTTGGCGAAATCCGCCGGGGAGCGGAAAAGCTGCGGCGAAGGGACGTGAGGAGCGCCGACGCTCTTGACCGTTGGTTGGTCGATGTCGAACGCGCCTTCGTCGGACGCATTCTGCCGGTCGACTCTGACGTTGCCGGGGAGTGGGGGCGAATGGGCGCTCTGCGGACCGCCCCTGTTGTGGACTCCCTGCTTGCGGCCACGGCCAAAGCGAATGAGCTGACGCTGGTGACGCGCAACGTTCGAGACGTTGAGGGACTCGAGGCAAAAATTCTTGATCCCTTCGCGGCCGTCAAACCCGCGAAGGGGCGTTGAGGCGCCCCCAACTCCCTGGTTCACAAATCCTTCGTTCTCGACTAGGGTCCGCGCCCAAGTCCGCTCCCCGGCCGGGGCAGCGGGTTTTTCGCTTTTCACGCGCTATCTAAGCCGCGGTCAAACTCGCGGCTGAGAGCGCCTCACAAGGAACCACATGGCCAAGGAAGAACTGCTCGAATTTCCCGGCGTCGTCACCGAACTGCTGCCGAGCGCGATGTTTCGCGTCAAGCTCGAAAACGACCATGAAATCATCGCCCATACCGCCGGCAAGATGCGCAAGAACCGCATCCGCGTATTGACCGGCGATAAGGTGCTTGTCGAGATGACCCCTTATGATTTGACCAAAGGGCGTATAACATATCGTTTCCGGTAATTTTCTTTGGCGGAGCGACATTCTTGACAGCCAATCCTCCCATCGCCCGTCCCAAGCTCGTTCTCGCCTCCGCCTCGCCCCGGCGCCTGGCGCTGCTGCAGCAGGCCGGGCTCGACGCCGACGCCCTGTTGCCCGCCGACATCGATGAGACGCCGCACCGCGGAGAATCGCCGCGCGCCTACGCCACAAGAATCGCCAGCGAGAAGGCGGCCGCCGCCGCCAAGCTGAGGGCGAGGCAGCCCGAGCTGAAGGAATCCTTTCTCATCGCCGCCGACACGGTCGTCGCCGTCGGCCGGCGCATCCTGCCCAAGGCGGAGACGCGCGAGGAGGCCGATGAGTGCCTGCAGCTGCTCTCGGGGCGCCAGCACCGGGTCTATTCGGGGGTGAGCCTGATCACGCCGCGCGGTTATGAGCGCAGGCGTCTGGTCGAGGCGCGGCTGCGGTTCAAGCGCCTCGGCTCCACCGAGATCGAGGCCTATCTTTCGACGGGCGAGTGGCGCGGCAAGGCCGGCGGCTACGCCATCCAGGGACGCGCCGGCGTGTTCGTGGTGAAGATCGTCGGATCCTACACGGCGGTCGTCGGCCTGCCGCTGCACGAGACCGTGTCGCTCCTCGCAGGCGAGGGATATCCGGTGCTCGCGCCGTGGTTCGCGATGGCGTGACGCCGAGCTAGAGCAGGCTTTGAAAAAGTTGACAGACTTTTTCGATGAGAACCTGCTCCAACGTTTTGATTTATAGCGATTCCTTATCGATCACATGATTCCATGTGATCTGGAAGCGCTCTAAGCCCCGAGATAGCGTCGCGAGAATCGCGCGCCGAGCCGCGTGAGAATCTCATAGCCGATGGTGCCGGCGCGCGACGCCGCTTCCTCGAGGCAAATGCCGTCGCCCAGCAGCTCGACCCATTCGCCGCGCTGCGCCGCCTCGCGCGGCGCCTCGGACACGTCCAGCACGACATAGTCCATCGACACGCGGCCGATGAACGGGCAGCGGACTCCGCCGACCAGCGCTTCACCCGTGGGCTTTTCCTTGCAAGAGGTAGCCCCGACCGGCACGCCGTCCGCATAGCCGACGCCGATCGTGGCGATGCGCGTGCGCTTTGGCGCCGACCATAGCGCGTCATAGCCGACGCAGGCGCCGGGCTCGATCTCGCGCGTTGAGAGAATGCGCGCCTTAAGCCGCGCCACCGGCCGCACCGGGCATTCGGCGTAGGGCGTGGGGTTGCCGCCGAACAGCGCGTAACCGGGGCGAACCAGATCGAAATGCGGGCGCTGCGGCAGGAAGACGGCCGAGGAATTCGCCATCGACGCCGGAACGCCGGCGAAGCGCGCCCGGGCGTCCAGAAACTGCTCGATCTGCCGGGCGTTGCAGGGGGCGTCGCGCAGTTGCGAGCTGACGAAATGGCTCATCACCAGGGTAGGCGCGAGATGGCGCGCCCGCTCGGCCGCCTGCGCCGCCTCGCTGATCGGAATGCCGAAGCGATTCATCCCGGTGTCGAAATGGATCGCGGCTTTGGGCTTGCGCCCGGTCGCCGCCCATTCGTCGATTTCGCCGAGCGAACCCAGCGATGGTATAAGATCGGCGGCGACGAGGCGCGGCGCCGCGCCGGGCACGAGCCCGTCCAGCACATAGATGGTCGCGTCGTGGGCGACCGCCCGGGCCGCTTCGCCCTCGACGACATTGGCCACGAAAAAGGTTCGGCAGCCGGCTGAGAGCAGCGCGCGCATCGCGGGCGCGAGCCCCAAGCCATAAGCATCGGCCTTCACCACCGCGCCGCATTCCGCGCCGCCGGACAGCCGCGCCATTGTGCGCCAATTGTCGGCGAGGGCGGCGAGGTCGACGATCAGAACGCCGGTCTCCGCCGGGTCCGAAGGCTCGGTCCGGGGCCGCAGGCGCGCAGCGGGTTCGTTGATTCCCATCTCAACGCCATTTTAGGCCCCAAAAGGCGGCGTCCAGATGGCGACGGCGTTCTACGCTGAATTTGGCCAAAGACGTTCGAATTTCACGCGCACCTCGGGAGGCAGGCGGCGCGCGCGGCCGGCTTCGACGCACACGATCCGGACTTTGGCGCGGACAAGCAGTTCCGCCTGCCGCAGAACCCGCTGCTCAAGCGTGAACGAGGCGCCGCCGAGCTCGAGGGCCTCGGTTTCGACTGTCAGCAGGTCGTCCATGGTCGCGGGCTTTTGGAAATCGACGTCCATCGACCGGACGACGAAAAAAATCGGCGCGCCTGCGGCGCCCGCCAGCAGCGCGCGCTGATCAAGCCCGAGCCCGCGCAACATTTCCGTGCGCGCCCGCTCCATGAAGCGCAGATAGGAAGCGTGATAGACGAGTCCGGAAAAATCCGTGTCCTCGTAATAGACTCGAATCGAGAGGGATGGACATGGCGCGATCGTCGTCATTCTGCCTTTGGCCGGCGGCTAGGTTGGAGTTTCATCAAAGAGGCGGGATTGGCTTGAACGCGGCTGTTCTTGATACCGAGCGAAATAATCGCATTTATAGGCATACGCTCTCAGGCCGCGAAGAGCGTCGCTCGCGCTCCAAGGCGCGTCGCAACCATAACCGAGGAGCTTCCACATGTCTTTCCAGATTGGCGACACCGCGCCGGATTTCGAAGCCGATACGACGCAAGGACATATCAAATTTCATGATTGGATCGGCGATTCCTGGTGCATTCTGTTTTCGCATCCCAAGGATTTCACGCCGGTCTGCACGACCGAACTTGGCTATATGGCCAAACTCGAGCCGGAATTTAAGCGACGCAACGTCAAGATCATCGGGTTGAGCGTCGATCCGGTCGACAATCACGCCAAATGGGCGGTCGACATCGAGGAAACTCAGGGCGCGAAACCGAATTATCCGATGATCGGCGACCCGGACCTGCGCATCTCCAAGCTCTATGGAATGTTGCCCGCGAGCGCGGGCGGCGACGCCAGCGTCAGGACGCCGGCCGACAATCAGACGGTGCGCAACATCTTCGTCATCGGGCCCGACAAGAAGATCAAACTCATCATGGTCTATCCGATGACGACCGGCCGCAACTTCGATGAAGTGCTCCGCATCATCGACTCGCTGCAATTGACCTCCGCACATAAGGTGGCGACGCCCGTCAACTGGCGGCCGGGCGATGACGTCATCATCGCGGGTTCGGTCTCCGACGAGGAAGCCAAGAAGATCTATCCGGACGGCTGGAACGCGCCGCGGCCCTATCTTCGCATTGTTCCGCAGCCGAAATGATGCGGGGCGGGCGACGCGCGCGATGATCTTCCGGCAATTGTTCGATAGCGTCTCCAGCACCTACAGCTACCTCCTCGCCGGCAATCGCGGCGGGGAGGCGCTGATCATCGATCCGGTGCTCGACAAGGTTGACCGCTATCTGCAGCTGATGCGCGAACTCGATCTTCGGCTGGTCAAGGCCGTCGACACGCATACTCACGCCGATCATATCACCGGCCTCGGCGCGCTCCGCGACCGCACGCACTGCATCACGGTGATGGGCGAGCGCAGCAACGCCGACGTGGTGTCGATGCGCGTTCGCGAAGGCGAGCGCATCCGCATTCCGGGCGTCGAGCTCGATGTTCTCTACACGCCTGGCCACACGGACGATTCATACAGCTTCATGATGGCCGACCGGGTGTTCACCGGCGACACGCTGTTGATCCGCGGCACGGGCCGCACCGATTTTCAAAACGGCGACGCGCGGGCGCAATATGAGTCGCTATTCGGCAAGCTGTTGAAGCTTCCCGACTCGACGCTTGTCTATCCTGCGCATGACTATAAGGGCGATACGGTCAGCACGATTGGCGAGGAGCGGGCGTTCAATCCGCGTTTGCAGGTCAAATCCATCGACGAATATGTCGCGCTGATGGACAGCCTGCATTTGCCCAATCCGAAAATGATGGACGTCGCGGTGCCGGCCAACAGACACATCGGCTTGCATCAGGAGGACATCGCGCGGCGTGGCTGGTCGTTGACGCCGCAAGAGGCGCTCGACGTTCTTGGTCAGCCGTCAACAGCTCTCGTCGATCTGCGCGAGGCGCGCGAGCGCGAAATCCACGGCGTCATTCCCGGCTCGCTGCACATGCCCTATGACGAACTCGAAGAGAATATTCGCGGCGGCGGCCTTCTGCATGAATTGGCGGCCGCCACCGGCAAGCGCATCGTTTTCTATTGCGCCTTCGGCGAGCGTTCGGCGATGGCCGTCGAGGCCGCGCAGGATGCGGGACTAACTTCGGCGCGCCATATCCAGGGCGGCCTCGACGCCTGGATAAAGGCCGGCGGTCCGCTCGCAGGTTAAGCCGGACATTGGCGATTTGGTTCGATCGAGGTGGCTCCTCCAAGGGAGCTGGAAAGCGTAGCTTGAGACACCATGTACGCTTCTATGGAGTGTGCATCATGAACTCGAAGTTTCTAAGCCGCGCGCTGAAGGCGCTGGAGCATGCCGGCGAGATCGCCGCCGTTCTCTTGTTTGGCGCAATGATTTATTTCGTGCTCACCGCGTGAGCCCGATCAGTCTTCGCCTTCGCCAAATAATCCGAACTGCGCGGCAGGGCGCGCCGGCTCGGCGAGGCCAAGGTGACGGAAGGCGTGCGGCGTTAAGAGCCGTCCGCGCGGCGTGCGCTGCAAAAAACCCTGCTGCAAAAGAAACGGCTCGATAATGTCCTCGATCGCGTCGCGCGGCTCCGACAATGCCGCCGCGATCGTCTCGATGCCGACCGGGCCGCCGCCGAAATTGACGGCCACCAGAGTGAGATAGCGACGATCCATTACGTCAAGGCCGATGGAATCGACCTCGAGGAGCGACAGAGCGTGATCGGCGAGTTTGCGGGTGATTGATCCCGCGCCGTCCACCACGGCGAAGTCGCGCACACGGCGCAGAAGGCGGCCGGCGATGCGGGGCGTGCCGCGCGAGCGGCGGGCGATTTCCTTTGCGCCCGAGCCGTCGACGCCGATCCCCAGCACGCGCGCGCCGCGCTTGACGATCAGCTCCAATTCTTCCGGCGTGTAGAAATTCAGCCGGACAGGAATGCCGAAGCGGTCGCGCAGCGGCGTCGTCAGAAGTCCGGCGCGCGTCGTCGCGCCGACGAGGGTGAATTTCGCAAGGTCGATTTTCACCGAGCGCGCCGCCGGGCCCTCGCCGATGATCAGGTCAAGCTGGAAATCCTCCATGGCCGGATAGAGGATTTCCTCCACCGCCGGATTGAGCCGGTGAATTTCGTCGATGAACAGCACGTCGCGCGGCTCGAGGTTGGTGAGCAGCGCCGCAAGGTCGCCGGCCTTGGCGATGACGGGGCCGGAGGTGGAGCGAAAGTTGACGCCAAGCTCGCGCGCGACGATCTGCGCCAGCGTGGTCTTGCCGAGCCCCGGCGGGCCAACGAGCAGCACATGATCGAGCGCGTCGCCGCGCGTCTTGGCGGCCTCGATGAAGACCTTGAGATTGGCGCGCGCCGCCTCCTGGCCGGTGAAATCGGCAAGCGACAGCGGCCGCAGCGACGAGTCGGCGTCGTCGTCGCGTTGTTCGGGGCTTAAAAGGCGCGCGGGGGTGGTCAAACGGGCGGCTCCCATGCGCTGGCGCAGGCGCTATGCTAAGATGCGGCAAACGGAGCCGCGCCGTGAATCGCCCGTCCTCGCAATATGAGTATATGTCCCTCGATGATTTCGAGGAACTTCTCCCCGACAAGCCCGCCAATGAGAAATGGGAGCTGATCGGCGGCCGCGTCGTGCGGATGATGGTTGGGGCAAGGTGGGAGCATCATATCATTGCGCAGAATCTGGCGTTCGGATTGCGCCGGCGGCTCTATGAGAAAGGCGCGGGGTGCCTTGTCTTTCTCGAAACCTTCTACATGAAGAAAAAATCGATCGAGTCCGCGACCTTGCCCGACGTGATGGTCCGTTGCGGCCCCATGGAGCCGGGCGCAACTTCGGCTGACGACCCCACAGTGCTCGTCGAAGTCATGTCGGATGGCAGCAAGGCGCGCGATCGCTTCGAAAAATGGGCCATTTATCAAAAGCTCCCAAGTCTCAAGCATTACGTCCTGGTTGACCGCGACAGGGCGCATGTCGAGGCGTTCGATCGGCTCAAGGATGAATGGGGGGTGCGCATCCTCGACGGCCTCGATGCTGCGCTCGATCTGCCGGCGATCGGAGTCAGCGTCCCGCTTGCCGAAATCTACCAAGACGTGATCGCGGCATAGCGCCCGCCGCTCAGCGCGCGAGTTCGCGCAGGCCTTGGCGGATCAGCGCGCCGGCCTCGGCGGCTTCGCCGAGCTGCTTGAGGCTCTCCGCCACGGCGGCCGCCGCCTGCGGGCGCCCGTAGCCGAGATTGACGAGCGCCGAAATCGCGTCGCGCGCCGCGGACGGCGCGGCGTCGCTTTCCTCGCCGGAGAGCCGAACGACGGCGGGATCGACGGCGCCAAAGACGGGCGCCTTGTCCTTCAGCTCCGCGACGATGCGCGCGGCGAGCTTCGGGCCGACGCCCGGCGCGCGGGAGACGCTCGCTCTGTCCTGCATGGCGATCGCGGAGGCGAGATCGTTCGCGGAAAGGATCGACAGGATCGCCAGCGCCACTTTGGCGCCGACGCCCTGTACGCTCTGCAGCAGCCGGAACCAGTCGCGCTCCGCCTCGCTCGTAAAGCCGAAGAGGCGGATCGAATCTTCGCGCACCTGCGTCTCGATCGCGAGCGCCGAGGCCTCGCCGACGCGCGGCAGCTTCTGCAGCGTGCGCGTCGAACAATGCACGACATAGCCGACGCCATTGACGTCGAGGATGACGAAATCCTCGCCATAGCTGTCGATGAGGCCTTTGAGCTTGCCGATCATGCCGAAATCCGCAGTCTCGCGCCGCGATGCTGGGCGTGGCAAATCGCGACCGCCAAAGCGTCGGCGGCGTCGGCGCTCGTCGCGCCGCTCAATGGCAACAGCACCCGCACCATCATCTGCACTTGCGTCTTGTCGGCGTGGCCGGCGCCGACCACGGTCTTCTTGACGAGATTGGCGGCGTATTCGGCGATGACGAGGCCGGCGAGGGCAGGGGCGGTGAGCGCCACGCCGCGCGCCTGTCCGAGTTTTAGGGCCGACTGCGGATCGCGATTGACGAAGGTCTCTTCGATCGCCGCTTCTTGCGGCGCATGGTCGGCGATGACGCCCATCAGCCCCAAATGCAGCTGCGAAAGCCGCGCGCCCATGTTGAGGCTGGCGTCCGAGCGCACGCGCCCGCAGGCGATGAAAGAGAGCCGCGAGCCCTGCGCCTCGATGACGCCCCAGCCGGTGTTGCGCAGGCCGGGATCAATGCCGAGGATGCGAATCGGAGCAGGGGTCATGCGGCGAGCGTAGGCGGAAAGCGGCGCTGGGGCGAGGCTCTGGTGACGTTTCGGACGGCTTCAGGGCGGCAGCGTCTCCGGCCGCTCGCACGTTTCGCCATCCTGCGGACAGTCGGCGGGCGGCGCCATGGCCTGCCGCGCGACGTGCGATCAAGCCTCCGCCTTCGTCACCGCGTCCGCCACGGCGTCAAACGCCAGCATGGTCGAACCGTGCCGGGCCTTGTAGTCGCGCACCGGCTCCAGCACCGCAAGATCCGCCCATTTGCCGGTCGGCGGCGGGCCGTTCTCCTTGAGCATTCGGCGCAGCGCCTCGCGCGCCTCGCGCAGCTCCTGCGGGGTGGAGCCGACCACGTTGCGCGCCATGATCGAGGCCGACGCCTGGCCCAGCGCGCAGGCCTTCAGCTCATGCGCATAGTCGGCCACTTTCCCTTCTTCCAGCCTCAGATCGACGGTGATCGTCGAGCCGCAGAGCTTGGAATAGGCCGAGGCGGTCGCATCCGGGCGCGGCAGCCGGCCGAGGCGCGGAATATTTCCGGCAAGCTCCAGAATGCGTTGATTGTAAATGTTGTCGAGCATCGCCGCCGGTGCGTTCAAGCCAAGGCTTACCATCGCCTCGGTAAATCTCTATATATAATTTTGCGCGCCTTCGCGAAAGCGGGGGCGCGCCGAGGCCGTCAACGGCTTTCGTTCGTCTCGAATTCTCGCGTGATCTCGAACCATCTGGAGAGGGCGACGATTTGAGGGACCGCCTCGCTGGCGCGAGGCATTCGCTGCCGTTGCGCCTTTCAGAGGCGCGCGCTGAAGCATATGGAGGCGCCACATGGATGACGTGGTTAAGACCTGTCCCTTTTCTTCGCTCGAGACGGTGAGAACCGTCGAACGCCCCTCCCGCGATGAAGCCGAAGCCGCCGTGCGCACGCTGTTGCGCTGGGCGGGCGACGATCCGGACCGCGAGGGGCTGCGCGACACCCCGCGTCGCGTCGTCAAAGCCTATGAAGAGTTTTTCAGCGGCTATCGGGAGAGCGCCGACGAGGTTCTGTCGAAAGTCTTCGAGGAGGTCGAAGGCTACGATGATCTCGTGCTCGTTCGCGACATTCCCTTCACCTCGCATTGCGAGCACCATGTCGTGCCCTTCGTTGGAAAGACGCACATCGCCTATTATCCGGCGGGCGGGGTGGTCGGTCTGTCGAAGCTTGCCCGGCTTGTCGAGATTTTTGCCCGGCGGCTGCAGACTCAGGAGGCGATGACGGCGCAGATCGCGGCGGCGATCGACGAAGCGCTCGCGCCGCGCGGGGTCGCCGTGATGGTCGAGGCGGAACATATGTGCATGTCGATGCGCGGCGTGATGAAGCAGGGATCGTCCACGGTCACCATGCAGTTTTCTGGCGTTTTCCGCGACGATCCGGCCGAGCAGGCGCGTTTCTATACGCTGCTGCGCGGGGCGCAGTGATGTCGCAGGCGTCCAGAGAGGTGGAGGAGGGGAGCGTTTTCGCGCCGAAATTCGACGCGAACGGCCTCATCGTCTGCGTCACCACGGAGGCGGCGACGCGCGACGTGCTGATGGTCGCCTATATGAACCCGCTCGCGCTTGAAAAAACCATCGACACCGGGGTCGCGCATTATTGGTCGCGCTCGCGTAATGCGCTGTGGCGCAAGGGCGACACTTCCGGCCAGACGCAGAAGGTCGTCTCGTTGCGCGTCGACTGCGATCAGGACGCCTTGCTGCTCGAAGTCGAAGTGGGCGGCGACGGCAAGGCGTGCCACACGGGGAGAAAATCCTGCTTTTATCGAGCGCTCGGCGACGATGGCGCGCTGGTTTTCTCCGCCGGCGGCGCGTAGGCCCCCATCATCTGCGGAAAGTTAACCTGAAGGCCACCTTCCGAAGCGCAGGCTGGTCTCCAAATATATCTTGTGCCGCTAACCACGACGGCGACAGCGGCGCAGGAAGGCCCGCATGTTATCGCTACGCTCACGCAACCCCCAACTTCTCGACGCCGATGCGGCCAGCGCGATGACGGACGAACCACAAGCCCCTCCGACGACCCTCGTACGCAAGGCGGACACCGAGGCCAAACGGCAAAGACGCGGTCAGCCGACGATCGGACTGGCGCTCGGCGCAGGCGCGGCGCGCGGCTGGTCGCATATCGGCGTGCTGCGCGAACTCGCCGCCCATGACATCAAGCCTGATGTGATCGCAGGCACTTCGATCGGCGCCGTCGTCGCCGGATGCTACGCCGCCGGCAAGCTTGATCAGATCGAAGCCTTTGCCCGCTCCCTGACCAAGCGGCGCGTCTTCACACTGATGGATCTCTCATTTTCGGGCGCGAGCCTCATCACCGGCGAACGGCTGCGGTCCGCTCTGGAGAAGGAGCTCGAAGGCGTCGAGATCGAAGATCTGCCGATACCTTTCGCGGCGGTGGCGACTCAGGTCGGCACGGGCCATGAGGTGTGGCTGCAGCATGGCTCCCTGTCGCTCGCCATCCGCGCATCCTATGCGCTGCCGGGCGTTTTCGAGCCGGTGCGCATCGGCGATCGCTGGCTCTTTGACGGCGCGCTGGTCAATCCCGTGCCGGTCACCGTCTGCCGCGCGCTCGGCGCGGAATATGTCATCGCCGTGAACGTCACGGCCGACACGATGTATCGCGCGCGGGTGATCCGCGACGATCCCGCCGCGCTGCATCGCGCCGCGGAGGCTGGGCCGTTCGGGGAGAAGGCCGACGCGTCCTTCGTCGACCGGTTCCTGCCCCGCTATTTCGACCGCCAGCCGGGCGACGCGCCGAACGTCGCCACTGCGATGATCGACGCGTTCAACATCATCCAGGATCGAATCCTGCGTTCGCGGTTGGCCGGCGACCCGCCCGACGCGACGATCACGGCGCGCTTGGAGGAGGTCGGCATGTTCGACTTTCACAAGGCGGAGCAACTCATCCATGTGGGCCGCGAGGCGACGAAGCGCGCGCTGCCGAACATTTTCGCTCACATCCCGCTGTCGGCCCTGTCCGGTTCTTAGGCTTGGGCGATGTATTCGCGCATCGATCGGTGCTCTTCCTCTATGACGCGAATGCGGTATTTGACGACGTCGCCGATCGACACGAGGCCCACGAGGCGCGTTTCCCGGACCACGGGAATATGCCGGCGCCGTTCGATGGTCATCACGCGCATCGTATTTTCGACGGCGTCGTCTTCTCTCGCGGGCTGAGGACTGGGCTGCATATACGCTGAGATGCGCTGCGTCAGCGCCTCCGGACCGTCCAGCGCCACCGCCGAAACGATATCGCGCTCGGCGATCAGTCCAGCCAGTCGGCCGCCGTCGTCCAGAATGACGAGCGCGCCGATTCGATAACGCATCATCAGCTGAGCCGCCTCCTGCAGCGTCGTATCGGCGCTCGCCGTCACCACCTCTCGTCCTTTCTCCGCGAGTATGTTCGAGATCGTCATCTGGCCCTCCTTTTCGCTCTCGACGGCCTCCCGCGCCAGTCGAAGGGCGTTACTGCGAACTAAAGGGCATGCCGACCCGCGCGATCGAAGAAGCTGAAAAAGAGCAGGCCGAACACAAACCCTCCGACATGCGCTTCCCAGGCGATTGCGTTTGACACGCCGACCGCCTGCGGAAAGGCGCCAAGAAGCACATTCACCGCTAGCCATGCGACAAGGAAAAACATCGCCTGTCGGTTCAAAGCCAGTTGCGACAGCGAAGTGGAATGCGATCCCTCGTCATATGGCGCCTGGGGGCTGCGCCTGTTGTCCGCCAGCCGCGCTCCTGGCGTAAATGCGAAACGCACAATTGCCCCCATTGTTCCTGAGATTGCGCCTGATGCGCCTACGACAGGGGCGATTTCGTAAGGGTGCAGCGCAAGAAACAACAACGCGCCTGCGAAGGCGCTTGCGCCGAGAAACAGGAGGTAGCGCGCCGAACCGAATCGACGTTCGACCGGCGTGCCGAATGCTGCAAGCGCCAACGCATTCACGATGAGATGCGTCCAGTCGCCGTGCAAGAAAAAGTAGGTCAGCATGGTGGCGTATTCGGCGCCGCCTTCAAGCGTCACCCGCGCCGGGATGAAGGCGAACGTCGTCAGCAGCCAGTTTGAGAACTCCAAAGGGCCATAAGCGACGACGAGCTGCGTCGCCGTGAGCGCGACGATGATCGTCTTCGTCACTGTCGGGAGATTGAAAATTCGTTCTCGACTTGCGGGCACATTCGCTCCTGTCCGTTTTGCTGGGCGAGGGCCCGCGCAGCCTCGATGCTATCTAGCGCGACCGACGTCGGCCAGCGTCCCGATTTGGGGCGCCTCGCGGCGAGAGCGAGGACTGATTGTGGGCGGCGAGCGGGTCGTCCGAGGTCGGTTCCGACAAGTTCAGCCCGTTGCTTTCGCTCGTCTTTCCGTTGGCGCTGAATCCTGGCCGTTGATCGGCTCCGCCAGTTTGGCGATCGCCGCTTCGATGGCACGATGGCTGCTCCCTCCGGAAAAAGTCGGAATGCAAGAGGAGAGCGTCCCATTCCTGGGCGGGGGCGCGCGAGCGTCGGGCGGGTTTGAATGAAATTGCCGGTCACCAGGGATCTTTACGACTATTGGGGACGATTGAAGGGAGAACGGACGGCGCCGGATCGAGCGGAGATCGATCCCCTCGCGATTCGCCATATTCTGCCCGACATCTTCATCATCGAAGTGGACCCGGAACGCCGACTTCCGCTCCGTCTCTGCGGCGCTCGGGTTAACGCTCTCTGGCAGTGCGAGCAGAAAGGACGCCTCTTCCCGGAATGGTGGAGCGCGCAGCGGCAGGAGGCGGTGGCTGAGGCGATTCGCCGAGTCGTCGACGCCGAAACGCCGCTTATCGCGCAAGCTCGGACCGCGTCGGACCGGAATGCGGCGGAATTCGAGCTTCTGCTTTTGCCTCTGCGCCATTTCGGCAGGAGCTGTTCGCGCGTGCTGGGGTCGCTTGCGCCCGCGCAGCGGCTTGAGTGGGGCGGAATTCGCCCCGTGGGGCCGCTCGATCTGGTCGCTGTGCGGATGCTGGAGGATTGGCTGACGGAGGGCTCGAAGGAGGGCTGGCGCCGCAGCGCGATCGCGCGCTTGGCGGCCTCCAACAGCTAGCGGCCCTTTCGAAGCAGGGCCGCTCGGCGAGCCGTCGTCTCCGATCACGTTCAACGCAGGGCGACGCCCGCGGTCGTTATGGCTTCGACCCATGCGCCGTTGTGGCGCCGGCGCCACACCAGCCGGAATTCCGACCGAGCGCCTGCAATATCCGGGGCTTTTGGATTGACTGTGCGCGGCCTCGACTGATTGAGTGCAGGGCATGGCGAGCAATCGCTGAAGGTTTCAACAAGGCAATCGGGCGAAGATTTTCCGCCTCAAGCAACGAGGACACAGATGAAAAAGGCTCTTTCCGTCGCCGCTCTTATGGTCGCGCTGACGGGCTCGGCTTTGGCGGCCGATCTTCCCAGCTACAAGGCTCCGCCTCCGCCTCCCCCGCCGCCGCCGCCGCTGTGGAGCGGCTTTTACGTCGGCCTGAATGCGGGCGGCACGTGGGGCAACAGCAACAACATCTGGACCTCGTCAGCCCCGATTTCCTCCTTCCCCGGAAACGCCGGGCTCCGTTTCGCCAGATTTTCCGCGCTCGGCGCGTCGGGCGTTTCGCAGGGCAACATCAGCGGATTCATCGGCGGCGGCCAGATTGGCTATAACTGGCAGTTCTGGGGCGGCCGCCTCGTCGCGGGCGTCGAGGCTGACATCCAGGGCGTCGCCGGCAGCAACAGCAACAAGACTGCGGTTACCGCGGCCGGCGCATTTCCGTTCTTCGGCGCCAATGAAATCCTGACCACGGCGATCACGACCTCGAAGCGTCTCGACTATATCGGAACGGTTCGCGGCCGGCTCGGCTGGCTCTTCACTCCGACCATGCTTGTTTACGGCACCGGCGGTCTCGCCTATGGCGGCGTCTCCGTGTCGACCGGCATCGCGCAGTTCAACAATGACTGCGCTCAGTTCCCGGCGAACTGCATCACGAGCGCCGCTTTCTCGTCCGGAGCCTTCTCCGACACGCGCGTCGGCTGGACGGCGGGCGCCGGCTTGGAGTGGATGTTCATGCCGAACTGGTCCGCCAAGGTCGAATATCTCTATTACGATCTCGGCAATGTCAGCTACTCCTCGGGCCTCTTGGCGACCTTCGGCAACACCTTCCTTCCGAACAGGCTGATCTCCGGGGTGGTTTCGCAGTCGCAGACCCGCTTCAACGGCAACATCGTCCGCGCTGGCGTGAACTATCACTTCAACTGGGGCGCTCCCCCGATTGTTGCGAAATACTGATCGAGCCTGAACGATCAATCATGAAAGAGCCCGGCCAATCGGCCGGGCTTTTTTTTGTCGGCGGCAACGGCGGCTTTTTCAAAACATGTCGTCGCGCGACGGATTGCCTGCCCGCCAGCGACTGTGTATCAAATTGCTTATGGATTTCGGCACGATAGGCGTTCAGCGTGTATCGCGAAGATGTTTTCGATCTTATCGATCGGCTCGCGCGCGCCGATCGGCGGACTGCTCGCTACAATCTCCTTGATGAAGTCTTGCGGGCGACGGGCGTCTCTCATGTCGGATATGTCGCCTTCAACTTGCCGACCCGCCGCGTCGACCGACCGCTGCTGTCCGCCATTCACGCCGCCTCATGGCGAAAATCCTATGCCCAGTCGCGCCGTGTCGACCTCGAGCCCGTCATACGCGCGGGTTTCGGGGGGATAACGCCCGTCGATTGGCGCCTGCTGGATCGCGATGATCCGGTGGTTGAAAAGCTCCTGGGCGAAGTGCTGGAGTTCGACCTCGGCGCCGACGGCGTCTCGATTCCCCTGCGCGGCCGAAGCGGCGAATATGGGCTGTTCAGCGTCTGCTGCGCCGAGGACGCTTCATCCCCGCCGCCGCGGCGCCGCGCGCTGATTCGCCGACTCATGGTTATGAGCGCGATCTTTCACGCCAGCGTGCGAGGCGCCCTTGCAGTCGAACCTCGCGTCGACATGCGATTGTCGGATCGGGAGCTCGCTTGCCTGCGCCTTAAGGCCCAGGGAACCAGCGATCGTGAGATCGGGGTGGCGCTCGGCGCCGCTCCAACCGCCGTGCGCTTCTGGCTCGAAACGGCGCGCGCCCGGCTTCACGCCGCCTCGGTCGACAAGGCCGTCGAGGAGGCCCGCCGGATAGGGCTCATTCGCTCGGCGTCGAACGGCTTCATTCCGTGATCGAATCCACTCCCGCTGACCGTCCCTCAATCAATCGGCGGGAGCGATGATCGCGCTGCTGCCTGGCGAATCGCGCGCGCTCTTTCCCCGACTCATGGATGAGATGTATCGCCTGCGTCTCGCCGCCGCTCGCGCAGCCATACAGCCGTACGGCGCCTTCCATCGGCTGGCGGTCGTCGATTATTTTGATTCTCTGGATCCGCTCTACGTTCTTGCGCTCGACGAAATGGATTGCGTCGCGGGAGCGCTGAGATTGCTGCCGACCGCCGGCGTCACGATGTTGAACGCCGCTTTCGCGGGGGACTTGCCGGATGGCTTGCGCGTCGAAAGCCCGCTGATTTGGGAAGCGAGTCGTTTGACGCTCCACGCCGTCGGAGATGCGCGCGCGACGGAGGCCGCGATCGATCGCACGATCGGTCAACTCGGCGTCGCGCTCAATGCGATCGCCGAAACCGCCGCTCTGACGCATATGATCGGCGTTTTTGACAGGTCGACGCATCGGCTGCTGTCGCATCGCGGCTGCGCCGGCGAAACATTAGCGTCGATGCGCATCGACGGCGCCGACATGTTTGCGGTGCTTTATGAAGTCGGCGCCGCGATGAACGCGCCGTTCAAAAGTCTCGCGGGCGACGCCACGGCGCCGCCGATCAATCTTGCCGATTTGGAAAGGCTGCGCCAAAGGGGATGCCGCCGGTCATGAGCAAAACAATCTCTCGCCGGCGAGCGATCCAAGAGGGAATGCAAATGGAGGCGTTGGCGGCTCGCCGGCGGGCGGCGAGCGACGCTTCTTAGATTTGGCGAACGACGGTCAGGCGTTCACGAATGCGGTGATCGCAAGCGTGATGGCGGCGGCGGCGGCGAAAATCGAGAGAATCGCTGAGATCGCGTTCATGGCGTTTTGTCCTGTGGCTCGCTGCCCATCGAGGAAACGAAGAGCCGCATCTGAGGCAGACGCGACAAATTAGCGCACCGACTCCGAAATAAGCCAAGTGGGAAAAGCTGTTGCGCTGCACCTGCAGCGCCGCTCAATAGCGCGCGGCGCAGATTCAGCTTGCGGCCGGTAGTGCGGCTTTAAACAAAGACTAGTCGGCCAGGCTTCAGCGTCTTTGCGCCGCAATGACGATTAATCCGTCAGTGACATAAGCTTCGCTTTAAGGTCGCCGATTTCCAATTCGGCCTGCACATGAGCGCTGACGTCATATTGCACGCCGAGGAAATACAGGAGGCGGCCGTCGGCGTCGAAAAGGGGCGTGATGTTGAGCTTGTTGTGAAAGAGCGCGCCGTCCTTGCGATAATTGCGCAGCGTGACTTCGATCTGTTCTCGATTGCGGAGCGCTTCGCGCAGCCGCAGTCTGCCTTCTTGGTCGCGGTCTTCGCCCTGCAGAAAGCGGCAGTTGCGTCCGATAATCTCGTCGAGCTCGTAGCCGGTGATTCGCATAAACGGCCGATTGGCGTAGATGATCGGCGAATCTTCGAGGTCGGGGTCGGCCAGCGTGACCCCATTGACGCAGGCGTCGAAGATGGTCGTCAGCATTTTCGGAATGATTTCCGCGTCCTTGCGCAAGGCGAAAAGCTGGCCTTTATTCTGGCTTCTGGCGCGCGCCCACACCCGATAGGCGCTCGGCGCCATGCCGGCGAAACGCCGGAACGCGCGCCGAAAACGCGCCTCGTCGGCGAAGCCGGCGCTGGAGGCGAGCTCCTTGACGGGCTTGGCGCTGGTTTCCAGCAACATGCGCGCGGTCTCGACCCGTATCCGATCGATGAACGTCTTGGGCGACTCTCCGGAGGCCAGTTTGAGCCTGCGATGCAGCGTCCGCTCGGATGTCGAAAGAGCCCGCGCGAGCTCCTGAGCGCTCATCGCCGAATCGGACTGCCGGATGATTCGCTCGGCGTCAGCCAGAAAGCCGCTGGCGCCTTCGTTTCGCGTCGCTGCGTTATAGACGGTCGGGCCATGCTGCGCGCCTTTGACGGGCGCAGCCTCGCCCAGGGTGAACTCCGCGGCGACCCGCGCCGCTTCAACCCCGCAAAGCGCACGAACGACATGCAGAGCGACGTCGATCCACGACAGGGGGCCGGCGGCGGTGACCACGCGACGGTCCTCGATCAGCCGCGCGCCCCAGGCGGCGTCGATTCGGGCGTATCGCTGCTTCAACTCCTCATGATGCCGCCAGCTCGTCGTGCAGCGGCGGCCGTCGAGGAGGCCCGCCTCGCCGAGAAGAAAAGCGCCAGATCCACAGCCTGCGATCAGCGCGCCGCGCGCATGGTGGCGGCGTAGCCAGGCGGCCGCCACGCCAAAGCGCGACATGTCCGGCGGCTTTCCGTCCTCGTCGGGCCAGAAACTCGGCACGATGATCGCGTCGCAGCTCGCGATGGCCTCGAAGGACGCGGCGACAGGGAAACTCGCCCCCGCGCGGTCGCGGATCGACTCGCCATCCGCGCTCGCCGCGACGACATAGAAGGGATCCTCGGCGTTTTCAGCGGGCGCGGCGGCGCGAACGACGGCGCGCCGCGCGAGCGTCAAAACATCCGTCAATCCCGAGAAAGCCGAGCCTAGGCATTCATTTAGGCCGGCGATGACGATCTTATGCATCCGCCCCAACCTTTGGCGAATTATGACGCCTGTTTGGCGATTGCGCCATCCTGACCTAGATTACTTCTAATCTCATCCTGCGCTCGTCGCGGCATCTTTGGCGACGGCGGGGGATGCATACATAGTGACGACGACGCCCGGCCCGCCGCGGCTCTCGTCATGGAGGTGAAAAATGAAGGCGAATTGGAAGAAATATTTGCCTTGGGTTCTGTTCGTCGCAGTCGGCGCCTTGCTTTTCGGGCTCTTCCAGCATCAGCAGACCCGCACGCCGGCTCGCGAAATCACCTTCAGCGAGCTGCTGGTGCAGATCGACGAAGGCCGCGTCCATGACGTGACGATGTCCGGCAACGAGATTTCCGGCCACTTTAACGACAATCGTTCCTTCACGACCTATGCGCCGAGCGATCCGGGCCTCGTGCAGAAGCTTGAATCGAAGAAGGTGCAGATCAGCGCCAAGCCCGCGAACGACAGTCCGGGTTGGCTCTCGACTCTTCTCGTCAACGGGCTGCCGCTGCTGCTCTTCATCGCCGTCTGGATTTACATGGCGCGGCAGATGCAGGGCGGGGCAGGCGGCCGCGCGATGGGGTTTGGCAAGTCAAAGGCGAAGCTTTTGACCGAGACGCAAGGCCGCGTCACCTTTGAGGACGTCGCCGGCGTTGACGAAGCGAAAGAGGATCTGCAGGAGATCGTCGAATTCCTGCGCGATCCGCAGAAGTTCCAGCGGCTCGGCGGGCGCATTCCGCGCGGCGTGCTGCTCGTTGGACCGCCCGGCACGGGTAAAACCTTGCTCGCCCGCGCCATCGCCGGCGAAGCGGGCGTGCCCTTCTTCTCGATCTCGGGCTCCGACTTCGTCGAAATGTTCGTCGGCGTCGGCGCGTCGCGCGTGCGCGACATGTTCGAACAGGCGAAGAAGAACGCGCCCTGCATCATCTTCGTCGACGAAATCGACGCGGTCGGCCGCCATCGCGGCGCCGGCCTTGGCGGCGGCAATGACGAGCGCGAGCAGACCTTGAACCAGCTGCTCGTCGAGATGGACGGCTTCGAAGCGAATGAGGGCATCATCCTGATCGCCGCGACGAACCGTCCGGACGTGCTCGACCCGGCGCTGATGCGCCCCGGCCGTTTCGACCGGCAGATCCAGGTGCCGAACCCGGACTTCATCGGCCGCGAGAAGATTCTGAAGGTCCACGCCCGCAAGGTGCCTCTGGCACCGGACGTCGATCTGAAGGTCGTGGCGCGCGGCACGCCTGGGTTCTCCGGCGCCGATTTGATGAATCTCGTCAATGAGGCGGCGCTGCTCGCGGCGCGGCGCTCGAAGCGGATCGTCACGAACCAGGAGTTCGAGGACGCCCGCGACAAGATCATGATGGGCGCCGAGCGTCGCACGCTGGTGATGACGGATGAGGAGAAGAAGCTCACCGCCTATCACGAAGGCGGCCATGCGCTGGTGCAGCTCTCGGTTCCCGGCGCCATGCCGATCCACAAGGCGACGATCATTCCGCGCGGCAGAGCGCTCGGGATGGTGCAGGGCCTGCCCGAGCGCGATCAGATCTCGCAGACTTACGAGCAGCTGACCGCGATGCTCGCCATCGCCATGGGCGGCCGCGTCGCCGAGGAAATGATCTTTGGCCACGACAAGGTGACGTCGGGCGCGGCTTCGGACATCCAGCAATGCACCCGTGTGGCGCGTGCGATGGTCACCCAGCTCGGCTTCTCGGACAAGCTCGGCACGGTCGCCTACGCCAATCCCGAGCAGGAGCAGTTCCTCGGCTATTCCCTCGGACGTCAGCAGACGATTTCCGAGGCGACGCAGCAGACGATCGACGCTGAGGTGCGTCGATTGGTGCAGGAAGCCTATGACGAGGCGATGCGCATCCTGTCGGAAAAGCGCAGCCAGCTCGACACGCTCGCCAATGCGCTTCTCGAATTCGAGACGCTGTCCGGCGACGAGATGAAGGGCCTGCTCGTCGGCAAGCGGCCGGTGCGCGAGGAATCGTCGCCGACGCAGCCGCCGCGCGGCTCGGCGGTGCCGACGACGGGGCAGAAGCCGGAGCCCGATGTCGGCGGCCTGGAGCCCCAGCCGGTCTAGACTGTGGCGATCGAATAGGAAGCCCGGCGTCAGCGCCGGGCTTTTTTTTGCGACTCGCGAAGGCCGGAAGCGCGGTTTCGAACCCCTCCGCGTGGCGGATTCTGCGCCGTATTTGGCGACAAAGTCACTGTCTGCGGGGCGCCAGAACAAGCAAGATGCGTCAGCCTCGAAGAGCGTCTCTTCGAGTCAAATTCCATGGAGGAGACTTAATGAGCTCAACGACTGACACAGCAGCCCGGGCTGCTGCTGGCACGGAAGCTGTAGTTGACCTGAAGGGCATGTGGATCGGCCTGGCCGTTCTGAACGGGTTCTATCTGGTCGTTCGCATTTACGAGCAGATTTATGGCTGGCGCGCCGGCCTGGACTCGTTTGCGCCGGAGTTCCAGACCTATTGGATGTCGATCCTTTGGACCGAGATTCCGCTTGAGCTGATCTCGGGCATTGGCCTTGCGGGCTTTCTTTGGAAGACGCGCACGCGCGACTTCTCGACTCTGACGGCGCGCGAAGAAATGCGCCGCCTGGTTGTCGAAGTGCAGTGGCTGGTGGTTTACGCCGCGGCCATTTACTGGGGCGCGTCGTTCTTCACGGAGCAGGACGGCACCTGGCACATGACGGTGATTCGCGACACGGACTTCACGCCGTCGCACATCATCGAGTTCTACATGAGCTACCCGATCTACTCGGTGATCGCGGTCGGCGGCTTCTTCTATGCGAAGACGCGTCTTCCGTATTTCGCCAAGGGCTATTCGGTGGCCTATCTGATCGTGGCGATCGGCCCGTTCATGATCATCCCGAACGTCGGCCTGAATGAGTGGGGCCACACGTTCTGGTTCATGGAAGAACTGTTCGTCGCGCCGCTGCATTGGGGCTTCGTGTTCTTCGGCTGGATGGCGCTCGGCGTGTTCGGCGTCGTGCTTCAGCTGCTGATCAACATTCAGCGTCTGATCGGCAAGGAAGGCGTCGCCCTCCTGACCGAGTAATCCGAGACGTCGCCGCCCGCTTCGCGGCGGGCGGCGCCACAAAAACGGGAGAAACTCCTATGGATGTCGTCATGCTGCTGCTGGCCGCGGCGCTGTCGCCGCTCTGTTTCCTGTATGCCGCGCCGCATCGTGTCCCGCTGCGCGCCCGCAGCGAAGCCGCGCCGTCGCGCCATCGCGAGAAGTGATGATTTGATGGAAGTCTGGCCCGCCGGCGTCGCCGAGGAGGCGATGACGGCGGCCGACCGCCCGCCCGTCGTTCGGTCCCTTCACTCAGCCTCAGCCGCTCATCGGCGCATTGTCTTGCCTCTTTCACTGAACTAGATCGTCAATGGCGGCGCGCGAGACCCGCGCGCCGAACAGGAGAGGCCAATGAATGATCTTCTCGTGATTGCATTTCCGTCGGAAGAAAAGGCCGAAGAAGTTCGGCAGAAGCTCTTCACCATGCAAAAGGAATATTTGATCGAGCTCGGCGACGCGGTCGTCGCCGTCAAGAACGCCGATGGCGCGATAAAGCTCAATCAGCTGTTCAGCACTACCGCCCTTGGCGGAGTCTCCGGCGCTTTTTGGGGCGCTCTGATCGGATTGATCTTCATGATGCCGCTTGCAGGCGCTGCGATCGGCGCCGGCGCCGGCGCCGTGTCGGGCGCGCTGACCGACTTCGGCATCGACGACAAATTCATGAAGGACGTGGCGGCCGCGGTTCCGCCCGGCGGCGCCGCCTTGTTCCTGCTCGTGCGCAAGATGACGACCGACAAGGTTCTCGAGGGACTGAAAGGAGTCGGCGGCGTGGTGCTGCGGACGTCCTTCGATAAATCCAAGGACGACGCCATCCGCGCCGCGCTGGCGGCGCAGCCGACCTCCGCCTGATCGGGCTGCGCGCCGAAGAGCTCTTCGGCGCGCGCCCTTTGGCCCGCTTCCGATCACATGAAACATGTGATCGAAGGAATCGCTCAACATCCAACGTTGGAGCAGGCTCTCATCGAAAAAGCCGGCCAGCTTTTTGCGGAGCCTGCTCTAAACGGTCTCCTCCGCCTCGCGAGCTTTTCGGCGATGGGAGTGCAGCGTGATGTAGATGCTGGCGGCGATGAAGCCTATGCCGAGAAGGGAAACGATAATGAACAGCGATGAGCGCTGGATGATCGCCACCGCCGGCACGAAGAGTCCGAGAATAATGCCGACGACGCAGATCTGCCACGCAGCCGCGTGAACGCCCGCCACGAAGGTGGCGACGGCCAGCAGCACCATCAGGTTGAGGCCCGCGGCGTTTACGTCGATCAGCTGGCGCAGCGGCGGCGAATAGATCAGCCACATGCCGAAGAGAAACGCCGCCCAGTGCAGTATTTGGGTCCAAACGAGCCGCGTGCGTTCATGCGTCGTTTCCGCATGACGCCAGCCGATATAAATGCAGATCGCGCAATAGACCGGCGTCAGGAACTCCCAGTACAAGGCGACCGGCCGTCCCGTAAAGGTGACGATTCCGATGCCGAGCACGGCCGTCGACAGCATCACGATGTAGGGCAGGTCGATTTTGATGACGTCGAGAAAAAGAACGCCCGGGGACTGGGTCCGGATCTCTTCGATGCCGTGCTCCAACGTCGTCGTCCAGCTTTCGTGCTGCGGCGAGGCGTCGGGCAACTTCGGTTCGGCCGGGTCGGAGCTATTGGACATGAGCAATCCTCACTGGTTCCGGCGCGAATGATGCTGCGGCGGCAAGTTCACCTTGTCCTCCGCGCCTGTTGGCCGAATTAGAAGGTCAAGATAGTTCGTGCACGGGAACCGAGCAACCGGCGAGATGGGAATTGCGCCGGCTCGTCCGGCTGCTGGTAAACTCGGGCTTCAGGATCGCGCGAGGCGGTTGTCGTCACGGGGGAAGACGATAAGCGCGTGATGCGGGACGGCGGCCGAACGTCATCCTCGCGTCACAAGGGCGCCGGCAAAGGCTAAACTTGACGAAACATTCCGCGTGGTTCGATTTGATGTCGGCGGGCAGGAAACCGGGATAGGAGCGCTCATGGCCAAAGCTGACGAAGCGGCGGCGACCATCACGGTCGAGGGGCTGCAGGCCTTGCTGCGGGCGATCCGGGCCGGCGGCTATCGCGCCATCGGCCCCACCGTGCACAATGAGGCGATCGTTTACGACGATATCGAATCCGTCGACGATCTGCCCCGCGGGTTGACGGATGAGCAGGACGGCGGCCGCTACAAATTGGCCAGACGCGATGACGATGCGCTCTTTGGATATTCCGTCGGGCCGCAGTCGTGGAAGAAATATCTGCATGCGCCGAAGCTGCGGCTGTGGACGGCCGAACGCGCTGGCGAGAACGCAAGCGTTACGCCCGAAGCGCTCCCGGCCGATCGTCTCGCCTTTATCGGCGTGCGCGCCTGCGAAATTCGCGCGATCGACATTCAAGACCGGGTCCTCGTCGGCGATCTCTACGTCGACCCGCACTACCAAGCGCTGCGCGCGCGCGCGCTGATCGTCGCCGTCAATTGCGGCAAGGCGGGAGGCACCTGCTTCTGCGTGTCGATGCATGCGGGGCCGCGCGTCGAGCACGGGTTCGACCTCGCCCTGACCGAGCTTTTCGAGGGAACCGAGCACATCTTTCTCGTCGAGACCGGCAGCGACGAGGGGCGCGCGCTCCTCGCGCAGATTCCGCATCGGCTTGCGTCGAGCCGCGAGATTGAAGCTGGCGACGCCGTGGTCGAACGCGCCGCATCCTCAATGGGCCGCGAAATGCGTTCGGACGATCTCAACGAACTGCTGATGAGCAATCTCGAACATCCGCGCTGGGACGAGGTGGCGACGCGCTGTCTGAGCTGCACGAATTGCACCTTGGTTTGTCCGACCTGCTTCTGCACGTCGGTGGAAGACGCCTCCGATCTTTCCGGCGCGCGCGCCGAACGCTGGCGCCGGTGGGATTCCTGCTTCACAATGGATTTTTCCTACATTCATGGCGGCAGCGTGCGCGCCAGCGCGAAATCGCGCTACCGACAGTGGATGACTCACAAGCTCGCGACCTGGATCGACCAGTTCGGCTCGTCGGGCTGCGTGGGGTGCGGGCGCTGCATCACCTGGTGCCCGGTGGGCATCGACATCACCGAGGAAGTGCGCGCCATTCGCGGCTGTGACACGTCCGCTGGGGACTGGCCATGAAGAATATCGCCGATCTGCTGCGCCATCATCCCTTCGCTGAGGGGCTCGATGAAGAGACGCTGGCGCTGGTCGCCGGATGCGCCACAAACGTCGTCTTGCAGCCGGGCGATTATCTGCATCGCGAGGGCGCCGCGGCGGATTCCTTTTATCTCGTGCGGCATGGCGCCGTGGCGCTGGAGACTTTCGTCCCGGGCCGGGGGGCTTTCACCTTTCTCACCGTCAAGAGCGGCGAAATCCTCGGCGCCGACTGGCTCATTCCGCCCTATCGTTCGTCTTTCGACGCGCGCGCCATCGAACTGACGCGCGCCATCGCTTTCGACGGGAAGTGTCTGCGCGGCAAATGCGAGGCGGATCCGCGCGTCGGCTATGAAATGATGAAGCGGTTCATTCCGCCGCTCGTCAAACGTCTGCAGTCGGCGCGCATGCAGGCGCTCGGGATGTATGATGCCGCCAATGCTTAAAGCCTGCGCGCCGCTATCTTATCCGATGGCGCCGAGCATGACGCCGGTGACGCGCTTCACCCGCGAGTCGGCGGACGTGTTCACCTTCGACCTCCTCCCCGAGCGCGCCACGCCCTTCGCGCCGGGGCAGTTCAATATGCTTTACGCATTCGGCGTCGGCGAGATACCGATCAGCATCAGCGGGGACTCGCAGGCGCCGGAGCGGCTCACGCACACGATCCGCGCCGTCGGCCCGGTGAGCGCAGCGCTTGGCAAGCTTAAGGCCGGCGATCAGGTGGGCTTGCGCGGCCCCTTCGGCGTCGGCTGGCCGGTCGAGGAAGCGAAGGGCTTCGACGTCCTGCTGATTGGCGGCGGCATTGGCCTCGCGCCGCTTCGGCCGGCGATCTACTGGCTGCTGCGCCATCGCGCCGCTTACGGGCGGGTGGGCGTGCTCTATGGCGCGCGCACGCCGGAGGACCTGATTTTTCGCGACGAACTCGAAGAATGGCGGAAGACGCCAGACTTCCAGCTGCGCGTCGCTGTGGAGCGCGCCGGACCGGATTGGACCGGCGACGTCGGCTATGTGACGCCTCTGCTGTCCAAGCTTCGCTACGAACCGGCGGACGCCATCGCCATGATCTGCGGTCCGGAAGTGATGATCCGGGCGACAGCGCTCGCGCTCGAAGACGCGGGCGTCGCGGACTCGCGGATCTTCATTTCGATGGAGCGCAATATGAAATGCGCCATCGGCCATTGCGGTCACTGTCAATTCGGTCCGCTGTTCATCTGCAAGGACGGGCCGGTGCATCGCTACGATCGCGTGCGCGATCTTCTCGCCTATCGGGAGCTGTGACGTGGCGCGTATTCGACCAAGACTCGCCGTCTGGAAATTCGCCTCATGTGACGGCTGCCAGCTCAGCCTGCTCGATTGCGAGGATGAATTGCTGGAGATCGCCGGCGAAATCGAGATCGCGCACTTTCTCGAGGCGACGAGCGCGTCGGTTGAAGGTCCATATGATCTTTCGCTCGTCGAAGGCTCGGTGACGACGGCGCATGACGCCGCGCGCATCCAGGAGGTCCGCAAACAGTCGCGGTTCCTAATAACGATTGGCGCCTGCGCCACGGCAGGCGGCGTTCAGGCGCTGCGCAATTTCGCCGACGTGCGCGACTATGCGGCGATCGTCTATGCGCGGCCGGACTATATCCAAACGCTGGCGACGTCGACCGCCATCGCCGATCACGTGAAGGTTGACTTCGAACTACGCGGCTGTCCGATCAGCACGCGGCAGCTCGTCGAAACGATTTCTGCGTTCCTCGCCGGGCGCAAGCCGCAAACGCCGCCGCATAGCGTCTGCGTCGAGTGCAAGATCGCCGGCAATCTCTGCGTCATGGTCGGTCACGGTACGCCGTGTCTGGGACCCGTCACTCATGCGGGCTGCGGCGCGCTCTGTCCCTCCTACAATCGCGGCTGCTATGGCTGCTATGGCCCGATGGAAACGCCCAATACGCCGTCGCTGTCGGCATGGTTAAGCAAACTCGGCATGGATGAGGATGCGCTGAAGCGCGTCTATCGTACTTTCAACGCCAACGCCGACGCCTTCCGTAAGGAAAGCGAGCGTCATGATCGTTAAGACGATCAAAGTCGATCAGCTTGCCCGAGTTGAGGGCGAGGGCGCGCTCAAGGTCGTCGCGCGCGACGGCGTCGTGCAGTCGGCCGAGCTCAATATTTTCGAACCGCCGCGCTTCTTCGAAGCTCTCCTCCGCGATCGCATGTACACGGAAGCGCCGGACATCACCGCGCGCATCTGCGGCATATGTCCGGTCGCCTATCAGATGAGCGCGATTCACGCGATGGAGGACGCGCTCGGCGTCGTCGTCGACGGACCCTTACGCGACCTGCGACGACTCCTCTATTGCGGCGAGTGGATCGAGAGCCACACGCTCCATGTCTACATGCTGCACGCGCCGGACTTCCTCGGTTACGCGGGCGCCATCGAGATGGCGCGCGACCACGCCGATATCGTTCGCCGGGCCCTCGATCTCAAAAAGGCAGGCAATGCTATCATCGCGCTGCTCGGCGGCCGCGAGATTCATCCGATCAATGTCCGCGTCGGCGGCTTTTATCGTGCGCCGCGCCGGCGCGAACTTCAGCCGCTCGCCGAACAGTTGAAGCGTGCGCGGGACGAGGCGCTCGCGACCGTGCGCTGGACGGCTGGTTTTGATTTTCCCGATGTTGAGCGCGACTATGAATTCGTCGCCTTGCGCGGCGACGGCGAATATCCCTTCAACCAGGGCCGCATCGTCTCGAGCCGCGGGCTCGACATCGCCGCCGCTGAATATGACGAACATTTCGAGGAGAGCCACGTCGAACATTCGACCGCGCTGCACGCGCATATCAAGGCGCGCGGCGCCTATCTCACCGGGCCCTTGGCGCGCTACGCGCTGAACGCCGCGTCGCTCTCGCCGATCGCGCGTGAGGCGGCGCGCGAAGCCGGCCTTGGACCGGTCTGCGCCAATCCCTTCCGCAGCATTATCGTTCGCGCCGTCGAAGTTCTCTACGCCTGCGACGAGGCGCTGCGGATCATCGACGACTACGAAGAGCCGGCGCGGCCAGCGGTCGATCTCGAGCCGCGCGCGGGAACCGGCTTTGCGGCGACCGAGGCGCCGCGCGGCATGCTGTATCATCGCTACGGCCTCAATGCCGATGGAAAGATCGCGGACGCGCGCATCGTCCCCCCGACGTCGCAGAACCAGCCGAGCATCGAAGAGGATCTGAAGATTTTCGCGACCGCGTGGCTCGATCTGCCGGACGATGCTCTGCGCCATCGATGCGAACAGACCATTCGCAATCACGACCCCTGCATTTCCTGCGCGACGCATTTTCTGCGGCTCGATGTCGACCGGGGCGGATAGCGCGCGCGAAGGACCGCGCATCCTTGTGCTCTGTATCGGCAATCCTGATCGCGGCGACGATGCGGCGGGCCGCGCGGTCGCGCGCGCGCTGAGAGCGTCGGCGGCCGACGTCGAAATCATCGAGGAGGAGGGCGAGGCGACGCGCATATTGGCGCGGCTCGAGGGCGCGGACGCCGCCTACATCGTCGACGCCTGCGTCTCCGGGGCGGAGCCTGGCGACATCCGCCGCTTCGACGTCGGCGCGAGCCCGCTTCCGCGAGCGGCCTTTGGCGCGTCGACGCATGGCTTCGGCCTCGCCGAAGCTCTGGAACTCGCCCGCGCGCTGGGCGCATTGCCCCCGCGCTGCGTCGTTTATGCGATCGAAGGCGGGACCTTCGACGCCGGCGCGCCGATGTCGCCGGCGGTCGCGGCGGCCGTCGATATCGTCGCGGGCCGGTTACGGAGGGATATGCTCGGCAAATAGCCGAAGCGGGGCGGCGCGTCGCCCAAAATCGCCCTAGGCCCGAAACAACCGGCAACATTACGGCAATTCGGCCGAAACGCGGGCATGCTTAAGTGTGTGCTCGCAATACCCAGGGTCGCGCGTCGGCGCCGCTGAATGTCTCCCCGCAGATCAGCGCCGCGCAGACCAAGCATGGAGAGCCCAATGCAGCGTCTCGTTTCCGCGTCGAAAGTCATCGTCACCGTCTCGACCGTTCGGATGCTCGTCCAACTGCCGATTCATATCGTTCGACGCATCGCCGCGTCGCCGGAGGCGTTTATCGACGCCATAGAGCGTTTTGCAAAACACTAAGCTTTGCGATCGCCTCGGCCGCGCAAGCCTAGGATGAAACAATAACCTGCGTCGGATACGCTTGACTACGTCAGCATTCGCCGGCGGGTTGAATGAACTTGCGCCTGACCCAGTTGAACTGGCTAACAGCCAAACAATCTGGAGGAAAAAATGCGCAAGCTCGTGCTATTGATAATCGGGGCGTCTTTTACTTTCGCTCCGATGGCTCAAGCGCAGCGATCTTACCCGAGCGATGGCAACGTCCAGTCCTATGGCGGGCTCTGGCGTTATCAGAAGAGGGACTATAGCACGCCCTGGCGGCCTCTTAACCCCGGCGTGTGCTGGCAGTGGAGCGATTCCGTCGGCAACTGGGTATGGGTGTGCTGAGCAACACGCCGGTTCGATGAGACGCAAGAAACGCCCCGCTGCGACGCCTCAGTCGGGGCGTTTTTATTGCGCGTGACCTCGCGCCGCCGACGGCGAAGACGCCGCTCTGGCGATCTGGCTTTTCGAGTAAAACTTGGACGTCCTCCAACGCCGCGCTGAGCGGCGTTCGAGCGGCGGCGAGCGGGAGCGCTCGTCGTTCCATCGCTCAAAATCAAACCGTTGGAGCAGGTTCTCATCGAAAAAGTCTGTCAACTTTTTCGGAACCTGCTCTAATGCCCAGGTGGGGCCGTATGTCGGCCATATTGGCGTTCCCAATTCACGGTAAAGGAGCCACACCTCCCTCTTATGAAGGCTGGGCATGGGCTTTTCACGGGCGCCATTATCCGTCGGGCCGTCGCCAGGAAGAACAGAGATCGCCCTCTTTTCGGCGGCAGCTTTTGTCCGGCCAGATCGCCCGCTCGGCAAGCTGGGTCGCATGGCTAGGGCGAACGGAATTTTCGCCGTCTCGGAAATCTGCAAGGGACTTGCGATACTCACCATCGGCGACATGGCGATCGCAGATGGAGTCGGCGAATTTGTGTGCATCGCGGCGCTGACGATCGAGGCGTCGCCTTTCTTACGATGGCGATCGGCGGCATACGTCGGTTGAACAGTTTTACCCGTTCTACCACCGAAGGCATTTGAGCGTCTGAGAGAAGGCCATTGTGATCCGCCGACGTATCCGGTCGAGATCGCCGGACTCGGCATGGGTTTCAGCCTTTGGCGAAGGATCGACATCGTCGAACGAAGAGGCGGATTGGCGGGCGCATGATCTCGATAAATCGCTGCGCGCGCGCCATCCGAGCAGTTGCGCTTGTGACTCTGCTTCTTCCCGCCGCAGAAGCGGATGCGCTGGGCGCGAAGGTCGCCGCTGAACCCATATCCGACGCCGTATGGGCTTACATGCGGGGAAGGTCATGGCGGGCGGAGCTTCCATGTCCGGCACGGGATCAGCTCATTCTCTTGAGAGTTCCTTACCTCGATTTCGACGGCAAGACGCAGATCGGCGCTCTGATCGTCGCGAAAAGCGCCGCAAGAGCCGTGGCGGCCGCCTTTCAGGAAATCTACGACAGCCGGAAATTCCGAATTTATCGAATGTCCCTGATCGATGACTTCGGCGGCGACGACGCGCGATCGATGGCCGCGAATAATACGAGCGCCTTCAATTGCCGAACGACAGATCGCGGCGCGATGTCGCGACACGCCTATGGAATGGCCGTGGACATCAATCCAGTTCAAAATCCCTACCGGGAAGGAAACCTAACCGAGCCTGAAGCCGGGCGCGCTTATGACGAGCCCTCCGAGCGCAGGAGCGATATCGTCGGGATCATCGTCGACGGCGACGTCGTCACTAGGGCCTTCGCTCGACAGGGCTGGCGCTGGGGCGGACGTTGGAAAAGAAGCATCGACTATCAGCATTTTTCCAACGACGGACACTGACCCGTCAAAAGTCGGAGCCGCGTGAGCGGGGTTGGCGATGGGACGTTGCGGCGCTTTGCCAGCACTCGGCCAGCTTAATTCGTTATCGATAGGGCCCGCTTGAAAAGTCCGCCGCTCCGCCGGTGGCCGACCATCGACGGGGGATCACGGCGACGCGGCCCTTCGCGGGCGGATCGTCAGTGACGCGAAGGCGCGCGCTCATGGAAGACAGAACTCTCAGCGCTTATCTGCGAGAAAGGCATTCACGGTCTCCAAGAATTTCGCCACGGAGATCGGCTTCGACAAATAGGCTTCGCAGCCGCCCTGCAGAATTTTTTCCTCGTCGCCTTTCATCGCGAAGGCGGTGATCGCGATGACGGGAATGGCACGCAGATCGTCGTCCTCCTTGAGCATGCGGGTGACCTCCAGGCCGCTGATCTCGGGCAGCTGGATATCCATCAGGATCAGATCCGGCCGGTGGTTGCGCGCGAGGGATATCGCCTCGAAGCCGCTCTTTGTTTGCAGCGTCGCATGGCCGTTGGCTTCCAAGAGATCGTTAAAGAGCTTCATATTGAGCTCGTTATCCTCGACGATGAGGATGGTCTTGGTCATTTCCCTTCGGCCCGTGTTTCGTCGTGCGATCGATCTCACCTAGCATAGGCGGATTAATGAAAAGCGCCATAAATCAGCGCATTTCTACTGGTTGCGGCGATCGGGCCGCGCTTGCGGGCGCTTCGAGCCTCCTCTAAACGGTTCGGACCATAGGCGGGCCTGGAGCAGGGCCCATGCGCCACTTCGAGCAGGTTCCGAAAAAGTTGACAGACTTTTTCGATGAGAACCTGCTCCAACGTTTTGATTTTGAGCGATTCCTGATCGATCACATGATTCCATGCGATCGGGAGGCGCTCTAGACGAAGCTGCAGATTCAGCGGCGCTCTCGCTCGCGTTGGAGGCGCGAGTCCATGACGCTTCTCATGCCGAAGCCCGAGCCGGCGATCATGTCGCGGCGCAATGAACTCATCGCGCGCCTCGCGGCCATACTGCCGCGCGAAAGCCTGATCGTCGACGAGGTCGCGCGGCGCGCCTATGAATGCGACGCGTTCACCATGTATCGGGCGCTGCCGCTCGTCGTCACGCTGCCGGAGAGCGTCGAGCAGGTGCGCGCGATTATGGCGCTCGCCGCTGAAATGAACGTCAAACTCGTGCCTCGCGGCGCCGGCACGTCGCTCTCTGGCGGCTCCATGCCGCTTGAGGACGGCGTCCTTCTTGGCATGTCCAAGTTCAATCGCATTCTCGAAATCGATTACGAAAACCGCTGCGCGCGCGTCCAGCCCGGCGTTCAAAATCTCGCGATCTCCAAGGCCGTCGAAGCGCGGGGCTTCTATTATGCGCCGGATCCGTCGTCGCAGATCGCCTGTTCGATCGGCGGCAATGTCGCCGAGAACGCCGGCGGCGTTCACTGTCTGAAATACGGCCTGACGACCAATAATATACTGGGACTGGACGTCGTGCTGATGGGCGGCGACCTCATCAAGCTTGGCGGCAAGCATCTCGACAGCGAGGGATACGACCTTATCGGCCTGATGACCGGCTCCGAAGGATTGCTCTGCGTCGTCACGGAGGTGACGGTGCGGCTGCTCCAAAAGCCGCCCGTCGCGCGGGGGCTGCTGCTCGGCTTTGCGAGTGTGGCGGCGGGGGCGCGCTGCGTCGGCGCGATCATCGCGCGCGGGGTCATTCCCGCAGGGCTCGAAATGATGGACAGGGCGACGATCCATGCCGTCGAGCGCTTCCAGCCCTGCGGTTATCCGCTCGACGCGCAAGCGCTCGTCATCGTCGAACTCGATGGGCCGCAGGCCGAAGTCGATCATCTCGTCGGCGTCGTGCAGGATATCGCGCGCGAAGAAGGCGCGACGACGATACGGGCGTCGACGAGCGAGGCCGAACGGCTGCAGTTCTGGGCCGGACGCAAGAACGCCTTTCCGGCGGTGAGCTGCATCGCGCCCGACTATCTTTGCATGGACGGCACGATTCCGCGGGCGCGGCTGCCGGAAGCGCTCGCCGGCATGGATCGGCTCGCCAAGGAGCAGGGGTTGAGCGTCGCCAATGTCTTTCACGCCGGCGACGGCAATCTCCATCCGCTCATTCTCTACGACGCGTCAAAAGAGGGCGACGTCGAACGCGCGGAAAGGCTCGGTTTCGACATCTTGCGCCTGTGCGTCTCCCTCGGCGGAGTTCTCACTGGCGAACATGGCGTCGGCGTCGAGAAGCGGGACCTCATGGGAGAGATGTTCACCGACGTGGATCTCGCGCAGCAGATGCGGCTGAAATGCGCCTTTGATCCTGCCGGCCGGCTCAATCCGGGCAAGGTGTTTCCGACCCTGCATCGCTGCGCTGAACTCGGGATGATGCATGTCTCGGGCGGTAAAACGCCCTTTCCCGACCTGCCGAGATTTTAGCGATGCAGCCCGCTTGCGCGACGCTCGACATCCGCGACGAGGCGGACGCCATTGACGCAATTTGCGCGGCGAAAGCCAAAGGCGACTGCTGCGCGATCGTCGGCGGCGGCTCCAAATCGCGGCTCGGCCGCTACGCGCCGCAAGCGCAGGCTCTCTCGACTGTCGCCCTGACCGGCGTGACGCTCTATGAGCCCGACGAACTCGTTCTGTCGGCGCGCGCTGGCGCGCGGCTCACCGAAATCGAGGCGCTGCTGGAGAGCCAGGGACAACAGTTCGCCTTCGAGCCGATGGATTACGGACCGCTCCTCGGCGAAGAGGCGGGCGGCGCGACGCTGGGCGGCGTCATCGCGGTGAACGCATCCGGGCCGCGGCGGATCAAAGCCGGCGCGGCGCGCGACCATCTGCTCGGCTTCCGCTGCGTCACCGGGCGGGGCGAGCTGGTGAAATCCGGAGGCCGCGTGATGAAGAACGTGACCGGCTATGACCTCTCGAAACTTGTTTGCGGCTCCTACGGCACGCTGGCGCTCCTTACGGAGCTGACGCTCAAAGTGCTTCCAAAACCTGAAACAGAATGCACGCTGCTTGCGGTCGGCGCGGACGAGGCGGAGAGCCTGGCGCTCCTGCGCCGCGCCACGGCGACTCCTTGCGAACCCTCATCGCTCGCGATGCTGCCCTCCGGCGCCGGGCCTCTGGCGCTGAACGCGAATGTCGCCGCCATCCGCCTCGAAGGTCCCGCGATCTCCGTGATGGCGCGGCGCGACGATCTCGTCGCGCGATTGGCGAAAGATGGCGTTGAATTCGAGACGCTCGACTCGCTCGACTCGACGGCGCTTTGGAAAGCGCTGCGCGACGCCGCGCCTGTCGCCGCTCACGCCGGTCAAGTCTGGCGCATTTCGGTTGCGCCCTCCGAAGGCTTCGCGGTCGTCGAGCGCATCCGCCGCGCTGGCGCGCCGATGTTCGCGCATTTCTACGACTGGGCGGGCGGTCTGATCTGGCTGTGCCTTGAGACGGCGACCGAGGCGCACGCGGCCGTCGTACGCGAAGCCGTCGACGCCAGCGGCGGACATGCGACGCTCATACGCGCAAGCGAAGACGCACGCGCGTGCGTTGACGTCTTCCATCCGCAGCCGGCGGCGCTCGCGGCGCTGACGCGCCGCGTCAAGGAAAGCTTCGATCCCGCTCATATTCTGGAGCGTGGTCGGATGCGGGCGGAGGTCTAAGGCCATGCAGACGTTTTTTTCGCTGCAGGCCTTGGCTGATCCAAACATGGCGGAGACCGAAAGGATTCTTCGCGCCTGCGTGCACTGCGGATTCTGCTCGGCGACATGTCCGACCTATCTTCTCACCGGCGACGAACTCGACGGGCCGCGGGGTCGCATCTATCTCATCAAGGAGATGTTCGAGAAGGAGCGGCCGGCTGACGCCCGAACCGCGCGACATATTGATCGTTGTCTGTCTTGTCTCTCCTGCATGACGACCTGCCCTTCGGGCGTGCATTTCATGCATCTTGTCGATCACGCCCGGGCGCATATCGAAAAAACCTATGCGCGGCCCTTTATCGAGCGCGCCATGCGTGCGGCGCTCGCTTTCGTCTTGCCCCGACCTTCATTGGCGCGAGCGCTGTTTCGCGTGGCGGCGACGCTACGGCCATATGCGCGCTTTCTGCCGCGCCGCCTCGCAGCGCCGTTCGCGCTCGCGCCGTCGCGGCTTCCGCCAGCTTCCAGCGTCGACGCTCCGCAGGTCTTTGCCGCGCAGGGCGCACGCAAGATGCGCGTGGCGCTGCTCGGCGGCTGCGTGCAGACGGTTCTCGACACGTCGATCAACGAAGCGACGATACGGCTGCTCACGCGTCATGGCGTCGAGGTCGTCGTCGCGAAAGGCGCCGGCTGCTGTGGGGCGCTGCCGCATCATCTCGGCAAGCTCGACGAGTCGCTGAGCTATGCGCGCGCGAACATCGACGCCTGGACGCGCGAAATCGACTCCGGCGGACTCGATCATATCGTCATCAATGCTTCGGGCTGCGGAACGAGCGTGAAGGACTATGGCCATATGTTCCGTAATGATCCGGCTCGCGCGGATAAGGCCGCGCGCATCTCGGCGATGACGAAAGACGTGACGGAGCTGATGACGGAGATTGGCTTTGCGCCGTTGGGCGACGCGCCGAAACTTCGGGTCGCCTACCATTCCGCCTGCTCTCTGCAACATGGTCAGAAGATATCGCAAGAGCCGGTCGCGCTGCTCGCCGCCGCCGGCTTTGATGTCGTCGCCGTTCCGGAGGCTCACATCTGCTGCGGCTCCGCGGGAACCTATAATGTGCTGCAGCCGAAGCTGGCCGATGCGTTGCGGTCGCGAAAGGTCGCGAATATCGAGAGCGCTGCGCCGGACATCGTGGCCGCGGGCAACATCGGCTGCATCGTGCAGATCAGGTCTGGGACGGAAATCCCAGTTGTTCACACAGTCGAACTGCTCGACTGGGCGACCGGCGGGCCGAAGCCTAGATTGGCAAACTAGAGAAATACCTATTCTCACGTGACTGCCTGTGTCATTCCCGACGCTCGCAAAGCGAGCGATCGGGAATCCAGTGCAAGGCCAGCATTCATGGATTAGATCTGGATTCCCGGTCGGACCTTCGGTCCGCCGGGAATGACCCGCCATGTGAATAAATCTGGCGGCGTCCGTTATCTTGGGCGCCTAACGCAAAAACCCAACGATATCCTTCACCGCATTCATGTTCTCGCGGGCGATGGCGCGGGCGCGTTCGGCGCCGTCGCGCAGCACGCCGTCGACATAGCTCTCATCCTCGCGGATGCGGCGCATCTTGTCGGTGATCGGCGCGAGCTTGGCGACGGCGAGATCGACGAGCGCGCTTTTGAAGGTCGAGAAATTGGCGCCGCCGAATTCGCCGAGCACATCCACCTTGCTGCGCGCCGAAAGCGCCGCGAAGATGCCGACGAGATTATAGGCCTCGGGGCGCCCTTCGAGGCCCTTTTCCTCGGAAGGCAGCGCGTCGGGGTCGGTCTTCGCCTTCCTCACCTTCTGCGCGATCTGGTCGGCGTCGTCCGACAAATTGATGCGCGAATAGTCGGAAGCGTCGGACTTCGACATTTTCTTCGTGCCGTCGCGCAGGCTCATCACCCGCGTCGCGGGGCCGGAGATCAGCGGCTCGGGCAGGGGAAAGAACGCCTCGCCAAAGCCGTTGCGCGCGATCGATTCCGAGAAGTCGTTGTTGAACTTCTGCGCGATGTCGCGCGCAAGTTCAAGGTGCTGCTTCTGGTCGTCGCCGACCGGCACATGGGTCGCCCGGTAGATCAAGATGTCGGCGGCCATCAGCACCGGATAGTCGAGCAGGCCCATCGAGGCGTTTTCGCGGTCCTTGCCGGCCTTGTCCTTGAACTGGGTCATGCGATTGAGCCAGCCGATGCGCGCGACGCAATTCAAGACCCAAGCGAGTTCGGCGTGTTCCGGCACCTGGCTCTGGTTGAAGACGATGTTTTCCTTCGGGTCGATGCCGCAGGCGATGAAGGCGGCGGCGATTTCCCGCGTGTTCGCCTTCAGCGCGATCGGGTCCTGCGGCACGGTGATCGCATGCAAATCGACGACGCAATACATGCAATCGAAGCTCTTCTGCAGCTCCACGAACTTGACGATGGCGCCGAGATAGTTGCCGAGATGCAGGTTGCCGGTGGACTGCACGCCCGAAAAGACGCGCTGGGGAAAAGTGGACATGTGATCGGCCAGGGTTTTGCGTTTGGCCGGTCTTATGGCGAGAAGCGGGGGCTGAGGCAAGTCCGGGGCAAAAGGAATCTTTTTTGCGATCCGAGGTGAGAAATATAGGCTCATGATAAGACAGTTTTCTACAAGTTTGATCGGAACTCATCCGACCGAAAAGAGGGCGAAAGAATAATGTCCAGTGCTAAAAAGGACGTTGTTGCACCCGAACGCTACACAGGATCGCCTCACATTTTGCTTCTACTAAACGTGCTCCTGAGCGGCACAATGACTGGAGCTTCCATCTACGCATTAATGGAGTTTGTCTCTCGAGGCGGAGACATTTGGGACGCGGGCTTGGTCCTGATTGTCGGCGCCGGCGCCTTTGGCTCGAGCGTCTTGTTTAGTCTCTGGCTCCTGATGCATCCCGCTGTGTTGGATTTGTACAGCGAAGGCTTCACGCTTGCAGCTAGATGGACATTGGCGCCGAAAAAGGTGGCGTGGCGCGACATCGACCAGTTTTTTGTTTATAAAGACAAAATGTCCAAAACGGTCGTCTACAATTTCGCGCCCGGGAAGGCGCCGGGCAGCCTAATTACAAATCTCAATCGCACCCATGGATTCGAGGGGTGGTTGCCACTTGGATGGCGATTGACACCTGAAGAAATGGTCACTCGCCTCAACGCCTATCGAGCGCGCGCCCTCGTCGCACAAGACAAGATCACAAAATAAACCGGCTCAAATCCCTGTTCTTCGCCAGATCGCCGATGTGCTCCTCGACATAGGCGCCGTCGATGACGATTCTGTCGCCGGCGCGGTCGGACGCCGAGAAGCTGATGTCGTCGAGCACGCGCTCCATCACCGTTTGCAGGCGCCGCGCGCCGATGTTCTCGACGGAGGTGTTCACCTGCACGGCGACCTTGGCGATGGCGTCGACGGCGGAAGGCGCGAATTCGAGGGTCAGGCCCTCGGTGCCCAGCAGCGCGGAATATTGCTTGGTCAGGCAGGCTTCGGTTTCGGTCAGAATGCGGCGGAAGTCGTCTTCGTTGAGCGAGGCGAGTTCGACGCGAATCGGCAAGCGCCCCTGCAGTTCCGGCAGCAGGTCGGAGGGCTTCGCCACATGGAAGGCGCCGGAGGCGATGAACAGCACATGGTCAGTCTTCACCGTTCCATGTTTCGTCGCGACGGTGGTGCCTTCGATCAGCGGCAGCAGGTCACGTTGCACGCCTTCGCGCGAGACGTCGGCGCCGCCGCGGCCTTCGCGCGCGCAGATTTTGTCCATCTCGTCGATGAAGACGATGCCGTTGTTCTCGACCTCATGGATCGCCTCGCGGACGCTCGCTTCCTGATCGATCAGCTTGTCGCTCTCTTCGGCGATCAGAGGTCCCTGCGCCTCTTTCACCGAGAGCTTGCGCGGCTTGCCGCGCTGCATCGCCTTGCCGAAAATGTCGCCGAGCGAAAAGGCGGAGACGCTGGCGCCGGGCATGTTCGGCAGTTCGAACATGGGCATCGATGAACCCGACTGCGTCAGCTCGACTTCGATCTCCTTGTCGTCGAGTTCGCCCGCGCGCAGGCGACGTCGAAAGGTTTCGCGCGTGCCCGGCGACGCGGCGGGCCCCACCAGCGCATCGAGCGTGCGCTCTTCGGCCGCTTGCTGGGCGCGCGCCTGCACGTCCTTGCGGCGGCGCTCCTTGACCATCACGATGGCGACCTCGACCAGATCGCGCACAATCTGTTCGACGTCGCGGCCGACATAGCCGACCTCGGTGAATTTCGTGGCTTCGACTTTGATGAAGGGCGCGTTGGCGAGACGCGCCAGACGCCGGGCGATTTCGGTCTTGCCGCAGCCTGTCGGGCCGATCATCAAAATATTCTTGGGCAGCACCTCTTCGCGCATCTGGCCTTCGAGCTGCAGCCGCCGCCAGCGGTTGCGCAGCGCGATCGCCACCGCGCGCTTGGCGTCGCTTTGTCCAACGATATAGCGATCAAGTTCGGAAACGATCTCGCGCGGCGAGAAGTCGGCCATGGTGAGTTCCTTCGGAACGGCAGTCGGCAGTCGCTATTCGGCAGTATTTTGTACGGCCGAACGCCCTAAATCTTCTCCACCACCACATTCTGGTTGGTGTAGACGCAAATCTCTGAGGCGATCACCATCGCGCGGCGGGCGATGGCTTCGGCGTCGAGCGATGTATCGAGCAGGGCGCGTCCGGCGGCGAGCGCGAAGTTGCCGCCCGAGCCGATCGCGGCCACCGCGCCTTCGCCGGTGCCTTCCGGCTCGAGCACGTCGCCGGAGCCGGTGAGCACGAGGCCGACGCTCTTGTCGGCGACGAGCATCATCGCCTCGAGGCGCCGAAGATAGCGGTCCATGCGCCAGTCCTTCGCGAGTTCGACGCAGGCGCGCATCAATTGTCCGGGATATTGCTCGAGCTTCGATTCAAGCCGTTCGAAGAGCGTGAAGGCGTCGGCGGTCGCGCCGGCGAAGCCGGCGATCACGTCGCCCTTGCCAAGACGGCGCACTTTCTTGGCGTTGCCTTTCATGATCGTCTGGCCGAGGCTGACCTGGCCATCGCCGGCGATCACCGTTTCTCCGGCTTTCTTGACGAGGATGATCGTCGTCGCGTGCATGGCCGCAAAGCGGTGTTGTTCGCTATCCATTCGCCGTATCCAGCCTGAGATGTCCAGCCGATGTAAGGTTTGGCGGCGATTTGAGCAAGGGCGGAGCGGCGAGGGGCAGCGGCGCTATTCGCCAGTCGGGCTGGGATTCACTGCAAGACTCACTCGCGCGGCGCGCCGGCGAGCGGCGCGGGAAAATCCAGAATCTCGCGCGTATAGGTCTCATGCACCTCGGAGAGAGGACGTTGGTCGCGCGCATAGACCACGGCGGTGTGTTCGAAGAGGTCGTGCGGAATGGCGAGCGCGCCGCCGGCGTTTTCAGGCGAGGCCGTCGGGATGGCCGAAAGCTCCCACCCTTCGGGCAAGGGCGACCAGCGCATCTTCATGTCGACGGTGCGACGGAACGGCTGCAGCGGCGCGATGGCCTTGCCGAAGGGCGTTTCCGTCGTCTCCAGCGTGCGGTTCACTTCGTCGGAAAGCCGCCCAGGCACGTACCAATTGTCAGCCTCGGAGAGCACGTGATCGCCGCAGGCGAGCTGCACGCGCCGGTAGTTCACCGGCTCCGCGTCGCTGACGTCGAGCCGCCGGCGCGTCTCCGCGCTCGGCCGCCGGTCGATCCCAGCGACGCGGCGGGCGACGATCTTGGGCTCGGCGGACATCTTGTGATCGGCGCACCATTTCTCGAGGGTCGCCGTCGCGCTGCGGCTTGCGAGCAGGGAGGCGTTGAGCGTTTGCATGAGCGCCAGCGCTTCGATGCGCGACACGAAACCGTCCCGCCAAGGCTCGGCGGTCGCCGGAAGGGACGTCAAAGACGCCGCGAAGAGCGCGAAACCGATCCGAAGTCGCATGTTCAAGCCTCCTTACGGCGCTGCGCGCCACAGATGTTCGCCGCGCCTTCGCGATTCCGCCGGCCGCCGTCGGCCGAAGTCGCCGCCGCTGCGGCATTTAGCGTCTTCTTGATGCGTTGTCGCCAAGGTACAAGCGCCTTCCGGCCCGGGACGAATTGCCGTGGTCGCGCTTAAGCGAGGAATCGACGCCAGCTGACGGACCATTCTTGTTTTGTGTCCGATCCGCCGACAAGCGACGTTGGTTGGCGCGCATCTCGCTTCTCTTTGACGCCCGAGCGGTTCGGGTGGCGAATCCAGGGCGGAGTTGCTACAAGCTGGCCGCTTGCGGCCGCAGTCGCCGGAAACGCCGGTAGGGCCCAAGAAAAGGCTGGAAATGCGCAGCGCGACGATCGAGCGCAACACCAAGGAAACCAAAATCTCGGTCGCCGTCGACCTCGACGGCGCCGGCCGCTCGGACATATCGACCGGCGTGGGATTTTTCGATCATATGCTCGATCAGATCGCCCGTCATGCGCCGCTGGATCTTGCCGTGCGCGCTGAGGGCGATCTGCATATCGACGGCCATCACACGGTCGAGGACGTCGGCATCGCCATCGGCCAGGCGGCGGATCGCGCGCTCGGCGACCGCAAAGGCATTTCCCGCTATGGCGACGCGCATGTGCCGCTGGACGAGGCGCTGACCCGCGTCGTCGTGGACGTCTCGGGCCGGCCCTTTCTCGTCTACGATGTCGCATTTCCGGCGCAGCGGATCGGCGGCTTTGACACCGAGCTGATGCGCGAATTCTTCCAGGCCTTTGCGGTTCACGCCCGTGTCGGGCTGCACATCGAATGTCTGCGCGGCGTCAACAGCCACCATATCGCCGAAAGCGCCTTCAAGGGCTTCGCGCGCGCCTTCGGCAAGGCGGTGGCGATCGATCCGCGCCGCACGCAGGGGGAAGCGCCTTCCACCAAGGGAACGCTCACCGCCTGAAAAGAGGCGGGTGACGCCGACGAGGGGACGGCCGATGGCGATATTCACTGTTCATTTTCCGCGCATGGCGCCGGGTCAGCTTCCCGCGCCGGACAAGGTCGTCTTCTTGCGCGACGGCTTTTCCTGGCCGGCGTTTATTTTTGGTCCGTTCTGGCTGGCCTGGCGGCGCGCCTGGCTGGTCGCCGTCCTCTGGACGCTTCTTCTCGTCGCCTTGGCGCTCATCGCCTGGCAGCTGCGCGTATCGCGCGACGCGATGTCCTGGCTGACGCTCGGGCTCGCCGTCTGGCTCGGTTTCGAGGGGGAACGGCTCGTCGGCTGGAATTTGGCGCGTCGCGGCTACGTCGAGCAGGATCTCGTCATTGGCGATGACCTCGACGAGGCGGAGGCGGCCTATTTTCACCGCCATCGCACTTCCGAGCGGATCGCGAAAGACGATGTCGCTGGGGAGCCCGCTCCTTGACGACCGCGATCATCGACTATGGGTCGGGCAATCTGCACTCCGCCTTGAAAGCCTTTGAGCGCGCCGCCCGCGAGTCGCAGGCGCAAGGCGACATTTGCGTCACCAGCGACCCCGACGTCGTGCGCGCCGCCGAGCGCGTCGTTCTGCCGGGCGTCGGCGCTTTCGCCGATTGTCGCCGCGGCCTGATGGCGATCGAGGGGCTTTACGCCGCCCTGCAGGAGGCGGTCATCGACCGCGGCCGGCCGTTCTTGGGGATTTGCGTCGGGATGCAGCTCATGGGCGCGCGCGGCCTTGAACATGGCGAAACGCCGGGTCTCGGCTGGATACCGGGAGACGTCGCGGCGATCGCGCCTGCGGATCCTTCGCTCAAAATCCCGCATATGGGCTGGAATACGCTGACGCTGAGCCGGGAACATCCGCTCTTTGCCGGCGTGCCGACGGGAGAGCGCGGATTGCACGCCTATTTCGTGCACTCGTTTCAGCTGACGCCGGCGTCGCCGGCGCACGTCCTGGCGACCACCGACTATGGCGCGCCGCTCACCGCGGCCGTGGCGCGCGACAATCTCGTCGGCGTGCAGTTCCATCCCGAAAAAAGCCAGAGGCTGGGCCTAGCGTTGATCGGCAATTTCCTGAGGTGGCGTCCGTGATTCTGTTTCCCGCGATCGATTTGAAGGAAGGTCAGTGCGTGCGCCTGGCCCAGGGCGATATGGACCGCGCGACCGTGTTCAATGACGATCCTGCCGAGCAGGCGCGCGCCTTCCAGCGAGTCGGTTTCGAATATCTGCATGTCGTCGATCTCGACGGCGCGTTCGCCGGCGCGCCGCGCAACGCCCAGGCGGTCGAATCCATTCTCGCCGCGCTGACGATACCCGTGCAGCTCGGCGGCGGCATTCGCGACATGCGCACGCTGTCCGGCTGGTTGGAAAAAGGCGTCGCGCGCGTCATCATCGGCACGGCGGCCGTCAAGGACCCGTCCTTCGTGCGCGAGGCGGCGCGCCTTCACCCGGGCCGCGTCGCCGTAGGGGTCGACGCCAAGAATGGTTTTGTCGCCGTTGACGGCTGGGCCCGCGCGACGCGCATGTCGGCGCTCGATCTTGGCAAGAGCTTCGAAGACGCGGGGGTGAGCGCCATCATCTACACCGACATCTCGCGCGACGGCGTATTGACCGGCCTCAATATCGAGGCGACCCTGGCGCTCGCCGACGCCTTGACGATTCCGGTCATCGCCTCCGGCGGCCTGGCGTCGCTCGCCGACGTGGACCGCCTGCTGCAGCCCGATTGTCGCAAGCTCGCCGGCGCCATCACCGGACGGGCGCTCTACGACGGGCGGCTCGATCCGGCGCAGGCGCTGGCGATGATTCGCGCGCGCGCGGCGACCGAGAACGCCTGATGCTGAAAGCGCGCGTCATTCCCTGCCTGGACGTGAAAGGAGGACGCGTCGTCAAAGGCGTCAATTTCGTCGATCTGCGCGACGCCGGCGATCCGGTCGAATGCGCCATCGCCTATGACGCCGCCGGCGCCGACGAACTCTGCTTTCTCGACATCACCGCAAGCCATGAAGACCGCGGCATTCTGCTCGACGTCGTGCAGCGCACCGCGGAAGCCTGCTTCATGCCGCTGACCGTCGGCGGCGGCGTGCGCACGCTGGACGACATCCGCAATCTGCTGCTCGCCGGCGCCGACAAGGTCTCGATCAATTCCGCCGCCGTCGCCAATCCCGGCTTCGTTCGCGAAGCGTCGGAAAAATTTGGCGCGCAATGCATCGTCGTGGCCATTGACGCCAAGCGCGCAGCCGAGGGACGCTGGGAAATCTTCACCCATGGCGGGCGCCGCGCAACGGGGATCGACGCAGTGCAATTTGCGCGCGACGTCAGCGACCTCGGCGCCGGCGAAATCCTGCTCACCTCGATGGATCGCGACGGCACGAAGAGCGGCTTCGATATCGCGCTGACGCGGGCCGTCGCCGACGCGGTGCAGGTGCCGGTCATCGCCTCGGGCGGGGTCGGAACGCTCGACCATCTCGTCGCCGGCGTCAAGGATGGCCATGCGAGCGCCGTGCTCGCCGCGTCGATCTTCCATTTCGGCGAATATTCAATCCCGCAGGCGAAGCTTCACATGGCGGCGGCGGGTCTCCCGATGCGCCTCGACGGCCTCGAGGCGATGGGATGACGGCTATTGAACGGCTCGGCTATCATTCCCGACGCGCGCAACGCGCGCGATCAGGAATCCAGAGCAAGACCAGCATTCTTGAATTGGCTCTGGATTCCCGGTCAGGCCTTCGGCCTTGCGGGCTCAATATCGAGCGCCGAGCCTGCTCCCTCTCCCGCGCAGCGGGGGAGGGTTGGGGAGGGGGCCTGTCATGAGTTTCACGCTCGACGATCTCGCGGCGCTCATCAAAGCGCGGCGCAACGACAGCGCCTCGACCTCCTATACGAAAACCCTGCTTGACGCCGGAATGCCGCGCATCGCCAAGAAGTTCGGGGAAGAGGCGGTCGAAACGGTGATCGCGGCGATGGAGGGCGACCGAAGCGCGCTCGTCAATGAAGCCGCCGACACGCTCTATCATCTTCTGGTCATGCTCGAAGCGCGGGATATTTCGCTCGACGAGGTGCTGCGCGAACTGGAGCGGCGCACCAAACAATCCGGGCTGGCGGAGAAAGCCGCGCGCGGAGCAAAGGAATGACGGTGGCGGAGCTCGTCCCCAACAACGAGGCTCTTTCCCCCTACCGGCATTTTACGCGCGCCGAATGGGCGTCGCTGCGCGCCGACACCCCGCTGACGCTGACGCTCGATGATCTCGTCCGGCTGAAATCGCTCAATGATCCGATCTCGCTCGAAGAGGTCATCGAGATCTATCTGCCGCTCTCGCGCCTGCTGGCGCTTTACGTCGCGGCGACGCAGGGCCTCTTCAAGGCGACGCAGCGCTTTCTTGGCGCCGAGGACGGCAAGGTTCCTTACATCATCGGCGTCGCGGGCTCCGTCGCCGTGGGAAAATCCACGACGGCGCGCGTGCTGCGCGCCCTGTTGTCGCGCTGGCCGAATACGCCGAAAGTCGAGCTCATCACCACTGACGGATTTCTCTTGCCCAACAGGATTCTTGAAGCCGAACGGCTGATGGACAAGAAGGGCTTTCCGGAAAGCTACGACAACAAATCGCTGCTGCGATTTCTCTCCGATGTGAAGGCGGGACGTCGCAACGTCTGCGCGCCGGTCTATTCGCATATGACCTATGACGTCGTCGAGGGCGAGGCGACCTGCGTCGATCGGCCGGACATTCTCATCGTCGAAGGCGTCAATGTTCTGCTTGCGCCGCGCATGCGCGACGGCCGCGAAATTCCCTTCGTCTCCGACTTCTTCGATTTCTCGGTCTATCTCGACGCGCCCGAGGACGTGCTGGAGCGATGGTATGTGGAGCGCTTTCGGCGGCTTCAGCAGACGGCGTTCCGCGATCCGGAATCCTACTTCCGTGTCTATGCCGATCTCGACGAAGCGGAGACGACGCGCGTCGCGAAAGATATATGGACGCGCATCAACCTCGAGAATCTGCGCCAGAACATCGCCCCGACGCGCCCGCGCGCGAGCTTGATCCTCACCAAGGACGCTGATCACAGGATCGAGGAAGTGGCGCTTCGGAAGTTGTAACTTGGCTTCATCGGCGTCGCGGAGCTCGCTCTGCCGCTGGGGCGCGGCAAAGAGGTGAGCGCATGCTGGCGGGTTTGCAAATCCTCGTCTTTCTTCTGGCGGCGGTGGCGTTCGTCGCCTTCATCGCCTTGCGGTCCGGCGTCGCCTTGCCGATCCTGCTTGTCGCGTCGGGCGTGCTGATCGCCGTGGCGCCTGGCGTGCCCGCCTTCGTGCTGGAGCCGCAATTCGTATTGCTGCTCGTGCTGCCGCCGGTGATTTACATTTCCGCGGTCAACATGAGCTGGCGCGAGTTTCGGGCCAATCTGCGGCCGATCCTTCTGCTCGCCGTCGGCTGCGTCGTCTTCACCACCATTTCCGTTTCGCTCGCGACGAACTGGCTGCTTGGCTGGCCGCTGGCGGTCGGCTTCGTCCTCGGCGCCATCGTATCGCCGCCCGACGCCGTCGCGCCGCTCGCCATCGCGCGCCGCATGCAATTGCCGCGGCGGATTTCGGTGATTTTGGAGGGGGAGGGTCTCGCCAATGACGCCACGGCGCTCGTCCTTTATCGCTTCGCGGTGGCGGCGGTCAGCGTCGGCTCTTTTTCCCTGGCGCAGGCCGGCGAGACCTTCGCGGCGATTATCGCCGGCGAGATCGTGTGGGGTCTTGGCGTCGGCTGGACGATGCTGCGGCTGCGTCGCTTCATGCGCGATCCGCGCATTGAAATCACGCTGTCGCTGATTACGCCTTACCTCGCCTATTGGCCGCCAGAACATTTGGGCGGCTCGGGCGTCATCGCGACGGTGGCGACCGGCCTCTACATCAGCTGGAACGGGCCGCGGCTGATCAGCGCCGCGACGCGCCTGCAAGGCGTGTTCTTCTGGGATTTCTTTCTGTTTTTAATCGAAGGTCTGGTTTTTCTCTTCACCGGACTGCAGGCGCAGGCGCTCTTTGCGCGGATCCAGGACCATTCGCTGTACGAACTGACGACGTCCGCCGCGATCGTTTCGCTCGTCGTGATCCTTGCGCGTTTCGTATGGACCTTTCCGATCACCTATCTGCCGCGCTGGCTCATTCCGCCGCTGGCGCGACGCGATCCTTCGCCGCCCTGGCAATGGCCGTTCGTCATTTCCTTCACCGGCGTGCGCGGCATCGTCTCGCTCGCCGCGGCGTTGGCGATCCCGCTCGCCACGGCGGACGGCGAGCCGTTTCCCTATCGCGACTCGATCTTTTTTCTCACCTTCTGCGTCGTGATGGTGACGCTCGTCTTCCAAGGGTCGGCGTTGCCATGGATCATCCGCAAACTCGGCCTCGTTAGAACCGGCAGGAAGGAACGCGTCCTCGACCGCGCCGAGGAGCTGCGCGCCCGGCACGCCGCGATCGAGGCGTCGAGCGCGAAACTCGCGCAATTCGGCGCGGAGAATGAGGTCCCCGAAGAAGCGATGAACTCGCTGCTCGCGCAACAGGACTACTTTCTGTCGCGCGTGCGCATGAAATGCGAAGAAAATGAAGAACGCCGCGCGCTGGCGGCGCTTCACGACGAGATCGACCTGCAGCTCATCGCCGAGGAGCGCAAATTGATCAATGGCATGCTGCCGGACGGCAAGCTGACCGACGAAGCCCGCCGTCGGATTGAGCGCGAACTCGATCTGCGCGAAGCGGACGTGCTGAACCGGAGGAAAGAGCGGCTGGGGTAGGCCGACGCGCCGCGTCAAGAACACGGCGCTCGGGAAACGTCAAGAGCCCCCTCCCTGTCCCTCCCCCGCTTCGCGGGAGAGGGGACGCTTACGAGCCGCAACGCGGAAAATTTGATCACGCGCCGAGTCCCACTCCCTCTCCCGCGAAGCGGGGGAGGGTTGGGGAGGGGGTTACGCGTTGCCCACCGTTCGCAGCAGCGGTGCGGCATGACGATGCGTCGACTTGCCGTCGATGATCAGGCCCGAAGCGTCGGCAGACACTTCGACGCTCGCGCCGTCGATGATCTCGCCCGCGAGCAGTCGCTCGGCAAGCGTGTCCTGCAACTCCTTCTGCATGACGCGCTTCAAGGGCCGCGCGCCATAGGTCGGGTCGTAGCCCTTGGCGGCCAGCCAGTCGCGCGCCTTGGCGTCAAGATGCAGCGTGATCTTGCGATCTTCGAGGAGCTTCTGCAGCCGCTTGACCTGGATGTCGACGATGGCGCCCATATCCTCGCGCCGCAGGCGGTTGAACAGGATGATCTCGTCGACGCGGTTCAGGAACTCCGGCCTGAAATGCGCCCGCACCACCTGCATCACTTCATCGTGCACGGCGGAGGAATCCTCGCCCTCCTTCTGCATGACGAGGAACTCGGAACCGAGATTCGACGTCATGATGATCAGCGTGTTCTTGAAATCGACCGTGCGGCCCTGGCCGTCAGTCAGGCGCCCGTCGTCGAGCACCTGCAGCAGCACGTTGAAGACGTCCGGATGCGCCTTCTCGATCTCGTCGAAGAGCACGACCTGATACGGCCTGCGACGGACGGCTTCGGTCAAAGCGCCGCCTTCCTCATAGCCGACGTAGCCGGGCGGCGCGCCGATGAGCCGCGCCACCGAATGTTTCTCCATATATTCGGACATGTCGAGCCGCACCATGGCGGTCTCGTCGTCGAACAGAAACGCGGCGAGCGCCTTGGTCAGCTCGGTCTTGCCGACGCCGGTCGGGCCAAGGAAGATGAAACTGCCGATCGGGCGGTTCGGGTCCTGCAGTCCGGCGCGCGCGCGGCGCACCGCGGTCGAGACCGCGACGACCGCGTCATGCTGGCCGACGACGCGCTTGGCGAGCTCGTCCTCCATGTGCAGCAATTTCTCGCGTTCGCCTTCGAGCATCTTGTCGACCGGCACGCCGGTCCAGCGCGAGACGACCTGCGCCACGTCATTGGCGGTGACCTCTTCGTCGACAAGCGTGTCGGCTTCGGTTTCCGTCTCCTTCAGCTTTTTTTCCAGATCCGGGATCACCCCATAGGTGAGTTCGCCGGCGCGCTGATATTCGCCGCGCCGCTGCGCCTGCGCGAGTTCATTGCGGGCGGCTTCGAGCTGCTCCTTGAGCTTCTGCGCGGAGCCGAGCTTGTCCTTCTCGGCCCGCCAGCGGGCGGTGAGCGCGCCCGATTTTTCTTCAAGGTCGGCAAGCTCGCCTTCGAGCTTCGCCAGGCGATCTTTTGACGCTGTGTCCGTTTCCTTCTTGAGCGCTTCCTGCTCGATCTTCAGCTGAATGATGCGCCGGTCGAGTTCGTCGAGCTCCTCGGGCTTCGAGTCGATCTGCATGCGCAGGCGCGACGACGCCTCGTCGATGAGGTCGATCGCCTTGTCCGGCAGGAAGCGGTCGGAGATGTAGCGGTTCGACAAAGTCGCCGCGGCGACGATCGCGCTGTCGGTGATGCGCACGCCGTGATGGAGTTCGTATTTCTCTTTCAACCCGCGCAGGATCGAGATCGTGTCCTCGACCGTCGGCTCGTCGACGAAGACCGGCTGGAAGCGCCGCGCGAGCGCCGCGTCCTTTTCGACATGCTTGCGATATTCGTCGAGCGTCGTCGCGCCGACGCAATGCAATTCGCCGCGCGCCAGCGCCGGTTTCAGCAGATTGGAGGCGTCCATCGCCCCATCCGCCTTGCCGGCGCCGACGAGCGTGTGCATCTCGTCGATGAACAGGATGACATTGCCTTCGGCGGCGGTGACTTCGTTCAGCACCGCCTTCAGCCGCTCCTCGAATTCGCCGCGATATTTCGCGCCGGCGATCAGCGCGCCCATGTCGAGCGCGAGCAGCTTTTTATCCTCGAGCGACTCCGGCACGTCGCCATTGACGATGCGCAAGGCGAGCCCCTCGACGATCGCGGTCTTGCCGACGCCGGGTTCCCCGATCAGCACCGGATTGTTCTTGGTGCGGCGCGACAGCACCTGCACCGTGCGGCGGATTTCCTCGTCGCGTCCGATGACCGGGTCGAGCTTGCCTTCGCGCGCCGCTTCGGTGAGGTCGCGGGCGTATTTCTTCAGCGCGTCATAGGCGTTTTCGGCGGAAGCCGAATCCGCCGTGCGGCCTTTGCGCAGATCTTCGATCGCGGCGTTGAGCGTCTGCGGCGTGACGCCTGCGTCGCGCAGAATGCGCGCGGCCTCGGAATCCTTCTCCATCGCCAGCGCCAGCAGCAGCCGCTCGACGGTGACGTAGGAATCGCCCGCCTTCTGGGCGATCTTCTCGGCGTTGTCGAAAAGCCGGGCGGTCGCCGGCGCGAGATAGAGCTGGCCGGCGCCGGAGCCGCCGACTTTCGGCAGTTTGGCGAGAGCGGCTTCGGTCTTCGCCAGCGCCTCGCGCGAGCGCCCGCCGGCGCGGTCGATCAGGCCGGCTGAAAGCCCCTGATCGTCGTCGAGCAGGACTTTCAATATGTGCTCGGGCGTAAACTGCTGGTGGCCTTCGCGCGTCGCCATCGACTGCGCCGACTGCACGAATCCGCGCGCGCGTTCGGTGTATTTCTCAAAGTTCATTTTTAGCCCCTCTGACCATGAGGCGGCCCTTTGTTTTAAGCGGCGCGCCTCGCGTCCAAAATTTCTCGTTCAAGGCCCCTTGCGGCTGCCCTCGTGGTCGATATGGGAAGGGCCGCACGGGGTTAAAGGGGGTGCGGCGCGAAAGCGCGGACTCGGCCGCTAGCAAAAGATATATCGGTTAACCGCGCCCGCCCGCTCCAATGGCGCGCCATCCCCCATAGAGCGCGAGCGCCACAAGCGACAGCATCATCGCATAGACCAGGCTGGAGGCGATGAGGCCGGCGGCGGGACTGCCGTACATCGCATAGATGTCCGGGGGCCGCTGCGCGGCGCCAGGGCTCAAATGCGCGAATCAGAGCGCCGCGGCGCCGAGAACGCCGATGACCGCCCAGAACCCAGCGCCGATCTTGCCGCGGAAATAGAAATACAGCGCGGCGCCCGTGAGCGCGTATTTCACCGAAAGAAAGGCGGCGGCGATCGACCATGCCCCTGGTTGCGAGAAATCGTCGCGTGACAGGTGGTCGAGATCATGCGCGGCGGAAAGCGCCACTGCGGCGAGAACGAGGACCGTGAGCGTCTTGTCCGGCATGGCTGGCTCTCCTTGCAAACGGCCGAGTCTATTTTCCTGACGGCCGGCGAGGTGTAGGCAATTCGCCTCGACTTGTCATCGAACTGGGACGTCCATGCGACTCGCCTCTCTCTACCGTTATCCCGTCAAAGGCCTCTCGCCCGAGCCGCTGGACGCCGCCGATCTGAAGACTGGCAATTATTTCCCGGGAGATCGACTGTTCGCGCTGGAAAACGGCCCTTCAGGCTTCGATCCAGCGGCCCCCGAGCACCAGCCCAAGATCAAATTTCTGATGCTAATGAGGAACGGCGCGCTCGCGGGTCTTGCGACGCGCTACGATGACGCGACAGGGGTATTGACGATCGCCAGGGCAGGGCGCGAGGTCGCGCGAGGGGATTTGCGGTCGGCGGAAGGGCGCGGCGCCATCGAGGCCTTCCTGACCGGCTTTCTTGGGCCCGAAATCCGTGGCCCCGTGCGGCTTATGGCAGCGCCCGACGGTTTTCGCTTCACGGATTCGAAGTCGGGCTTCGTCTCGCTCGTCAATCTGGCGAGCGTCGCGGCGATCGCGCAGGCGCAAGGGGCCGCGCTCGATCCGCTGCGGTTTCGCGCCAATCTCTATGTCGCAGACATGGGCGCATGGGCCGAAGCGACGCTCCCGGGGCGCACCCTGTCGATCGGCGGCGCGCGGCTTGAGGTGCTCAAAATGACCGATCGCTGCGTGGCCACCGGCGTCGAGCCGGGCACGGGGCGACGCGACATGGACCTCGTCCAAACCCTGCGCCAGAATTTCGGCCACATTGATTGCGGCGTTTACGCGCGGGTGATCGAGGGTGGCCGGATCAAGGCCGGCGACGCGATCAGCTTCCTCGCCTAAAGGCCTAGAACCGGTCCGGCTCCAACGGAAGTTCGCCGACCTGCGGCGCGTCATCGTCCCGTGCGCCGCCGGCGACGTCATCCATCGGCGGGCGCGGGCGCCGGCGCCGGCGCGAACTCAGATGATAATTGACGCCGCCCTCGTGTTCACGCGGCGCATTCTCGCGCTCGAGAACGGGTTCCGCTCCAGCGCCCTCGCTCGGAGCGGCGACGCGCGCCACTGGCGCGGTGATGAATGAGGGAAGCGCCGTCCCAGGTTCGCTCTCGGCCGCGCTGGCCTCGGGGCGCGGCTGGAAGCGTCGGTCGCGGCCGCGCTCATATCCCTGGTGACGCGGACGGTCGCCGCCCTCGGCGTTGCGGTCGCGGTTGAACGGCGGTCGTTCATGCCGCTGCGGGCGTTCCGGACGCTCCGCGCGATCGCCGGCGCGCATCTCGCCGATCGGGCGCTCCTCAAACGGCTGCGGCTGCGGCTGGGGCTGCGAAAAATGCGGCTGCGGCTGCGGCGCGAAGGGCGGCGGCGGCTGGAAGGCCGGCGGCGGCAGCCGTTCGGCAAGCGGCGCGAAACGGTCGGGAAGCGGGGCGAAATCGTCGTCGTCCTCGGAGGTGTCGATCTCCGCTTCCAGCTGCGGGCGTCCATAGCCGTTGACTTGCTGCTGCTGCTGCGCGGCGGCGATCAGCCGGAAATAGTGCTCCGCATGCTGCAGCAGGCTCTCGGCCATGATCGTGTCGCCGGAAGACTGCGCGTCGCGCGCGAGCTGTAAATATTTTTCGGCGACATGCTGAGCCGTGCCGCGGATCTTCACGTCGGGGCCATTCGACTCATAGGATCGTGTAAGCGGATTGGGCCCTTTGCGGTTGCTCCGTCCGCGCATTCTCTTGTTTTGCCCTGGTCTCATCAAACTCCCCGAAATCTTGCTGCGCTCGGCCCCGCCTGCGCGGCGTTCCCAACAAAGTCGCCGCTAAATTCCTTCGCCCGGCGCATGCGCCAACGGACAGGCGACAGCAATCCGTTTCGGACTCAAGCTTCGATAACGCTGTGCGCGAGTCGATTTCCTCAAGTCGGCCGCAGTCGGCGGCCCCACGTCGCTCTGCGCCAATTCCCCTCAGCGCAACTGCTTGATGTCCAACGCGACTGCATGCCTGCCTAACGGACCACAACGCCCCCGACAATCGAAGTGGTCTTCACTCCGGCGCTATCATGTCGATTTCGACGTTGCTCCTGGCCGGTCGTTTCGGGCTGCCGTTCGCGAAGCGGCGCCAAAGCGTTTCGAGTTCACTCTCGAAGTCGGCGATCGGTTGGACCTGGGATGACTATAGTGGAGGGGGTGGCCCCCAACAAGGCCGAGCGCGGCGCGACGGGCCAAAAAAGGGGTTACTGTCGCCAATATGTCACGGCCTTGGCCGTTCAAGCCGCGCCGCGACGACCCTCTCGTGGCCGCCAATGTCGCGCGCCACGCGCTCGATTTTGAAGCCCTCGGCCTCCAGCAGCGCGGCGACGACGCCAGCTTGATCGAAGCCGACTTCGAACGCCACGACGGCGTCCTCGTCCATGAGCCGCGGCAGGTCGCCGATGATCTCCCGATACCGCTCGAGCCCGTCGGCGCCGCCGTCGAGCGCCAGCGCCGGATCATGGAGCCGCACCTCGGGATCGAGTCCAGCGATATCGTCCGTGCGCACATAGGGCGGATTGGACACGATGAGGTCGAAACGCGCCTGAAGCGCCTCCGCCCAGCGGCCGCGCACGACCGCCGCGCGGTCCGCCAGGCCGCATCGGGCGAAATTTGCGGCGGTGGCCGCGCAGGCGTCCTGCGAGAGATCGACGGCGACGGCGCGCGCGGCCGGAAGCTCGCTGAGCAGCGCGCAGGCGATCGCGCCCGAGCCGGCGCCGAGATCAAGTATCGAGAGCGGCGCGCCGCCCCGTTCCGCAACGAAGCGCAGCGCCGTCTCGACCAGCGTTTCCGTGTCGGGCCGTGGATCGAGCACTGACGGCGCGACGGCGAGGTCGAGCGTCCAGAATCCGCGCTCGCCAAGAATGCGCGACACTGGCTCACGGGCGGCCCGTCGCGCCGCGTAGCGGGAGAGGGCGCGCGCCTCCTCCTGAGAAAGCGGCGCGCGTGGCGTCATGGCGAGTTCGAGCCGCGTCAGTCCTGTGGCGGCGCGCAGCAGAGCGCGCGCGTCCTCCTGCGCGTCGTCGATCCCCCGCGCGCCGAGATAGTCCGCAACTGTCGCGATCGCCTGGGCGCGCGTCAGCGGATCGTTCGTTGCGGCCTTCCTCGCGCCCAGACTCATCTCTACCCCCGGCTGGCGAGAAGCGCCGTCAGCCTCTTTGCGAAAGCCGCTGCGTCGATCGGGTGCTCGCCGTCGGCGACGCGGGCGAGATCGAGCAGCAGAAACTGATCGTCGCGCGCCGCTTCGCGCCCCTTTGCGCGCAAGGCCGTCGCAAGCGCGACGATCGCTTCATGCCTCGGGTTGATCTCCAAAACCGGCTTTCCGAAGGCCTGTTGTCCATGTTCGGCCAGAAGGCGGGACAATTGGCGGTCAAATCCGGTATCGGGCGCCACCAGGCAAACGGCGCTGTCGGTCAGCCGCGTCGAGGCGCGCACGTCGTCGACATGATCCGCAAGCGTCTCCTTGAGGGCCGCAAGCAGGTCGGCGACGTCGGCCGGCGCCGGCGTCTCGGTCTTGGCGTCCTCGACCAGCGCGATCGAATCGATGTCGGCCTGGCCCTGCGTGACGGATTTGAATGGCTTGCCTTCATAGCCGAGCGCGCTCGTCACCCAGAAGGCGTCGACGGCGTCGTCGAGAAGCAGCACTTCGACGCCTCTCGCCCGGAAGCCTTCAAGCTGCGGGCTGGCGCGCAGCCGCTTCATGTCGTCGCCGACAAGATAATAGATCGCTGTCTGATTTTCCCTCAGATCGGCGACGTAATCCTTGAGCGTGCGGGTCTGTTCCTCGGACTTCGTCGAGGCGAAACGCGCAATTTCGAACAGAGCGTCGCGGCGGCTCGGATCTTCATGCAGCCCCTCCTTGATCACGGAGCCGAAGTTCTTCCACACATCCGCGAATTTTTCGGGCTCGGCGTCCGCGAGCTTTTTGAGTTCCTGCAGAATGCGCGTGGCGATGGCCTTGCCGATCGCGCCGGCGACCGGGCTTTTCTGCACCATCTCGCGCGAGACATTGAGCGGAATGTCGGCGCTGTCGACGACGATGCGCATGAACCGCAGCCAGGCGGGCAGCAGCTCCATGTCGCGCGAGATCAGCACGCGCCGCACATACAGCTTGGATTTGCTCTTTCGCGCCGGGTCGAAGAGATCGAACGGCCTCGCGCCGGGGACGAAGGCGAGCACCGTATATTCGGTGCGTCCTTCGGCGCGCCAGTGGGCGGTCAGCGCCGGCTCGTCGAGCTGCCCGGACAATTGCCGGTAAAAGTCGACATATTGCTCATGCGTTATGTCCGACTTCGGCTTCGTCCACAGGGCGACGCCTTCGGCGATCCGCCGCGGCTCTTCGCCCGGCGCCGCGATGAGATCGATCGGCGCGGCGATCGCGCCCGAATGTTCGCGCACGACGCTTTCGACCCGCCAGCCGTCAAGAAATTCATCGCTCTCGGCGTTGAGATGCAGCGTGACGCGGGCGCCGACGGCGGGCGCCTCTTCAAGCGGCAGAGCCGCGATCTGATAGGAGCCCTTTCCGTCTGAACTCCACAGCCAGGCCTGATCCTCGCCTGCCCGCCGCGTCGCGACCTCGACGCGACCGGCGACCATGAACGCCGAGTAGAAGCCGACGCCGAACTGGCCGATGAAGCCGGCGTCCTTCTCCTTGCCGAGTTTGTCGAGAAAGGCGCGGGTCCCCGAATTGGCGATGGTGCCGAGCGCGCCGATCAGCTCCTCGCGCGACATGCCGACGCCATTGTCGGCGATCGTCAGCGTGCGCTTCTCCTTGTCGAGTGAGATCGTGACCAGCGGCGCGGCGGCTTGCGCGGCGAGTTTTTCGTCGGAAAGCGCCTCGTAACGCAGCTTTTCGCAGGCGTCGGCGGCGTTCGAGACGAGTTCGCGCAGAAAGACGTCGCGCTCCGAATAGACGGAGTGCGTCATCAGCTCGAGCAGCCGCGCGACGTCGGCCTCAAAACCGAAATTGGCGGCGGTTTGCGGATCGGCGGCGGGAGCCGCGGCGGCGACGGATGCGGCGTCGTCGGTCATGTTCTCTCCGATGAAAAGAAAAAGAGAATGCCCGTCGCGATCGGCGCGACAGCGCATCTTGAGTTCGTCATTGTCGGGAATTTTGCAAGAGCCGCGGCGGCGGACCGCCGCCATGGGCGCCGCCTCGGGCCGCTAAAAGCGGACGAGGCGACTAGCTAAAGCTAGACGGGCCGGCGCGGGAGCGAAACTCCCGGCCGGCCCGACCATCGCCACGACCTCTAAATCTCGGAACCACACGCTTCGGGGGGCTGGGGGGCTGACGAAACCGAAAACGCGTGGCCCCGAGCTGTCGAGGCAATGAACTTCATTTTGGGCGGCGCGTTTGGCTGGCAAGGGGCGCCATGCCGGCGAAAGTATGATTCTTCCCAGCCAAATCTTATCAGCGCGCAAAGACACGAAGATTCTCGTCGTAAACCGGTCATTAAGTCTTGCCCGGCGCATCCTTGCGGGCCAACATGGTTAAGACAGATCGAGGAGAGCGGACGCATGGCGGAGTCGGAGACGACGGAGCCCAGCCGGGTTCGACCCGCGCTCGTCGTCGTGAACGGCGCTTCGCCGGACGCGGCGTCGGGCGCTCGGGGAGACAAGCGCGCGCCGGTCTCGTTCAGCCGCCTGGAGCTCAACGTCATCTTCAATCTTTACGGCGCGAAAGTCGCGCAGGGGGAATGGCGCGACTACGCCATCGACTTCACGCCGGCGAAGGCCGTGTTCTCGATTTTCCGGCGCGCGAGCGAGGCGCCGCTCTATCGAATCGAAAAGGACCCGGCGCTGGCGCGTCGGCAGGGCGCCTATTCGGTCATCGCGGCGACAGGACTCGTGCTCCGGCGCGGCCATGATCTGGCGCGCGTCGTGCGGGTTCTGGATCGCGCCTTAAGGCTCGTCGGCGCCGAATAGGCGCACAGCCTCTCACAAAGGCGTCGGCGCAAGATCAGAAGCGGTCGGCTCGATAGGGCGCGGGATCGATGAAGGGCTGTTCGCCCGTCATCATATCGGCGAGGAGCCGGCCGGAAACCGGCCCGAGCGTCAGCCCATGATGCGCATGGCCGAAATCGAACCACAGGCCGCGATGACGCGGCGCCGGACCGATGATCGGCAGCATGTCCGGCAGGCAGGGCCGGGCGCCGCGCCAGGGGTCGGGGTCCAGCCGCTCCGCCAGCGGAAACAATCGGCGGGCGGTCGGTTCGCAAACCTCGATCTGCACCGGCGTCGGCGGCGCGTCGCGGCGGGCGAATTCGGCCCCGCTCGTCAGCCTGACGCCGCGCCGCATCGGCGCCAAAAGATAACCGACGTCGGCGTCCAGGATCGGATGATTGAGCGTTGCGCCGTCCTTCGCCGCGTAATGCATGTGGTAGCCGCGCTTCCAGCCGAGCGGAATGCGATAGCCGAGCGGCCCATAAACAAAATCCGACCAGGGGCCGAGCGTCACGACCGCGGCGCCCGCGACGAGCGGCCCTGGCGCGGCCTCGACGCGCCAGCGCCCGTCCGGCTCCTGTGAAAGGCTGCGCGCGTCTCCGGCGAGCAATCGCCCGCCGCGCGAGACGAACAGATCTGCATAGGCTTTCGAGAGAGCGGCGGGATCGATGATCGCGGCGGTGTCAAGGTAATGGATGCCGCCCATGATCGGGGCGAGATCGGGCTCCAGCGAAGCGACTCCGGCGGCGTCGAGCGTGTCAATATGTAAGCCATAGGCGCGCAGCCGCTCGGCGTCGGCGAGGCCGGCGGCGAGAGTCTCTTTGCTGCGATGCAGCTTGATCCAGCCGGTCCTGCGCAGCAGTTCGCCGGCGCCTGCCTGCTGGATCAGCGCCTCATGCTCGCTCAGGCTGTGTTCGATCAGCGGGCGCCGCGCTTCGATGTTCCGCTGCACCCGCTCAGGCGCGCTCTCGCGCCAATAGCGCAACAGCCACGGCCCCACCGCCGGCAGGGCGGACAAATGATAATGCGCCTCGGGCAGGAGGTTCAGCGCATATTTGATGAGCTTCGCCGGGTCTCGCGGGAAAAGATAGGGAATGAGCGAGGAGCGTTCGATCAGTCCCGCGTTGCCGAAGCTCGTCTCCTGTCCTGGGGCGCCGGCACGATCGATGAGCGCGACCTCGCGGCCGCGCGCCTGCAGATGCAGCGCGGCGCTGACGCCGACGATTCCGGCGCCAAGAACGACGACATCGGTGGTCTGCTGCATGAGGCTCTCCGGAAAAGCCGAATACTGCGCGCTGGCGAGCGAACCCCGGCGCGGACATTTGTTCATCCGCAGCAATATTTCGGCCAGGGGGATGGCGTGCTCGAACAGACTTAGCGTTCTTTGTGCCTAGCCGGTTTCAACCAAGGCGCTTCGCGCGAGGCCACCTCGCCGATCGCTGCGGATCACGGAGGCGTTGCGGGGCGTATAGCTAGGACGACCGGTAGGCCCCACATGTCGCCGCCCGGAACGAGGGGCTGCAACAGCTGAATGTCGCGATCCTTGGCCTGCACCTCCATAGATCCACAATGACGGCGGCGAAAATCCCCGAGCGCGATCGCCTGACAGGAGACCGGGCCGCCGTCGAGATTGAGCGCGAGCTTCAGATCGAGCGGCGCCGCGCGCAGCAGCGCGGCGAGCTTTTCCAGAGTGAGCAGCGCATCTTCGCTCGTGCCGATGATTATGCGGTTGGCGCGGTCCTCGCCGAGGAAGGTGCGGTTCGCAAGCCATTGGGAGGGCGTGGCGCGGCTCGCCCCCGTTTCGTCGAGCAGTAAGGGATAGGAGACGAGCGCATTGTCGGCGCCGATGAAAGCGCTGCGCCAGTCCTTGTCCTTGAGGTCGAGGAGTCGGGCGGCGCCCGGCGTGACGACGAAAGCGCCATGGACGCCGACATAGTCGGTGGGGCCGAGATCGACGCCTTCGCTGCGAAAGGGCGTATCGGGCTCACCCTTCTGGCCGAAATAGCTGCCATTGATGACGAGCGTCGCGTGAAGATCGCGCATCCAATCATCGAGGTGGCGATTGCCGCTAGGATCGCTGTGAACCGAGAAGCGCCATAGCTTCGGATCGATGCGGGCGAGAAGGAGCCGATCCGCTTCCTTTCCCGCGACGAGAACCGGCATTTCGGCGGTCTCGAATCCTGGCGCCCGAGTCATCCAACGGATTTCGCCCGGCTCCGGCGTGAAATCATGCGCGAGAGCGTAGCGCACGCTCTGGGTAAGGCGAGAGTCGAGGGCGTTGACCGCGACCCAGATAGAGGCGCCCCGCCGCAGAATGGCGTTGAGGCCATAGCTGCCGTTTCGAAAATAGACGATGCCGAGCCCGGCGGCGATGGTGAGAACAACGAGAAGAATAGCTGCGAATATCTTGCGCATGTGCGCCTCCTATGCGTGCTTCATCTTCGAGCTTTGCGGCTTTTTCGGCGCCTAATTTCCTGCACTCATGTCTTTGCAACTCATTTATTAAAAAGACGGGAAGGACACGAAGAGATCCAGTCCCTTCACTCCGCTCGTGGAAGGGCCTAAACGATCCTCTTCCCGCAGCCTCTGCTGCGCCGAGAACTTTTCCAAAAGGACGCTTACGCCGATGATCCCCCGCTATTCCAGACCCGAGATGACCGTCATTTGGGAGCCGCAGACCAGGTTTCGCATCTGGTTCGAGATCGAGGCCTACGCCTGCGACGCGCTCGCCGAGATCGGCGTCATCCCGAGGGAGAGCGCCAAGGCGATCTGGGACAAAGCGGATTTCGTCACCTTCGACGTCGCGCGCATCGACGAGATCGAACGGGTGACAAAGCATGACGTGATCGCCTTTTTGACCCATCTCGCCGAATTCATCGGCGCCGAGTCGCGCTTCGTGCATCAGGGCATGACGTCTTCCGACGTGCTCGACACCTGTCTCGCCGTGCAATTGTCGCGCGCCGCGGATCTCCTGATCGCCGACGTCGACGCGCTGCTCGCGGCGCTCAAGACCCGCGCCTATGAGCATAAATACACGCCCACCATCGGCCGCTCGCACGGCATTCACGCCGAGCCGACGACCTTCGGGCTGAAACTGGCCCAGGCTTACGCCGAATTCACTCGCGCGCGCGAACGGCTGGTCCAGGCGCGCCGGGAAATTTCGACCTGCGCGATCTCGGGCGCGGTCGGCACTTTCGCCAATATCGATCCGCGCGTCGAAGACTATGTGGCGCATAAGATGGGGCTGACGCCCGAGCCGATCTCGACGCAAATCATTCCGCGCGACCGCCATGCGGCGTATTTTGCGACGCTCGCCGTCGTGGCGTCGTCGGTCGAACGGCTCGCCATCGAAATCCGCCATCTCCAGCGCACCGAAGTGCTTGAGGCGGAGGAGTATTTTTCGGCGGGCCAGAAGGGCTCGTCCGCCATGCCGCATAAGCGCAATCCGGTGCTGACCGAAAATCTGACCGGCCTTGCGCGCCTCGTGCGCGGCATGGCCATCCCCGCGATGGAAAACGTCGCGCTGTGGCACGAGCGCGATATTTCGCATTCTTCCGTCGAGCGCATGATCGGTCCCGATGCGACGGTGACGTTGGACTTCGCGCTGGCGCGCCTGACGGGCGTGATCGACAATCTCGTCGTCTATCCGGAAAACATGCGCAAGAATTTAGAAAAGCTCGGCGGCCTCATCCATTCGCAGCGCGTGCTTCTGGCGTTGACTCAGAAAGGCGTGTCGCGCGAAGACGCCTATGCGACGGTGCAACGGAACGCCATGCCGGTCTGGCATAGGGCGTTCGAAGGACGCCCGTCGCAAGAAAATTTGGAGGGCGATTTCCGCGCGCTGCTCGGGCAGGACAAGGACGTAAGCGCGAAACTATCGCCGGCGGAATTGGACGCGCTGTTCGACCTCTCGTACCACTTCAAACATGTGGATACGATTTTCGCGCGGGTGTTTGGGGCGGCTTAGCGCCGATGCCGATCTCCAGATATCCAAGCTGCAATTCTCTCGCGAAGGCGATCAGCGCGGCGGTGAAGAGCGCCATCGCCACAGCGAACAGCAATCCCGCGCCATACTCGTGGCGCATATGCAGGTAGGCCGCCCCGAAGCTGACGATGACGAGAACGCTCGTCACGATGCAGCTCGCCACGCCCCAGTAAATGGCGTAATGCATCAGCATGCCGCGCTGTTTGAGGATCGGCAGTTCTGCTTTCAGATGAGCGTGCGCCTCTTTATCGTCGCCCCCCTGAGCGATGATTCTCGAACGATCGACGATGCGGTCCAATCGCGAAACGAGGACGGACAAGAGCTGCGCTTCCGCTGCGAGCAGAAATGCGGGGCCGGTGACCTGCGAGATCACATTGGAAAGCTGTTCGATCGAGGGCGGGTCAAAGATAAAGATCATGACGGTCTCGGAACGTTTAGTCTTGCATGCGGGTCCAGCCAAGTTCAATCCGGCGGCGCGCCAGTCAAGCGCTACCGTGACGGCCAGCGCCATTTTGGCGACTCATGCTCCGGCGCGAGCGTCTCGCCCAGACGCTTCTCCAGCGCGATTTCGACGCAACAATCGTCTTTTCTCAGTTCCGAGACCAGTAGGGCCGAGTGCGACACGACGAACAGCTGCGTCTCGTTGGAGACCCTGCGCATGAGCCGCGCCAGCGCGCCAATGAGATTGGGATGGAGGCTCGCTTCAGGTTCGTTGAACACCATCAGCGGCGGCGGGCGCGGCGTCAGCAGCGCCGCGACGAGCAGCAGATAGCGCAGCGTGCCTTCCGAGAGCTCCGCGGCGTGTAGCGGCCGGAGCAAACCGTGCTGGCGCATCAGCGTCTCGACGTAACCGTCCGACGCCGAAATATCGATCGTGCTGGATGGAAAGGCGTCGTCGATCGTCCCTGCCAGGCCGTCCGCGTCGCCAATTTCCAGAATGGTTGCGAGCGCCGCCGCGAGGTCTGCGCCGTCGTCAGCGAGCGCGGGGGTGAAGGTGCCGATCTGCGGGCGTCGGGCCGGGGCCTCGCGGTCGGCGCGCAAATTGTCATAGAAGCGCCAGCGCCGCACCGTCTCGCGCAAGATCGAGAGATCATGGGCGTCGCGCAGGTCGGCGCAGTGCGTCATCATGCTGTCGACGCCGGCGAGCGAAGCCGCGGCCTGCCGCCATTCGCCACTTTCCGCGCGAATGCGGACGCTCGGTCCGCGTCGCTCGGCGAAAAGATTAGCAAGGCCGAGATGTTCTCCGGTCCATTGCGCCTCGAGCTTGATCTGCGGATCGAGCGGGAAGGCCTTCGTCGCATTGGAAGTTGGGCCGAGGTCGATCGCATAACCATTGGTTTTCGCGGCGAAGCCGAGCTTCAGCGCCTTTCGCGATTGGCGCGCCAACGGCTCTATCGGAGTCTCGCCCGCTTTCATGGCGCGGGAGAATTTCTCGGGCCCAGCCCAAAGCGTCGAATTTAGTCCGCCCTCCCGGGCGAGGGACTGGATGATGCGCCCCTGCGCGACATCGGCGAGAAGTCGCAGCGCGCGGTACAGGCTGGACTTGCCGGCGCCATTGGCGCCAGTCACGATCGTGAGGCGCCCCGGCGCAAGGACCAGATCGCGAATGGATCGATAGCCGGAAATCGCGAGCCGCGTGATCACACCGCCTCCCTGGCGGCAATATCGATGGACGGGCGCGAACGGGCAATGGCCGCCCTTCCAATAGGGAGCGCAAAGCCTTAAAGAGCGGGCATGATCTGGCTTATCTTCGCCTTGCTGACCGGCGCCGCGGTGATGGCGGTGCTGGCGCCGCTCGCCATGCGCAACGGGGCGCAGGATGACAGCGCCGCCGACGTCGCCTTCTTCGAGGAGCAGATCGCCGAAATCGAGCGCGAGCGCGAGGAAGGCCGTCTCGACGCGGCGGACGCGGGAGCCGCGAAGACCGAGGCGGCGCGTCGACTGTTGCGCGCGGAAGCCGCGCCAAAGGCGCGGGTCGTCGGCTCGCGCAAACGCGCGTTCGCCGCGGCGCTCGCGGCCATCGTGGTCATCCCCGCCGTCGCGCTGACGCTTTATGCGCGGCTTGGCCATTCCGACATGCCGGACATGCCGCTGACGGCCCGGCTCGACTCTGCGCCGGACCGCAATGACCTCTCCGGCGCCGTCGCGCGCATCGAACAGCATTTGCGCGCGCATCCAGAAGACGGCCGCGGCTTCGAAGTCATCGCGCCATATTTGCTGCGCACGGGGCGCGGCGAAGACGCCGTCCACGCCTATTCGGAAGCGCTGCGACTTTTGGGCGCAACCGCAACGCGGCATGCGGCGCTCGGAGAAGCGCGCGTCGTCGTCGCCCAAGGCGTGGTGACGCCGCAAGCCAAGAAGGATTTCGAGGCGGCGCTCGCGCTCGACCCGGCGGCGCCGGAGGCGCAGTATTATCTTGGACTCGCCGCGGCGCAGGCCGGCGAGAAGGACAAGGCGATCGCAATCTTTTCCAAGATGGCCGCTGACGCGCCGGCCGACGCCGCTTATCTGAAGGCCGTCAACGCCCAGCTCGCCATTTTGCGCGGCGAGGCGAATCCGCCGGTCGTCGCGCGCGGGCCGTCCAGCGAGCAAGGCAAAGCGATCGCGGCGATGCCCGCCGATCAGCGTCAGGCGATGATCCGCGGCATGGTGGATCGCCTCGCCTCGCGGCTCGAATCCAAGGGCGACGACGTCGAGGGATGGCTAAAGCTGATTCGCGCCTATAGCGTCCTCGCCGAGACCGAAAAGGCCAAAAAGGCCGTGACCGAGGCGCGCAAGGCGCTCGCCAGCAAGCAAGATGACGTCGCCCGCATCGAGGCGCTGGCGAAGGAGCTGAATATCGGAGGCTAGACGTATCGCCTCTTCGCGAGAGCGGCCTGACGTGGCCGCATGGGAGCGCTCTGAATAATGACGCGTAAGGGAAAGCGGCTGACGTTGATTGCCGGCGCGATGGCGATGCTCAGCCTCGCCGCCGGGCTTATGCTGTTCGCGCTGCGCGACAATATCGTGTTCTTCTACACGCCGTCGGAGCTTGCGAAGAAGCAGACGGCGGCCGGCGCGCGGCTGCGCATCGGCGGGCTGGTGAAGGAGGGCACGGTCGTTCGAAACGGACAGGACGTGAATTTCACCGTCACGGATAAGACCAGCGATCTTGCGGTGACCTATACAGGCCTGCTGCCGGACCTTTTTCGCGAAGGGCAGGGCGTCGTCGTCGACGGCGTGCTGCAGCCCTCCGGCGCCTTTCGGGCCGACAGCGTGCTGGCCAAGCACGACGAACGCTACATGCCGCGCGACGTCGCCGACGCCTTGAAGAAGCAGGGCGTCTGGCAGGGAGAGGCGAAGTGATGGGCGACTTCATGGCAGGGCGTGTAAGGAACGAGCAATCCAGCGTAACGAGAAACGCCGCTTCGGTCCCAATGAGGCACCAAGGTTTCCTCATTCTGAGGAGCGAGCGAAGCTCGCGTCTCGAAGGACGAGGAAACCGCTCTTACCAGATTGCGCGACGCCCTCGCGCTTCGAGACGCGCCTCGATCTCGGGCGTGCCCGAGATCGACGTCAAAATGCGCAAGTCGGGTAAACCCGACTTGCGGGCGCTCCTCAGCATGAGGGCGACTTTATCGTTGCGCCCACACCGAGGTCCGCATGATCGTTGAGACCGGACATTACGCGCTCGTTCTGGCCCTCGCCCTGGCGCTGGCGCAATTCGCCATTCCTTTCATCGGCGCGCGGCTGAACGACGCCGCGTTGATGCGCGTCGCGCGCCCGGCGGCGATCACGCAATTCCTGTTCGTCGCGCTCGCCTATGGCGCGCTGACCTACGCCCATGTCGTTTCCGACTTCTCGCTCGTCAACGTCATCGAGAATTCGCATTCGCTGAAGCCCTTCATCTATAAAATCTCCGGCGTCTGGGGGAACCACGAAGGCTCGATGCTGCTGTGGGTGCTGGTGCTCTCGCTCTGCGGCGCGCTGATCGCGGTGTTCTCGAACGCCATGCCCGACAGGCTGCGCGCCGACGCGCTCGCCGTGCAGGGTCTGCTCGGCGCGGCGTTTCTTCTGTTCATTCTGCTCACCTCGAATCCGTTCGCGCGCGTCGCGCCGGCGCCGTGGGAGGGTCGCGACCTCAACCCGATCCTGCAGGACCCCGGCCTCGCGATCCATCCGCCGCTGCTCTATCTCGGCTATGTCGGCTTTTCGATCGTGTTCTCCTTCGCCGCCGCTGCGCTCATCGGCGGGCGCATCGACGCGGGCTGGGCGCGCGTCATCCGCCCCTGGACGCTCTTCGCCTGGATCGCGCTGACGCTCGGGATCGCCATGGGGTCGTACTGGGCCTATTACACGCTCGGCTGGGGCGGCTTCTGGTTCTGGGACCCGGTCGAGAACGCGTCGCTGATGCCCTGGATCGCCGGGACGGCGCTGGTGCACAGCGCCGCCGTGATGGAAAAGCGCGAGGCGTTGAAGGTCTGGACGATCTTCCTCGCGATCCTCGCCTTTTCGCTCTCTCTCCTCGGCACCTTCCTGGTGCGCTCGGGCGTGCTCACCTCGGTGCACGCCTTCGCGAGCGATCCCGACCGCGGCGTGTTCATCCTCGCCATTCTCGTGTTCTTTATCGGCGGCGCGCTTGCGCTCTTCGCGCTGCGGGCCAGCGCGCTGCCTGTCGGCGGTCTGTTTGCGCCGATCTCGCGCGAAGGCGCGCTCGTCCTCAACAATCTGCTGCTGTCAGCCTGCTGCGCCACCGTCGTCGTCGGCACGCTCTATCCGCTGGCGCTCGAAGCGATCACCGGCGAGAAGATTTCCGTCGGCGCGCCTTTCTTCAACACGGTGCTGATCCCGATTGCGCTGCCGCTCGCTCTGCTGATGCCGATCGGCCAGATGCTGTCCTGGAAGCGCGGCGATCTTACCGCCGCTCTGCAGCGGCTGCGCATCGCCTTTATCGTCGGCGTTTTGGCGACGGCGGCTTTCGGCGCCTGGTACGGAACGCCCTTCCTCTCCATCGCCGCCGCCGGCATCGCGGTCTATCTCGTCGTCGGCGCCTTGAGCGATCTTGTTTTGCGCGCGCGAGGGGGCGGGGGGCGCGCAAGCTTCAAGCGCTTCGCCGGCCTGCCGCTCTCCGCTTTCGGCACGTCGATCGCGCACGCCGGCATGGGGCTGACGCTTCTCGGCCTCGCCGCGACCGGCTGGGGCGTCGAAACGATCGTGGCGATGAAGCCTTCGAGCTTCTATGACGTCGGTCCTTACCAGATCGGCATTGACTCCGTTTCGCCGCGCCAGGGGCCGAATTATTCGGAAGTCTACGCCGTGATGGCGGTGCGCAAGGACGGCGCGACGCTCGCGACGATCGAGCCGGCGAAGCGCTTCTATCAGGCGCGGCGCATGGCGCGTTCGGAGGCAGGAATCGTGACGCTGGGCCTCGGGCAGGTTTATGCGGCGATCGGCGAGTCGCATGAGGATGGAACGATCGACGCGCGGCTTTACTGGAAGCCGCTCGTCACGCTGATCTGGATCGGGGCGCTCATCATGGCCTTCGGCGGCGCGCTGTCGCTCGCCGACCGGCGATTGCGCATCGGCGTCGCCCGCCGCGCCGCCGCGCCAGCCATGGAGCCCGCGGAATGAGCGTCGAAGCCCCCTCCCTGTCCCTCTCCCGCTGTCGCGGGAGAGGGGACCCTAACGATCGGCATTTGTCGGATGGCGAGAAATCGCCGAATCCTGCTCCCTCTCCCGCGAAGCGGGGGAGGGTTGGGGCGGGGGTGTTCATCGCGCTCGTTCTTTTCCCCTTGACCGCCCACGCCGTCACGCCCGGCGAAAGGCTCGCCGATCCGGCGCTTGAAGCCCGCGCCCGGGCGATCACGACTGAGCTGCGCTGCCTCGTCTGCCAGAACCAGTCGATCGATGATTCCGACGCCTCGCTCGCCAAGGATTTGCGCGTGCTCGTGCGCGAGAAGCTCAAGGAGGGGATGAGCGACGCGCAGGTGCGCGAATACATTCATGCGCGCTATGGCGACTTCGTGCTGCTGCGCCCGCCGGTGAAACCCGAGACGGCGCTGCTTTGGGCCGCGCCGCTGATCGCGCTGCTCGCCGGCGCCGCCGCCATCTGGATGGCGGCGCGGCGACGGGCGAGCATCGTCGCCGCGCCCGCCAAGGCGCTCAGTGAAGAAGAGCGCGCGCGACTGAAAACTCTGGGCGTCTCGGACTTGGAACGGCCCAAGAGCTAAACCCCCAAGAGCTAAAACCCTATCCAAGGCGCTCGCGCTGCACTATAGGGGCGGGAGTCCCGCCGCCCGGCGCCTCTCAAGGAGCGGATCATGGCCCAGCATTACACGCCCCATTTCCACAATCAGCCCGGCGTCGCGCAGATCAGGATCGGGGCCAAGGAATTCATGTGCATCGGGGCGCTCCCGCCCTTCGACCATCCGCACGTCTATCTCGATATGGGCGCGGGGTCGGAGGCGATCTGCCCCTATTGCTCGACGCATTACGTCTACGACGCGGCGCTGCGCGGCGGCGCCGACCCCGCCGAATGCGTCTATCGCATCTCTGAAGACACCGCCGCCTGATCGAAGATCGCGGGTGAACGCGCCGATCGTCATCGCCGGCGCTGGCGTTGGCGGCCTCGCCGCGGCGCTGTCGCTGGCGCGCGCCGGCAAGCGCGCGCTGGTCCTCGAGCGCGCCGCTCGGATCGAAGAGGTCGGCGCGGGACTGCAGATCGCGCCGAACGCCGGGCGCATCCTCGCCAGGCTCGGGCTCGAGCCGGCGCTCGCCGCCGTCGCTCTGGAGCCCGAGGCGATCAACATCCGCCGCGGGCGGGACGGCGCCGTTCTGGCGCGCCTTGATCTTTCCGCCGCAAGGATCCGCTGGGGCGCGCCGTTCCGGCTTTTCCACCGCGCCGACCTGCAGGGCGCGCTGCTGCAGGCGGCGCTGGACAATCCGCAGACTCATGTCCGCGCCGGCGCCCGCGTCGGCGATTTCGAAGCGACCGCCCGAGGCGTTCGGATTCGCGTGCACACCCCGGACGGCGTCGAGGAAATCCAGGCGGCGGGCCTGATCGGCGCCGACGGCGTGCGCTCGAGCGTGCGCGGCCATCTCGTTCCGTCCGAGCGCGACGCGCCCGCTTATTCCGGCTGCGTCGCCTGGCGCGCGACGCTGCCCGCCGACCGCGTTCCGGCGGCGCTGCGCGCGCGCGCGTCCAATCTCTGGCTGCTGCCGGGCGCGCATGTCGTGCACTATCCGCTGCGCGACGCATCGCTGATCAACGTCGTCGTCATCATCGAAGAGCCGCCGCAGGCGGAGGACGCCGCGTCAAGCCTGTCGATTGAGGGCGCGGCGCTCGCGCGCCGGCTCGCGCCGCGTAGACTCGCGGCAGATCTGCGCGACTTGATCGAAGCCGGCGACTCCTGGCGGCATTGGCCGCTGTTCGCGCGGCCGGCCCTGGAACGCTGGACGCGAGGTCCGGTGACGCTCCTCGGCGACGCCGCGCATCCGATGGTCCCCTTTCTGGCGCAGGGCGCGGCGCAGGCGATCGAGGACGCCGACGCCTTGGGCGAAGCCTTCATGCGACTGGGCGCGACGGTTGAGGCCGCCTTCGCCGCCTATGAGGACGCGAGGCTTCCCCGCGCCGAGCGCGTTGTGCGCGCTTCGCGCCGGCAGGGCGGCTATTTCCATATGGGCGGACTGCCGGCGGCCGCGCGCAATCTAGCGATCCGCGCCCTCGGCGGCGGCGGCATGCTGGCGCGCAACGCCTGGCTTTACCGTTAGCGCGCCTTCACGCCTGGGTCTCCTTCGAGGACTTCAGCACAAATATCTGAGTGTCGATGAAGAACCGCGACTAGATCGAGGGCTGGAATTCGTCCTCTCACGAGAGGGCCTGCAAATTCATAGTATCGCCGGGGAACGTCAATTCCAGCAAGCGCCATTCGACTTCCAAGTTAGGACAAAATCCCTTTATAAGCGCCTCCAGTTTTGTGGCCTGATCTCTATGGACATCATGTTCCACTTGTAGATCTGGATTGTCAGGCAACAGCTTGAACATTTTGTAAGCACCACAGTCTCTGTGCCCTAAAACTAACACCTTCTTTATGTTATGCAGACTCTTTGAAAGAGCCAGATGATCTATAAAAAATTGCTTCCAGTGAGGCTTAGGGTCGGCAGGGAACTCAACGACGGGACCAAGTTCCGCTCCAGCGAGAATGACGTGGTCGAACTTACCCCTCAGACCAGCACAATCGATGTAGTCCATAATTTTCTGGAAGAAACGGAAATCAATGCAGGTCAGGAGTAGCACTTCCGCCTCTTCACTTTCTTTGTTTAAGTTCAGAGACATGAGCAAATCATGAAAGTCTTGAGTTCGGGGCTCATGGCACATTTTAAGCCTCCTCGACGATAATGCTGATGAAATCCAGAAGAGTAATCCGAAATATGCCCAAGGCAAGGGTCGAAGTAGGAGGAGTGCGTAAACCTCTGTGACGAATTTGCGCTTCCACGAAGGCGCGCCGTCACACGCGCTAAAAAATTTTTCGCGCCGAGCGGGCGCATTAACCGCCAGAACGGTCGCACATTAACTGGCGTTGCTCGAAGCTTAAGTGTGGTTGGCCGGAAGGGTCGGAAACGACACGCCTGGCAGGAAAAAAATTGCTGCAGTTCAGTGCGATAGGAGATTGCTTCAAATTTTATGCATTCCCATAAGATGAAATTATACTTACCGACGATGCAGGAAAATCTGAACGCATTCGCGTAAAATCCGACAGAAATACTTTTCAGGACCGCAAAACAAGAAAACTAACCTCGCCTCATGTCACGGAGGCGGGTTATGTTGGGCATCGTTAGCAAGGCGGTTGTGGCTCTCGGGATGGCGTGCGCGGCGCTTGTCGCCGTCAATGCAAAAAGTTTCGCCGGACCCGAAACCGCGACCTTCGCCACGCTTGGCCCGGAAACCAGCGTGCCTTACGGCTGGGTGGACTTCTGCCAGCGCTACCGGGGCGAATGCCAGAACGAGGAAACCGCGCCGCAGGAGGTCGAACTCACCGCCGCCGTTTACCGCAAGATCGCGCGCATCAACGCCTGGGTGAATGGGAATATCGACCCGATCGCCGACGCCGATCACTGGGGCGCGGTCGATCAGTGGGATTATCCCAGCGACGGGAAGGGCGACTGCGAGGATTTCGCGCTTCTAAAGCGCCGCATGCTGATAGAGGAAGGCTTTCCCCGGCAGGCGCTGCTGCTCACGGTGGTGAAGGAGAAGAACGGCGACGGCCATTCCGTCCTGACGGTCAAGACCAACCGCGGCGAATTCGTGCTCGACAATCTTTCCAACGAGATGCGGCCCTGGACGCGCGCTCCCTATCGCTTCGTCAAGCGCCAGTCGCAGCAGAATCAGAACGCCTGGGTGGCGATTAGCCCGGCGACCAGCGCGCCGCTTTATGTGTCGCGGTAGGCTTAGCTCAGCCGATCAGCGTCAGCCCGCTGGCGTAGCGTTGGCCGTTCTCGACATAATGTTTCGCCGAGTCGAGATGACGCGCGCGCGCCGCTTCGTCGAGCGTGCGGATCGCCTTGGCGGGGGAGCCGACGATCAGCGAATAGTCCGGGAATTCCTTGCCTTCGGTGACCAGCGCATTGGCGCCGACGAGGCAGTTCGCGCCGATCTTCGCCCCGTTGAGGATTGTCGCGCCCATGCCGATCAACGTCGCTTCGCCGATGATGCAGCTATGCAGAATGACGCCATGGCCGATCGTGCAGTCCGGCCCGATGACGAGCGGAAAGCCCATGTCGGTGTGGAGGACGCTGTTTTCCTGGATATTGGTGCGGGCGCCGACCGTGATCCACTCATTGTCGCCGCGCAGCACGCAGCCGAACCAGACATTGGCGTCCTCCTCCAGCGCGACGCGGCCGATGATATGCGCGCCCGGAGCCACGAAGAACCGGCCGGGAGCTGGCAGGCGCGGCGCGATTCCGTCGATCGTGTAAAGCGGCATGGGCGAAGCCTCCTGAAAAAGAGGCGCGACATTGCCATTTTCCCCCTTTTGCATGCAATGGCGCAGCGCCGAAGCCGGCGCGATCTCATTCGGAAGTCACGGAAATATGGACTATAAGCGGAGGGCGGGGTTTGATATTGCCGGTTGGCGCGCCGCCGGTGGGGATCTATCGCGCGAGCGCCGCTGTCGGAGGACGCCCACTGAGCGCCATTATGTTGCGGGATCGGGTTCGGCTGGCCAGCGTTTCGGCGGCGCGGGCGGCGGGGGCCTTCGCGCGAGGTGCCGCCGCGCCCTATCACCTCATGAAGTCGATGGCGATCGCGCCGCCGGAGCGGCTGCGCATTGCGCCTCCCGACATCAGAACCACCGATTCGACCGTCGCCGACCAGATTTACGCCGGCTATTTCTCCTTCGACGGCAAAACCGTACAGGCGCGGGCCGTATCGCCTTTTCTGGTCACCGCGCCTTCCGAGTGCTGGCGGCGCTCCCTTGCAGGCTTCTCCTGGCTGCGGCATTTGCAGGCCTCGGACAACAGAGCGGCCCGGGCGACCGCGCAGGAGCTTGTCGCGGATTTTCTCTCGCTTCCTAAAATCCCTGCCGACGATCCGGCGATGGAGCCCGCCGTCGTGGCGCGGCGCCTCCTCTCATTTCTATCGCAGTCGCCGACGCTGCTCGACGGCGCCGACGCCGATTTTTATGACGCATTCATGTTGGCGCTCGCCCGCAACGCCCGGCTGTTGTGGCGGGCGCTGGCCGGCGATGGCGCGCGCGGCGCCGATCGCGCCTTCTGCGCCATCGCGCTGGCCGAATTCGCCGTTTGCGCGGACACCGGCCGCAAAATCGCCCCGCATGTGTCGCGCGCGCTCAGCGCGGAGCTCGACCGCCAGATCCTCATCGACGGCGGCCATGTCAGCCGCAATCCGCAGGTCGCGGTCGATCTGCTGCTCGATCTGTTGCCGCTGCGGCAGGTGATTGCGGCGCGGGGCCTGCAAACGCCGTCCGCCGTCCTGCGCGCCATCGACCGGATGATGCCGATGCTGCGGATGCTGCAGCATGGCGACGGCTCGCTGGCGTTGTTCAACGGCATGGGCGCGACGGCGCTGGACCGGCTGGCGAGCGCGCTTGCCCACGAGGACACGCGCGGCGCGCCGCCCGTCAACGCGCCTTACGCCGGCTATCAGCGGATGGAGGCGGGCGACGCGCTCGTCCTCGTCGACGCCGGCGGGCCGCCGCCATTCGAATTTTCCCTATCGGCCCACGCCGGCTGCCTGTCTTTTGAATATTCGCTTGGAATCGAGCGGGTCGTCGTCAATTGCGGCGCTCCCTCGGCGCCGCATCTGGACGCCCGTGAGCTGGCGCGCGCCACCGCCGCGCATTCGACGCTCGTCATCGGCGACCGCTCCAGCGCCCGCATCGCGCCGCAGAGCGCGCCGCGCCGGCGCGCCGGGCGGGTTCTCGGCGGCCCGCGCAACACTGAGGTTGAGCGCCGCCGTCTCGACGGCGAGACGACGCTCCTCTTGTCGCATGACGGCTATGCGCGCGATTTCGGCCTTGTCCATGAGCGCGAACTGACCCTTTCGTCCGATGGCGCCGTGCTCCTGGGCGTCGATCGGCTGATCGCTGCGGAGCGCGGCGGAAATCATGCGCAAGCGTGCGATTTCGCCCTGCGCTTTCACATTCATCCGCGCGTGCGCATTGCGCCGAACGCCGACGGCGCAATCGAACTCACGCTCGCCGATGGCGAAATCCTCATCTTTGAAACGCAAGATCGGACGCCCGAAATCGAAGACAGCATTTTCTTCGCCGCGCCCGGCGGCGCGCGCAAATGCGCCCAAATCATCGTGCGAGGGGCGGCGGCCGCCGGCGCCGAGATCGCTTGGAGCTTCCGGCGGCGCGCCGGCGCGCAGGTTTCTCCCGGCCGCAAGCTGTGATAAGCGCGGCGCCAGTTAGGAGTATGCGATGCCCGTCGATCTGCGCCGTGTGGCGCGCGCGCTGATTTCCGTTTCCGACAAAACCGGCCTCGTCGAGTTCGCGCGCGTTCTGGCGACGCATGGCGTGGAGCTTGTCTCCACCGGCGGCACGCGCAAAGCGCTCGCCGAGGCGGGTCTTGCGGTTCGCGACGTGGCCGATCTCACGCAGTTTCCGGAGATGATGGACGGAAGGCTGAAGACTCTGCACCCGAAGGTGCATGGCGGCCTTCTGGCGATCCGCGAAAATCCCGAACATGAAGCGGCGATGCTCGCGCATGACATCCGGCCGATCGACCTGCTCGTCGTCAATCTCTACCCCTTCGAGGCGGCGCTTGCGAAAGGCGCGCCGTTCGAAGAATGCGTCGAAAACATCGACATTGGCGGTCCGGCGATGATCCGCGCCGCGTCGAAGAATCATGACGACGTCGCCGTCGTCGTCGATTCCGATGATTACGCGATGCTCATCGAGGAACTCGCCGCGACGAATGGCGCGACGCGGCTCGCGACGCGTCGACGGCTCGCGCAGAAGGCGTTTGCGCGCACCGCCGCCTATGACGCCGCGATCTCCAACTGGCTCGCGCAGCAGCTCGGCGAAGCCTCGCCGCCGCTGCGCGCCTTCGGCGGACGACTCGCCGAGCCGATGCGCTACGGCGAAAACCCGCATCAATCCGCGGGCTTCTATCTCACCGGCGAGAAGCGGCCGGGCGTCGCCACGGCGCGCCAGATTCAGGGCAAGCAGCTCTCATATAACAACGTCAATGACACCGACGCGGCTTTCGAATGCGTGGCGGAATTCGATCCGGCGCGGACCGCCGCCGTCGTCATCGTCAAACACGCCAATCCCTGCGGCGTCGCCGAAGGCGCGTCCCTGGCCGAAGCCTATGTCAAGGCGCTGCGCTGCGATCCGACGTCCGCCTTCGGCGGAATCGTCGCGCTCAATCGCAAGCTCGACGCCGAAGCCGCGCGCGAGATCGTCAAGATCTTCACCGAGGTGATCATCGCGCCGGACGCCGAAGAAGAGTCGATCGCCATCATCGGCGCCAAGAAGAATCTGCGTCTGCTGCTGACCGGCGGCGTTCCGGACGCGCGTGCGGCCGGCTTGACCTATCGCTCGGTCTCGGGCGGCTTTCTCGCCCAGTCGCGCGACAGCGCCGTCGTCGACGACATGAATTTGCAGACGGTCACGAAGCGCGCGCCTTCCCAGCAGGAGCTCGCCGATCTGAAATTCGCCTATCGCGTCGTGAAACATATGAAGTCGAACGCCATCGTCTATGCGAAAGACGGCGCCACGGTGGGCGTCGGCGCCGGTCAGATGTCGCGCGTCGATTCTTCGCGCATCGCCGCGCATAAAGCGCAGGAGGCCGCGCGCGCGGCGGGGTTGACGACAAGTCTTGCCAATGGGGCCGTCGTCGCCTCCGACGCTTTCTTTCCCTTTGCGGACGGACTGCTGGCGGCGGCCGAGGCCGGCGTGACGGCCGTCATCCAGCCCGGCGGCTCCATGAATGATAAGGACGTGATCGCCGCGGCGGACGCGCAGGGTCTCGCCATGGTGTTCACCGGCGTGCGCCACTTCCGACACTAGCCATGCGTCGGGCGTTCCGGCTAGAGTGACCGCTTGACGCGAAACGGAGTTCAAAAAATGCGTAAGTCTTTGAATCTGGCGTTGGGCCTCGCGTTCATTTGCGCGATCGCCTCGAGCGACGCTCTGGCGAAATCAAAACAAGGCGCGCCTGTCGCGACGGGTCAGGTCACCGCGACGCAGGACGACGATTTTCCGATTCCTCTGCCGCATAATCTGACGACCGGCAAAGACTGGCTCGACGACGGCGCGGCGCCAGACGCAGCGAAGGGAAATCTGCAGCCCAATCGCTACGCCAACGACAATTACTTCCTGGAGCAGCAGGATTTCTCGCTGCAGGATCCGCAGCGCTACAATGAAATCGGTCAGTATTTCGATTACGGCTGGTGAGCGGCGCGCGCTTGATATGAAAAGGCCGGCGTTGGCCGGCCCCTTCCTGAAGATGGGATATCGGCTGCGTCAGCACATCGGCACGGCGCGGTAGCCGATGACATAGCCCCGGCGGCTGTAGATCGGCTCGCGAACGTAATCGCAATCCGGCGCGCTCGCGGCCGCCGCCGCCACTGCGCCCAATGCGAGCGCGCCGCCCACGGCGTAGGGCGCCCAGCCATAGCCGTGATGATGCCATTTTGACCAGGCCAATGCCGGCGTGGCGCTCGCGATCGCCCCCAACATGACGCTGGCGGCGAGGCTCGTAGAGACGATTCTTTTCAACGTGGACATGAGGTTCTCCTCGGCGTTCTCACTCGTCATTTGGCGAGTGGACGCACTCTAGCGAGAGCCTCCCACGACGTTCGTGCGTCGGCGCACAGGACGCATCCGCGCGCGCTTCTGGCGGCGCGCGTCTACGCCTCGCTCTGCGCGAGGAGTTTTTGCTGATGATCGGTCGTCAGCGCGTCGATGATCTCATCGAATTCGCCTTCCATCACGCGGTCGAGCTTATAGAGCGTGAGATTGATGCGATGATCGGTGACGCGTCCCTGCGGAAAATTATAGGTGCGGATTCGTTCGGAGCGATCGCCTGAGCCGACCTGCTGCTTGCGATCCTCCGAACGCTCCTTGTCGAGGCGCTGGCGCTCGGCGTCGTAGAGACGCGAGCGAAGAACGTTCATCGCCTTGGCTCTGTTGCGATGTTGAGAACGCTCTTCCTGCATCATCACCACGATGCCGGAGGGAATATGGGTGATGCGGATGGCCGACTCGGTCTTGTTGACGTGCTGGCCGCCGGCGCCTTGCGCGCGCATCGTATCGATCTGCAAATCCTTCTCGTCGATGTCGACGTCGACGTCCTCGGCCTGCGGCAGCACCGCGACCGTCGCGGCCGACGTGTGGATGCGGCCCTGCGTCTCGGTTTCCGGGACGCGCTGAACGCGGTGCACGCCCGATTCGAATTTCAACCGCCCATAGACGCCGCGACCGATGATCTCGGCGACGATTTCCTTGAAGCCGCCGAGCGCGCCCTCGCTCCCGGACACGATCTCGACGCGCCACCCCTTGAGCGCCGCATATTTCTGATAGGCGCGAAAGAGATCGCCGGCGAACAGCGCCGCCTCGTCGCCGCCCGTGCCGGCGCGCACTTCAAGAATGACGCCCTTCTCGTCGGCTTCGTCCTTCGGCAGAAGCGCCAGTTTCAGCGCGCTTTCCGCCGCAGCGAGTCGTTCGTGCGCGGCTTCCGTCTCGCTTTCGGCCAGTCTGCGCATTTCGGCGTCGAGCGAGGCGTCAGCGAGCATGGCGGAAAGATCGTCGGATTCCTTCTGCGCCGCGCGATAGGCGCGAATCCTGTCGACGACCGCGTCGAGCGTCGCACGTTCGCGCGAGAGCGCGACGAAGGCCTGCCCGTCGGCGCCGACGGCGAGCTTGTCGCCGATCTCGTCGTAGCGGCGCAGAATGAGGTCGAGCTTGTCTTGAGCGAACATGGGGACGAGGCTTCCCGAGCAATGGTGAGGGACGGCGTGACGAAAGGGGGCGCGCTACAAGGGCACGCCGCGCGCGATCGCATAATCGCGCAATTGCTCGCGCACCGAAGCGCTGCCGTCGTCTGAGGCGAGCAGCGAGGCGAGATAGACCTGCGCCTCTTCGAGATTGAGATTGAGAATCATTGATTTGACCGGACCGATGGCGGAGGCCGCCATCGACAGCGAGCGATAGCCGATCGCGAGCAGCGCCAGCGCCTCGAGCGGGCGTCCGCCCATCTCGCCGCAGAGCGTCACCGGCGCGTTGTGCCTTGATCCGGCAGAGACGATGCGCTCGAGCGCGCGCAGCACCGGCCGCGAGAGATTGTCGTAGCGCTTCGAGACGCGCGTGTTGTCGCGGTCGGCCGCATACATGTACTGCACCAGATCGTTCGATCCGACCGACAGAAAATCCGCGCGTTCGGCGATAAGATCGATTTCCCACAAGAGCGACGGCACCTCCACCATCGCGCCGAGCTCCAGGCGCGTCGGCGGCGGATGGCGATGATGCGTGATGTGGTCGAGCTCCCGCAGCGCAATCGCCTTCGCCGCATCAAATTCGGCGACATTGGCGATCATTGGAAACATGATGCGCAGATCGCGATCGGCGCCCGCCTTCAGCATCGCGCGCAGCTGCATGCGCAAAAGCCCCGGCCTGTCGAGACCGATGCGGATCGCGCGCCAACCGAGCGCCGGGTTCTCCTCTTCGATCTTCGCCATATAGGGAAGGATCTTGTCGGAGCCGATGTCGAGCGTGCGAAACGTGATCGGCTTCTCCGGCGCCGCGTCGAGCACGGCTTTGTAAAAGCGATATTGCTCGTCCATGCGCGGAAAGCGCGGCGCGAGCATGAATTGCAACTCGGTGCGGAACAGTCCGATCGAATTCGCGCCGGTCTCACGCAGATGCGGCATGTCGATCGCGAGGCCGGCGTTCATGTGCAGCGAGATTTCGACGCCGTCCTTGGTGATCGCCGGCACGTCGCGCAGCTTGGCGTATTGCTCCTGACGCCGCGCCCGCAGCCGCGCCTTTTCAGCATAAGCGCTCTGCACGTCGGGCTGCGGCCGGACATGCACTTCGCCGGTCGTGCCGTCGACGATGATCGGATCGCCGGTTTCGACGATGTCGATCAGGCCGGCGACGAGTCCAACGGTGGCGACGCCGAGCGCGCGCGCGACAATGGCGACGTGGCTCGTCGGTCCGCCTTCCTCCAGCACGAGGCCGCGCAGCCGCTTGCGGTCATAGTCGAGAAGCGCCGCCGGCCCCATGTTGCGCGCCACGATGATGGCGTTTTCCGGCACGCTGTCGCGATCGGCGACGTAGCTTTGACCCGTCAGCTGATGCAGCAAGCGGTTGGCGATATCATCGAGATCGTGCAGACGATCGCGCAGATAGGGATCGGTCTGACGCTGCATGCGCGCGCGCGCGTCGTTCTGGACGCGCTCGACCGCGGCCTCGGCGGTCAGTCCGGTCATCACCGCTTCGCGCAGGCGGCGCACCCAGCCGCGGTCATAGGCGACCATGCGCACGGTTTCGAGCACGTCGCGCGGCTCGCCGGCGGCGATGCGGTCGCTATGCGCGACGAGTTCGTCGATCGACTGGCGCATCGCGTCGATCGCATGTTCGAGCCTTGCGAGTTCAGAGGGCATGTCCTCGGCGACGAGCTGCTTGATGACGACGCGCGGCTCGTGCAGCAGCACATGGCCGAGGCCGACGCCTTCCGCCATCGGCGCGCCTCTCAGCGACGCCGGGCGATAAAGCGCGAGGTCGCGCGGGTCTTCGATCGCCTGCAATTCGCCCGAGGCGATCAGCTCGGCGAGCAGCATCGCCGTCGTCTGCAGCGCCTCGATCTCTTCTTCCGAATAAACGCGGCGCACCTTGTTCTGCACGACGAGCACGCCAAGCGTGTTGCCGCCGCGCAGAATCGGCACGCCAAGGAAGGAGTGATAGGCGTCTTCGCCCGTCTCCGGCTTGTAGGAGAAGGAGGGATGCTCCTGCGCCTCGGAGAGCGCGAGAGGCTCGGCGCTCTTGGCGATCAGGCCGACAAGCCCTTCGCCCGCGTGCATCGTGGTGAGATGCACGGCCTCGCGGTTCAGGCCCTCCGTGGCGTAAAGCTCCAAGCGCTGGTCGGCGCGCAGCACATAAACGGAACAAACCTCGGCGACCATATTCGCGGCGATCTGCACCACGATCTTGTCGAGCCGCGCCTGTGCGCTCACCGGTTCCGCGCTGATTTCGCGGAGTCGGCGCAGCAGAAGGCGAGGGCCGCCGAGAGCGCTTCGCATCCAATCCGTTCCCGTTTTCCCAGAATGTCGCGGGTGGGCACACCGCAAAAAAACCGCCATGCGCCTGCAGATTGCGACGGTGGCCTTCAAGCAGCGTATATTGGCGCCGTCCGCGCTCCGCAAGCGCGGCCAAGAAGCGCGGCGACGCAAGGAACATACCGTTATTGCAAAGCTTGGCGAATCGGCTTGCCGGCGGTGCCGGAAGCCTCTACCACTTTCCGATCAGAGTCTGGCGATGACAGCCCGCCCACGCGCTTGGCGCCCGCCATCGGCCGCGCCAGACGCGTTCTCCGAGCATGCGGCATCGAGAAGAGAGTTCGTGCGTCTGAAAAAATACCTGATTGCGCTCTTTTTGTTCATCCTCTCCGCTCAGGCCGTCGCCATGGAGTCGGTGCGGGTGCCGCAAGGCGCGCGGGCGATCGATCTCACCAATGTCGTTGAGAAACATTCCTCGCAGGGCGACCGGCTGCAGGTCTCGACCGCGCCCGGCTCGGACGGCATCGTCCGCCGTATCGAGGTCGGCGCCAAGGAAGCCGGCAGTCAGCCCAACTGGATCGTTTTCGCGCTCACCAACGACACGGATGAGCAGATCGAGCGCCTGATCGTCGCCCCGCATTACCGTCTCCAGGGCTCGGGCGTCATCTGGCCCGATCTCGGCTCGACGCGCATTTCGGCGATCACGGCGAGCCAGGGCTTTCCGCCCGAGGCCGAAGACGCCTCCGACGCCGACGTTTTCCGGCTGACGCTCGACCCCGGGACCACGGTCACCTATGTCGCGGAGCTGCGCACGCCGAACCTGCCGCAGCTCTATTTGTGGGAGCCGGCCGCCTATAAGGACAAGGTGACGAGCCTGACGCTCTACAAGGGCATCGTCATCGGCATCGCCGGCCTGCTCGCGCTGTTTTTGACCATCGTCTTTGTGGTGAAAGGCGCCGTCATCTTCCCGGCGGCGGCGGCGCTCGCCTGGGCGGTGCTGGCCTATGTGTGCATCGATTTCGGCTTCTGGGACAAGATTTTCGGCTTTGACGCCAACGCCAACCGCATCTGGCGCGCCGGCGCCGAGACGGTTCTCTCGGCGACGCTCGTCGTCTTCCTTTTCGCCTATCTGAACCTCAACCGCTGGCATGTGCGCGCCTGGCACGTCGCCGCCCTGTGGCTGCTGATCCTGTTGGACCTTGTCGGTCTGGCGGTGTTCGACGCGCCCGTCGCCGCCGGCGTGGCGCGCATCTCGCTGGCGACGGCCGCCGTCGTCGGCTTCGTGCTGATTCTCTATCTCGCGACGCATGGCTTCGATCGGGCGATTATGCTGATCCCGACGTGGTTCCTGCTGGCCGTGTGGGTGGCGACGGCGGGATTTGCGGTCGCCGGCTGGATCACCAACGATCTCGTCTCTCCGGCGCTCGTCGGGGGCCTGGTGCTCATCGTGATGCTGATCGGGTTCACGGTGATGCAGAACGCCTTCGCCGCCGGCGGGCTGTCGCACGGCGCGATCAGCGACGTCGAGCGCAAGGCCCTCGCGCTCACCGGCGCGAATGAGATCGTGTTCGACTGGGACGTTCCGTCGGATCACATCTACGTCAGCCCGGAGGCGGAAGCGGCGCTCGGACTCGACCGCGGCGGGCTCGAGGGCGCCGCCTCCTCCTGGCTCGATCTACTGCATCCTTTCGAGCAGGACCGCTATCGCGCCTGCCTCGACGCCATTCTCGAGCAGCGGCGCGGCCGCATTAATCAGGACTTCCGCCTGCGCGCCGCGGACGGCCATTATCTTTGCTACCGGCTGCGGGCGCGGCCCGTCGTCGGCCCGGACGGCGAGGTGATCCGCGTCGTCGGCACGCTCAATGACGTGACCGACGAGCGCAACGCTCAGGAGCGGCTGCTGCACGACGCCGTGCATGACAATCTCACGGGCCTGCCGAACCGCGAATTGTTCTTCGACCGGCTGGAGGCCGCCCTGATTCTCGCGCGCATGGAAAAGGACGTGCGCCCGACGATCCTCGTCATCGACATCGACCGCTTCAAACAGATCAATGAGCAGGTCGGCATGGCCATGGGCGACAGCATTCTGCTCACCGTGGCGCATCGCCTGACGCGGCTGCTGCAGCCTCAAGACACGCTGGCGCGACTTTCCGGCGATACATTCGCGATCATCCTTGTGTCCGAATCGCACGCCGACCATGTCATCTCCATCGCCGATTCGGTGCGCCGCTCGCTGTCTATTCCGGTGCGCTTCACCGATCGCGAGATCGCGCTGTTCGCCTCGATCGGCATCGCGCTTTATGACCAGCAGACGCATCCCGGCGCCGGCGACATGCTGGAAGACGCGCAGATCGCCATGCGCCACGCCAAGCGCTCCGGCGGCAACCGCATCGAAGTGTTCCGTCCCGCCATGCGCGCGCAACGCTCCGATCGGCTGACGCTCGAGGCCGATCTGCGGCGGGCGCTGGAGCGCGGCGAGATCAAGGTGTTTTTCCAGCCGATCGTCAGGCTCGAGGATCGCACCATCGCCGGTTTCGAAGCCGTGCTGCGGTGGGACCATCTGCGCCTGGGTCGGCTCGAGCCTTCCGAATTCCTTCCCATCGCCGAGCAGACGGGGCTGATCGTCGACCTCGGACTTGTGGCGCTGGAGCGCACGGCGCGCGAACTCGCGGCCTGGCAGCGCGCGCTTGCGGTCGATCCGCCGATTTTCGCCTCCGTCAATGTTTCATCGCGCCAGCTGTTGCGTCACGACCTGCTGCGCGACGTCAAAAGCGTGTTGATGCGCAATGATATCGCCAAAGGCAGCCTGAAACTCGAACTGACCGAGAGTCTGGTGATGGAGAATCCCGAATATGCCGCGCAGATGCTGGCGCGCATCAGGGAACTCGGCGCGGGGCTGTCGCTCGACGATTTCGGCGCCGGCTATTCGTCGCTCGCCTATTTGCAGCGCTTCCCCTTCGACACGATCAAGATTGACCGTTCCTTCATCAAACAGTCCGGCAAGGGCGCGCGCCCCATCATTCTGCGCTCGATCATCGCGCTGGCGCAGGATCTCGGCCTGGACGTCGTCGCCGAGGGCGCGGAGACCGAGCAGGACGCCATCGAGCTTTTTCAACTCGGCTGCGGCTTCGCGCAGGGCTACGCCTTTGGGCGCCCGATCAGCGCGCGCGACGCGCGCCGCCTTGTCGGCGCGGCGCCGGAAGCGGCTTAGGCGCGCGGCGATGGCGGAGAAACTCGAATTCTGGTTCGAATTCGCAAGCACATATTCTTATGTCGCCGCGGAAGAGATCGAGGCGAAGGCCGCCGCCGCGCGCGTCGAGGTGGCGTGGCGACCCTTTCTTCTTGGGCCGATCTTCGCCGAGCAGGGCTGGCGGGATTCACCTTTCAATCTCTATCCGGCAAAGGGCGCCTATATGTGGCGCGACGTCGAGCGTCTCTGCCAGAGCAAGGGCGTCGCCTGGCGCCGGCCCAGCGCCTTTCCGCGCAACGGCCTTTTGGCCGCGCGCGTCGCGACCGCGTTGGATGAGGCGGAGAAGCTTGCTGCTTTCGTTCGGGCCGTCTATCGCGCCAATTTTTCCGATGACCTCGACATCTCCGACCCCTCCGTGCTGAAGGAAATTTTACGAGGCCTCTCGCTCGACGCGGAGCCGATTCTTAACCGCGCCATTGACGAGTCCGTCAAGCGATTGCTCAGAGCGCGCACGGAGGAGGCCAAGAGTCGGGGCGTGTTCGGCGCGCCGAGCTTTTTTGCAAAAGAGGAGCTATTCTGGGGTAGCGATCGGTTAGAACACGCTCTTGAAGCCCTGCGAGAATAAAGCGCCGTCTGGCGCGCCAAGTCGACCGGATCGTCCAGCACATGGCCAAGTCGCTTCCCGAGCCTTCCCTTTCCGAAGCGCGCGCCGAACATGCGCGGCTGCAGGAGGAGATCGCGGCGCATGATCGCCGCTATTACCAGGAAGACGCGCCGAGCGTCTCCGACGCCGACTATGACGCGCTGCGCCGTCGCTATGAGGAATTGGAAAAGGCGTTCCCCGAACTCGCCACGGCGCAGTCGCTGACGAAGACAGTCGGCGCCAAGCCGTCTGAAAAATTCGCCAAAGTGAAGCACGCCGTGCCGATGCTCTCGCTCGGCAACGTCTTCTCGGACGAAGAGGTTCTGGAGTTCGTCGCGCGGGTGCGCCGCTTTCTCGGCCTGGGCGAAAGCCCGCTGCGCTTCACCTTTGAACCGAAGATCGACGGGCTGTCCTGTTCGCTGCGCTACGAGAAAGGCCATCTCGTGCAGGCGGCGACGCGGGGCGACGGTTATGAGGGCGAAGACGTCACCGCCAATGTCCGAACGATCGACGAGATTCCGCAACGGCTGCGCGGCGATCATGCCGACGTTTTTGAAGTGCGCGGCGAAGTCTATATGACGCACAAGGATTTTGCGGCGCTCAATGCGCGGCAGAAGGAGCTGGGCAAGACTCTCTTCGCCAATCCGCGCAACGCCGCCGCAGGCTCTCTGCGGCAGCTCGATCCGAAGATCACGGCGTCGCGGCCGCTGCATTTCTTCGCCTATGGTTGGGGCGAGACGAGCGCATTGCCTGCGAATACGCAGATCGGCGTGCTTGAGGCGTTGGGCCGTTACGGTCTGCCCGTCAATCCGCTGACGACGCTCTGCGACAACGCGGAAGACATGCTGGCGCATTTCCGCGCGATCGAAGCGCAGCGCGCGACGCTCGGCTATGACATCGACGGCGTCGTCTACAAGGTCGACGACATCGCGCTGCAGGAGCGGCTCGGATTCGTCTCGCGCGCGCCGCGCTGGGCCGTCGCGCGCAAATTCCCCGCCGAACGCGCGATGACGATTTTGCGCGACATCGAAATCCAGGTCGGGCGCACGGGCGCGTTGACGCCGGTGGCGCGGCTCGAACCTGTGACGGTCGGCGGCGTCGTCGTGCAGAACGCGACGCTGCACAATGAAGATGAGATCGCGCGCAAGGATATTCGCATCGGCGACACGGTGGTCGTGCAGCGCGCGGGCGACGTCATTCCGCAGATCGTCGAGGTGGTGACGGAGAAGCGGCCGCACGGCGCGAAGCCCTATCAGTTTCCGCATGTCTGCCCGCGCTGCGGCTCGGCGGCGCTGCGCGAGATCGATGCGAAGACCGGCGAAGCGGATGTCGTGCGCCGCTGCACGGGATCGCTCGTCTGTCCGGCCCAGGCGGTCGAACGCCTAAAGCATTTCGCCTCGCGCAACGCCATGGATATTGAGGGACTTGGCGACAAGCAGATCGAACTTTTCTTCAACGAGGGAATGATCAAGACCGCGTCCGACATTTTCACGCTGCCCGAGCGCGAAGCGCAGATGTCGCCGCGTCTTTCCGAACGCGAGGGCTATGGCGAGACCTCGGTGCGCAATCTCTTTGCGGCGATCGAGGCGCGTCGAAGCATTCCGGTCAATCGCTTCATCTTTGCGCTTGGCGTGCGCCATGTCGGCGAGACCAATGCGCGCCGGCTCGCGCGCCATTTCGGCGATTTCGAGTCGCTGCGCGAGACGGCCCGTGATGCGGCGTTGGGGAGCGAAGCGCGCGCCCGCATCGATTCGATCGACGGGGTCGGTCCGGTCGTCGCCGAGGCGCTGCATGATTTTTTCGCCGAGCCGCACAATGAGCGCGAACTCGACGCGCTTCTCAAACAAATCACGCTGGAGCCGATGCCGGCGGTGGCGTCCGCATCGCCCGTCGCCGGCAAGACGGTGGTCTTCACCGGTTCTCTCGAACGCCTCACGCGCGACGAAGCCAAGGCGCAGGCCGAGCGCTTCGGCGCGCATGTCGCGGCGTCGGTGTCGAAGAAGACCGATCTCGTCGTCGCCGGGCCGGGCGCGGGATCGAAGCTCAAAAAGGCGGCGGAGCTGGGGATCGAGGTGATCTCGGAAGACGAGTGGTTTGCAAGGACGGGGCAGTCGTGAAATTCGGCGACTGTCGCCGATATGGGCGCTTTCCCTCCCCTCGACGGGGAGGGTGGCTTGCGCAGCAAGCCGGGTGGGGTGAGTTTTTCATTACCCACCCGATCGCCTTCGGCGATCGACCTCCCCGCAAGGGGGAGGTAGCGCGCCCTTACACCGCGCGCGTGCCGGGCGTCTCATCCTTCCGATAGGCCGTGCCAAACACATAGTCCCACCAGATCGCGTGCACGCCGAAGCCTTTTTCGGCGTCGCGGAAATGATGCAGCATGTGCAGGCGCTTCACCAAGCGGCCGAAGTCGGATTTCGGCTGCCCGTGATGCGTCCAGTAATGCACGCAATCATAGATCACATAGCCCATGATGAAGCCGGCCAGCGCCGGCCACGCGAAGGTCGCGCCGAAAATCAGGCGGGCGCAGACCAGCGCGATCAGCATGATCGGCGCCGAGAGCAGCGGCGGCATGACGAGCCGCAGCGGGTCGTTGGGATAGATGTGATGCACGCCGTGAATGAGGAACTGGAAGCGCGGCCCGAGGCCGAAGGGCAGCGCGAACACGGTGTGGAAGAGATAACGATGGCCGAAATATTCGGTGAGCGTCCAGCCGAGATAGCCGACGACGAGGCCAAGCGCGACCAGCGTCACGCTGTTGAACGTGAGCGAATAGATCACCAGGCCGAGAATGATCGGGCAATAGACGATCACCGGCGTCAGATGATGCACGCGCGACAGCTTGTCGAGAAGATCGCTCTCGAAGAGGCGGGGCGAAGCGTCGAGCGCTTCCGTTCTTGCGTCCTGCGACATTGGTCTACTCCGCCGGCGAGATGGCGTGCGCGCCGCGCGCTGCCTGCGTCACATTTTCCGATCGGGTTCCGAGCGAATAGGTCGGATCGAAGATGAAGGTGACGAGCAGCGCCACCCAGGAGCGATGGCAGCGCAGATCGTCGTAGAACTCCGGCGCCATCGCCTTCAGCTCCGGCAAACGGTTCCACGGGATCTCATGGAAATCGTGATGCTCATTGTGATAGCCGATATTGAGCGCGAGCGTATTGAGCGGGCCGTAATAGTCGAACGTCCCCTGGTCGGGGCCGAAGGCGAAATGCTCCTGCAGCCAGCGCGCGCTCAACGGATGTAAGCCTCCAACCGAGAACCAGAAGGAAAAGAAAAGATAGAGCAGGGCGTTCGGCCCGAAGGCCCAGAGCACGAAAAGATCGAAAACGGCGATGACGGCGGTGTTGATATAGGTCCAGGTTCCCCAGATCGGCACCGTGCCCTTGAGGCGCGACAGCCGCGCAAGCTGGATCGCGGGGAAGAAGAAGAGCCAAACGGCCTTGCGCCAGCCGCTATTGCCGACCCATTCGACCTCCCAGCGGCTCGGAACGTCGGCGTCATAGTCATAGGCCGACAGATGCGAATGATGCTTGATGTGATAGCAGCGAAAGCCCATCGCCGTCGGAAAGGCGTTGGGGAGATCGGCGAGGATCGCCGTCCACTTGTTGGCGAGCGGGCTCTCGAACACGCAATTGTGGATGGCGTCGTGGATGATGACGAAATTGGCGTGATTGGCGAAGGCGCCGACGCAGATCGCCATCAGGAGCGACAGCCACCAGTAGGAGAGGCCGAGCGAACCCAAGATCGCGGCGATGACCAGCTGAAGGGCGAAGATCGCCGCCGCGATCTTGAAGGTCACCGGGTCCTTGCCGAAGAGCTGGCGCACTTGCGGATATTTTTCGAGGATCAACTTGCGCCGTTCCACATGCGAGCGGTCGGCGCCATTGGCGGTGACGGATATGCCGTTCATGACGTTGCATCCTGTAGCTGAGTCGCCCTAACGCCGTCGCGCATACGCATCGCCTCGCCACCGCCGACCGTGAGGCGCTTTTCATAGATGCGGTGAATCTTGTCGACCTTGCCGCCGAACATTTCGATCGGCCGGCGCATGTCGGCGTTGCTTTCCAACACCCAGCCCGCTTCGAGATGCGGAACGCGGATTTTCGCGTGGCGCCGCCGCATCTCTTCGACGAGCGACAGAAAGATCGCCCCGCCGGTCGCGCTTCTTTGCAGCGCCTTTCGCGTGCCAAGCAGCAACAGCCGCGCCGATTTGAACTGATGCGAGCGGAAACGCTTAAACGCGCGCGCCCAGCCGAAGGGGAACAGACGGCCGTTGAGATCGGCCAAAATCTCGTTGAGATTGGGAAGCGCGATCGCGAAGGATTGCGGGACGCCGTCAAGCTCGACGACGACGCCGAAATCCGCCGGCACGAGATATTGCAGCGCGTCGGCGTCGGAGTCGAATTCTTCCTTGGTGAAGGGCACGAAACCCCAATTGCCGCTCCAGCCGTCATTGAACAGCTCGGCCATCAGCGCGGTTTCGCCCTGCTTCAAGGCTTTCATGTTCAGCGGCCTGAGCTTCAGGCGACCGCGCCATTCGCGCCGCGTTGAAATGCGCGCCGGCTTCTCGACTTCATCGCTCGAAATGTCGAATCGGTAGGACAAGAGGTCCTGCGCCTTCTCATAGCCCAGCGCCTCGAGATGGCGCGAGAGATAGGGCGGATGCCAGGGCATGAAAAACATCGGCGTCGCATCGAAGCCATCGACTAGAAGTCCGCACTCCTTGTTGACCGAGGGCGAGAACGGCCCGTTGATCCGCTCCGCGCCTTTGCCGCGCAGCCAGTCCTCGGCGGCCTCGGTCAGCGCGCGCACGACTTCGATATCGTCGATAGCGTCGAGCGCGCCGAACTGGGCGTTGGAGGCGCCGACTGGAACGACGCCGGGCTTATAGATCTGCGCCATCACGCGGCCGACCCATTGGCCGTCGCGGCGCGCGAGAAATTTCTGCTCTTCGACCAGCTTGTAATGCGGGTTGAGCGTATGGGCGAAGACGCTCCAGCGCTCGACGTCGAGCGGCGGCGCGAAGCCTTGCGCGCCGGCATAGAGCAATCGCGGCAGCCTGCAGAAGGTCGCAAAGCGAAAGGGGCCGTCGACCGGAAGAATCTCGATCCGCGCCATAAGATAAGTCCTAGCGGCAAGTCGGCGTTAACCGAAAGCGTCAAAGTGACGCGGATATGGCGAAAGGCCTATCCGCCGGCCATGGCGGCGGCGACGATCTGATGCGCCTCTTCCGTCACCGGCGGCATGTCGCGCAGCGTCTGGATGACGCCGCGGATTTCCGCTTCGCCGTGATTCGCCGAGAAAAAGAAGCGCAGCCGCGGCCCATCCTTCGGCACGCCGATGCGCACCACCGGCGGCACGTAATAGCCGTTCTCCAGCAGATGCTGCGACGCCCACATGGTTTCGACGTCGCTCGAGAACAGGATCGGCACCACCCCGCGGCCGATCGCCGGCCCCGTCGAGAATCCCGCCTCATGCGCGACCGTCCGGAAGAGCTCGGCGTTGTCCGCGAGTTTGGCGATGCGCCAGGTCTCTTCCTGCATCAGCCGCAGGGCGGTGCGCGCGGCGGCGAGAATGACGGGCGACAGGCCGACGCTGTAGACGAAGCCCGGCAGCGTATAGCGGAACCAGTCGATGACCTGCTTCTTGCCGCAGACGTAGCCGCCGCAGGACGCGAGCGTCTTCGACATGGTGCCGACGATGAGATCGATGCGCCCCGGGTCGACCCCTTGGTGTTCGGCGAGGCCGCGGCCCGTCGCGCCGAGCACGCCGAGCGAATGCGCCTCATCGACGAGCAGCCAGACTTTGTATTTGTCCTTGATGGCGAGAAGCCGCGGCAGGTCGGCGGTGTCGCCGTCCATGCTGTAGACGCCTTCCACCACGATCAGAACGTTGCGGTATTCCTCGCGGTGGCGCGCAAGCAGATGGTCGAGATGATCCAAGTCGTTGTGGCGGAATTTGAAGACCTGCGCCGGCGCGCCGTCGGCGCCCGCGACGATGCTGTTATGCGCCAGTTCGTCGATGAAGATCGCGTCGCGCTTGCCGCTCATCAGCCAGGCGATCGTCGTGACGTTGGAGAGATAGCCGGACACGAGCGTCAGCGCGCTTTCCATGCCAAGGAATTCGGCGATCTCCGCCTCGAACGGCTTGTGCGTGGTGCGTTCGCCGCCGACGAGCCGCGAGGCCAGCGCGCCGATGCCGAGACCGTCGATCTCGCGCTTCGCCTCCTCGCGGATCCGCGGGTGATTCGCGAGCCCGAGATAATCGTAATTGGCGAAGCTGACGAAATGCTTGCCCTGCGCCTCGAACTCGGCGCGCAGCCTGTCGATCTGGGCGAAGAACGGATCGCTGAACTCCAGCAAGGCGTTGCCGGCAAAGCGGAATCGCCTTGCCGCGTAATCCTCTAAGCTCTTATGCTTCGTCACGTATTGGGCAATCCCTGAATAACGGGCGCGCCGCGCGCTATTGGCGAGAACTTGGGCCGCTGAGCGCCCAAGAAAGGGTATGCGCTGCTTAGCATTCCCGTCCCGTCTGCGCCAGCGGGCCGCCGGGGCGGGACGCCTGAAGCGCGAGCGGAGGGGCTCGCGACGCTCTCGGTCCGCCGCGTCTGGCGGAGTCGGTCGCAAAGCTCTATGCGGAGCGTATGTCGATCGATGCGTCCCAGCCCGTTCAGCCGCCCGTCGATGGCGCCTTACGCCTTTGCGTCGACAATCTCGGCGTTTTGCGCGGGGGCAGGCGCGTGCTCGATCGCGTGAGCTTTTCGCTTTCCGCCGGGCAGGCGCTGATCGTGACGGGCCCCAACGGCGCCGGGAAATCGACGCTGCTGCGGGCCTTGGCGGGCCTCCTGCCGCGCGCGGGAGGCTCGATCGCTCTCGAAGGCGGGCCTCCCGACGTCGAACTGCCGCAGCAGGCGCATTATCTTGCGCATAACGATGGCCTGAAATCCGCGCTGACGATCGAGGAAAACCTCGATTTCTGGTCGCGCTATCTCGCTCGCGGGCCGGATGGGCGAAGCCATACGATCGACGCCGCCCTAGGGATCGTCGGCCTCGGCCATGTCGCCGGCGCGCCGTTCGGCGCGCTCTCCGCCGGCCAGAAGCGCCGCGCCGCGCTGGCGCGTCTCCTCGTCGCCTTCCGGCCGCTCTGGCTGCTCGACGAGCCGCTGACGGCGCTCGACCGCGCCTCGCGCGAGAAATTCGCCATCGCGATGCGCGATCATTGCGACAACGGCGGATTGATCGTCGCTGCGACGCATGAGCCGCTGGGGCTCCAAGAGGCGGCGTCGCTTGCCTTGGGCGGCGCCTCGTGAGCGCGCCGCTCGCCGCGCTTTTTCTGCGCGAATGGCGCGTGGCGCGCCGCATCGGCGGTTCGGGCGCGATGGGCGTCGTATTCTTCCTGACGCTCGTCGCGATCGTTCCCTTCGCGGTTGGGCCGGATCCCAATCTTCTCGCCCGCATCGGGCCGGCGATCCTCTGGATCGCGGCGCTGCTGGCGACGCTGCTCTGTCTCGACCGCCTGTTTCAGGCCGACGCCGAGGATGGCTCTCTCGATCTCTTCCATCTTTCCGAGACGCCGCTCGAATTGGCGGTGCTCGTCAAATGCGCGGCGCATTGGGCGGCGACCGGCCTGCCGCTCGTGATCGCCGCGCCATTTCTGGGGCTGATGCTGCAGCAGGAGGCCATGGCGCTGCTCGGCGTCGTCGCGACGCTGCTTGTCGGCACGCCGGCGCTCACGCTGATCGGCGCCATCGGCGCGGCGGCGACGGTGACCGTGCGAAGGGGCGGCCTCTTGATGGCGTTGCTCGTCCTGCCGCTGACGATCCCGGTGCTGATCTTCGGCGTCTCCGCCGCGGAGGCGGCGAGCGGCGGCGCCGTGCCCTTCTACGCGCCCTTCGCGATTCTTAGCGCGATCACGCTCGCCGCTCTCGCGCTTTGCCCTTTCGCCGCCGCTGCGGCGCTGCGCTATCTCGGCGAATAGCAGCGCTCAATCGATGCACACGCGGCCGCTGCTCGAACGGCCGGTCAGGCTGTGCGTATGATTGCCGCTGCGGCTCGTGACATGAACGAAATTCTTCATCTGGCCGCGTCGGCCAAATATGCAGCGCTTGGCGTCGCCGATCTTGAACGCCCCCGGAGTCGTGCAGAAGGCGGAATGGCCGCGCCATTCTCGGCCGTCGCCGTGGGCGTAGAAAAAATAATTGTGCGGATCGGAGGTCTCGCTGCGCAGGACGACTCTTTCGCAGCCGCCGCAGGCGCGAAGCTTCCACCATCCCTCCGATGTGAATCCGCCGCTCGGGCTCACCCAGGCCGATGCGACAGTGACTTGATCGGGCGTTCTGTTGCAGACCGTAAAATCCGCCTTCGCGGGATGCGGCGCGAAAGCGCAGGATGCGACGACAAGCGCGATCGAAAGACGAAAAGCATTCATTGCACTCTCCAAAAAATGAGTTCAAAAACTCGCGATAAGTCACGACGTCCGCCAAAGCAGCTGACGCGTGTTTCGCGGCGGCTCTCGATGGTCAGCCTGCGCGCGCCGGGAAAGCAGCGAGCGTGAAGGCGATCGCCAGCGCGAGGAGCAGCGCCAGATGCAGGACGCGATTGCGCAATCTGGACATTTTCTCCTCCTTCAAAAATGACGCGCCGAGCGCAACAGGCCGCGAGCGGCGAACATCATTTAAGATCGAAATAGCGTGCGGCGCTTCGTCCGGTTAGCTGAGAGGGCGCAAGAAAGATTTGCGTCGCAGCGCAGCCGAGAGCTGCGCGCCCCGCATGTCGCCGCGCTTAACTCTCCATGAGCCTGCGGCGTCGCGGAATGTCCTTCACCTTTCCGCCCATGTGGGCGCCCGCTTCTCCAGAAAGGCCGCGACGCCCTCCTTGGCGTCTTCCGCCAGCATGTTCTCGACCATCACCGCGCCGGCCAGCTCATAGGCCTCACTGAGCGGCTTCTCGCATTGAGCGTAGAAAGCCCGCTTGCCGAAGCGGATCGCCTGCGGGGATTTTTCGACGATGGTTCGCGCCAGCGCCAGCGCGCCGGTTCGGGCGCCATCGGTTGAAACGCGGTTGACGAGACCGATGCGCAGCGCCGCCTCGGCGCCGATGGGAGCGCCCGTCAGCAGCATCTCCATCGCCTGTTTGTGCGCGACGTTGCGCGAGAGCGCCACCGCCGGCGTCGAGCAGAAAAGGCCGATGTCGACGCCCGGCGTGCAGAAGCGCGCGCGCGGACCGGCGACGGCGAGATCGCAGCTCGCGACGAGCTGGCAGCCGGCGGCCGTGGCCATCTCGTCGACGGCCGCGACGACCGGCTGAGGCAGCGTCACGATTTTCTGCATCAAGGCCGAGCAGGCGCGCATCGTCCTATCGAAGAAGGCGCGGCCCCGGTCAGGATCGTTGCGATGCGCCGTCAGCTCCTTGAGGTCATGGCCGGCGCAAAAGGCGGGACCTTCCGCCTGCAGCACGACGACGCGAACGTCGTCGCGGCCGGCAAGCGCGTCGAGCCGGCCCGAGAGGGCGTCGATCATCGCGAGAGATAGAGCGTTGCGCGATGCGGGGCTGTTCAGCGTAAGGATCGCGACGCCAGCCGCGGTCTCCAGCGTCACATGCGCGGTTGTTTCGGCGTCGAGGGTCATCGCTTGGAGCATATATGAGCTGGCGGCAGCAAACCAAATTCTCCGGCCGCGGTGCTCAGGGAAATCGGGCGAAGGGTTTCCTCACCCTCGTCCTTCGAGACGCGTGCTGCGCACGCTCCCTCAGGATGAGGTTGAGGAAAAACATTCTTTGCCGGATCGCCCTGCCGCCGTGCGCGATTTAATAGAGGCCGCCGGTGCCGCTGCCGACCTGCTGATCCACGTCATGCGGCGTATCGAGCTGACGCGGGCCGCCGCCGCCGGAGTAGGAGTCGGGCGGCGCCGTTCCCGGCTTGAACGCTTCGAGAATCGTGCCTGCGCCCGACGAACGCAGCCCGGAATGCACGTCGACGGAAATGAGCTTGATCCCCGGCGGCACGCGGAACGGCGTATCGGGCTTGTCCTTCAGAGCCACCGTCATGAAGTCGCGGAAGATCGGCGCGGCGAACTGCGCGGCCTGGGCGTGGCTGCCGAGCGAGCGCGGCCGATCGTAGCCGATGAACACGCCGACCGCGAGATCGGGCGAAAAGCCGATGAACCAGAGATCCTTGGCGTCGTTCGTCGTGCCGGTCTTGCCGGCAAGATGCTTGCCGACCGATCTGATCGAGACGCCGGTGCCGCGCTGGATCACGCCTTCCATGATCGAGGTGATCTGATAGGCGGTGAGCGGATCGAGCACTTGTTCGCGCTTGTCGATGAGCTTCGGCTCGAGCTGATTCTCCCATTTGGCGGAGTCGCAGCCGATGCATTGACGCTCGTCATGGCGGTAGAGCGTCTTGCCCCAACGATCCTGAATGCGGTCGATCAGCGTGGGCTTGATGCGCTTGCCGCCATTCGCCAGCATCGAATAGCCGGTGACCATGCGCAGCAGCGTCGTTTCGCCGGCGCCGAGCGCCATGGAGAGATAGGGCGTCATTTCGTCATAGACGCCGAAGCGCTTGGCGTATTCGGCGATGAGCGGCATGCCGACGTCTTTCGCCAGACGCACCGTCATCATGTTCTTGGAATGCTCGATTCCGTAGCGCAGCGGATGCGCGCCGGTGCCGTGGCCGCCTTCGAAATTCTCCGGCGTCCAGTAGGTGCCGTCCGCCTGCTGGATCGAAATCGGCTCGTCGAGGATCGACGACGACGGCGTATAGCCATTGTCGAGCGCCGTCGCATAGACGAAGGGCTTGAACGAGGAGCCGGGCTGGCGCAACGCCTGAGTCGCGCGATTGAATGACGATTGGTCGAAGGAAAAGCCGCCGACCATGGAGAAGACGCGGCCCGTATGCGGGTCCATCGTCACCATCGCGCCGGAGATGTCGGGGATCTGGCGCAGACGATATTGGCCGGCGCGTCCGGCGAGCGGCTCGACGTAGATCACGTCGCCGGCGCTGAGAGCCGATCGCGGCGTGCGGCCGGTCCAGCGCATGCCTTCGGACGTGAGAAGGCCGGTCTCGCGTTCGCGCGCCACTTCGCCGGACTTCTCGCGTCCGGGCTGAAGGCCGATGCGCGCGGCGTCGCCGGTCACATCGAGCACGACGGCGAGGCGCCACGGCTTGACGTCGCCAAGCGCGGGAATGGCGGAGAGCGTCACGCCCCAGTCGGAGGAGATGTCGATGTGGTTCATCGCGCCGCGAAAGCCATGCGCCTCGTCGAAGCGAACGAGGCCGTCGGCCAGCGCCTTTCGCGTCCAGGCCTGCATCTTCGGGTCGAGCGTCGTGCGCACCGACAGGCCGCCCTCGTAGAGCTTCTTCTCGCTGTGCTGCTCCAGCAGCTGACGCCGCACTTCCTCGGCGAAATAGCCCGCGACATAGGTGTTAGGCGAGAGAACGCGCGGATTGACGCCGAGCGGCTCCGCTTTCGCGTTCGCGCCTTCTTCGGCCGTCACATAGCCGTCGGCGATCAGTCGATCGATGACGTAGTTGCGGCGTTCGAGGGCGCGCTCGCGGTTTTGAAACGGATTGTAGTTGCTCGGCGCCTTTGGAAGCGCCGCGAGATAGGCCGCCTCGGCGAGCGTGAGCTCATTGACCGATTTGTTGAAATAATTCAGCGCGGCGGCGGCGACGCCGTAGTTTCCAAGGCCGAGATAGATCTCGTTGAGATAAAGCTCGAGAATCTTGTCCTTGGGATAGGCGGCTTCGATGCGGAAGGCGACGAGCGCTTCGCGAATCTTGCGTTCAATCGAGCGCTCGTTGCCGACGAGGAAGTTCTTGGCGACCTGCTGGGTGATCGTTGAGGCGCCTTGCACATGGCGGCCGCCCTGGGCGAGCACCGTCACGGCGCGCATCACGCCTTCCGGATCGACGCCGATGTGGTTGTAGAAATTCTTGTCCTCGGCGGAGATGAACGCCTGCTTGACCAGTTGGGGAATGGCGGAGCTCGGCAGGAACAGGCGGCGTTCATGCGAATATTCGGCGAGGATCGAGCCGTCGCCGGCGTGCAACCGCGTCGTCACGGGCGGCTCGTAGTCGCGCAGCTGGGCCGTGTCGGGCAGATCCTTGGAAAAATAATAGATCAGCCCGGACCCGGCGATCGCTCCGATGAGGAAGACGATCGTCGCGGTCGCGAAGACGAAGCCCAAAAACCTTGCGAGCATTCGCATGAAATCTCACCCTTGGAGCGGCCGGCGGCTGGCGCCGGCTATTGTTTCAATGCCAAAGTCCGTGTCGCGGCGGCGAGCCCCTGAGCCTGCGGCGCGCGAGAGCGACTCGTTCGGCTCAGATATAGTGAGCGATCGCACTTTTTGGGTCGCTTTCTTCACAACGCCCGTTTGGATCATTCCACCGTTCGGCGAATTCCCGGCGCCGGTTCGCGGCGCGTTGGACTGCAAACGCCGCCGGTCGCGACATTGGCGCGACGCGAGAAGCGTTACCCGCAGTGTGTGACGCCGCGTCGGCGCTTCTCACGCTTCGGCGGCTGCGACGCGCGGGCGATCGTGCGTCGCGACTGTCTCCATGTGCCGCGATTTTGTGTTTTATTGTGGGCGCGCCGCGGGCGAGGGGGCCGCGGCGGGGGCCCGCGCTTCTTGGCTGCGCGCGCTGATAAAGGCGTCAACAGCTTCGGCGGTTTTCTGCGCCGCGCGCTCGCGCCAGTCCTGGGACGTCAGCCGCGACAGATCCTTCTCGCTCGAAAGATACCCGAGTTCGAGCAGCACGGAGGGAACGTCGAAGGCTTTGAGCACGACGAAACCCGCCGAGCGGCTCGGGTTTTTGTTGAGCGCTCCGACTTCCCTCCAAAATGAAATCAGCGAATGCGAAAACTGGCGACTGTAGGCGCGGGTCTCGCGCCGCGTGAGTTCGAACAATATGTCGCCGACCTCTTCGGCGTCCGCCTTGCTTTCAAGTCCGGCGGCCTGATCCGCGAGATTCTCCTTCTCCGCCATCCGCGCCGCTTCGGCGTCCGAGGCGCGTTCGGACACGGTATAGACGGTGGCGCCCTCGACCCGGGACGCGGCGAGCGTGTCCGCGTGAATGGAGACAAACAGGGAAGCATTGTTTTCACGAGCGATTCGCACCCGCTCGGCAAGCGGGAGAAACATGTCGTGGTCGCGGGTCAAAAGCACGCGGGCGCGGGCGGTTTCCTGGATTTTGTCGCGCAGCGCGCGGGCGAATTCGAGCACGACGTCCTTTTCCATTTCGCCGTGCTTGGCGGTCGCGCCCATATCGACCCCGCCATGGCCTGGATCGATGACCACCATCGGTTTGTCCGTCGGCGCTTTGGCCGCCGTTCCCGGCGTTTTCGGCGGCTCCGCGGGCTGTAGCCGCGCCTGTTCCGCGACGGTGGCGGCGAAATGCGCGGCGCTGGTCGGGGCGAGCTCGATGACGAGCCGCGGTCCCCCCGCCGCCGCCTCGCTGTCCGCCTTGAGAATTTTGGCGGGCGCCGCGAGATCGATCACGACGCGCGAGCGTCCTGGCGCGAAGATGCCATAACGGTATGATTTTATGAGCTTGTCGCCGGGCGACAGACCAGCGTTCGCCTCTATGCGGAACAGCACTTCGGGCAAATCGACGATGATGCGCGGCGGGTTCGCCACGGGATGCGCGGTCACCGGCGGCAGGCCGGTGAGATCAAAGAGGAGGCGGGAACGATCGGGGAGCGCCTCAATGCGGGCGGTCAGCGCGGAGATTTCCTTCGGCGGCTCCTCGGCCGCGGCGGGCCACGCCATGCCGCCCAGAGCCGCGAGGAACGCAGCCGCCATGGCGACGAACGGTGGCGGCGTTCCTGCGCGCAAAGCTGACCTCATGTTCGTCCCTAGATTCTCGCGGCGTCTCGATCCGGCGATTGTCGATTTTGGAGGAGCGCCGTTAACGCATCGTTAGCTTATCTGAAAGCCGTCGGCTCCGGGACCTATCTCCACGAATTTTTCGGTGAATAGCTGAGCCGGCGCTTGCGCCGGCCTACGTCGACCGATATGTAAGGAGACAGCTGCGAATTCTGCGGCGCGATATTCTCCGCGAGATGCGGCCGTCAAGTCGAGCCAACAGAATTTCGGACAGTTGCTTTCCGTTGCGCCGCCCCGTGCAGGTCGTGACGTTTGGTCGCCGCCACCTGGCGGCGCGAAAGGTTTTTTGACGATCTCATGGCCAGGACCGTGATAGGCGCGAGAGCAGGCGTTTCCTCCGTGTGGCATGTCCGCGCGGCAGGGCGCAGCTTCGCGAAAAGCATGGGCTCTTGGCTCGTTCGTCATCTCACGGGGACGAGGCGCGACGCGCTTTGTCCCGCCGGCTTGCAAGCCGGCAAGCGTATCGCAGGCCGCAGGCCTGTCTCCCTTATCCTCACAAGAAGCGTTCGCGCCGTCAGGATGCGCCAAAGAGCGGTCGCCGAGTCTTTTCCAGGACTCAGGCTTGCCCCGTCGGCGTTATTGCGCGCCACGCCGCAGAAGAGTCCCCCATGGCTAACAAGATGCTCATCGACGCCTCCCACCCGGAGGAGACCCGCGTAGTCGTTCTACGTGGAAACCGCGTTCAGGAATTCGATTTCGAGGCTGCCGACAAAAAACCGCTACGCGGCAACATTTATCTCGCGAAGGTCACGCGGGTCGAGCCGTCCCTTCAGGCCGCTTTCGTCGACTATGGCGGAAACCGTCACGGCTTTCTGGCCTTTGCGGAAATTCACCCTGACTACTATCAGATCCCCGTCGCCGATCGACAGGCGCTGCTCGACGAAGAGAGCCGCGCCCATCAGCAGGCCGACGAGGAAGAGCGCGTTCCGCACGGTCGCGGGCGCCGGTCGCGCCGCCGCCAACATGAGGGCGCCGAGAAGCGCGTGAGCGCCGACGAGGCTGTGACGGGCGAACTCCTCGATGATTCGGCCGCTTCGCCGGTCGTCATCGAGGATCAGGCCGAAACAGGCTTCGCCGAATCGGCCGAGGAGCGGTCTGAAGCCGCGCCGGCGTTCGCGCCTCAGGCGGGGGCGCAGGAACCGCTTGACGCTTGGCCAGCGGCCGTCGAGACCCAAGCGCGGGGCCAAGACGTCGGGGCGGAGCAGCTTGACGCGGGAAAGCCCGAATCCGTCGAGGCCGGGCCAGAGCGCTCGGACATCGAGGCCGAGGCGGGCGATGAGACGCTCGCTGCGGGGCAGCATGAGCGGATTTCGATCGATCCCGCCGGTTTCGGCTTGGTCGAGACCGGCGAGGCCGAGGAGTTCGCCCTTGAGTCGACCGAGCCCGACCACGAACTGAAAGCGCGCCGACAGGACGAGCGTGACGAGGCGCGTGAACGCGCCCGCGAAGATTCGGAAGACGAAACGGCTGAGGTCAGCGCCCGCGTCGACGCCCCGGTTGAGGAGCACGACGAGGAAGAGCATGACGACGAGGACGATCACGTCGAGCACATCGGCGGGGACGCGATGGATGAAGCGCCTTATCGCGCGCCGCGCGCCCGCCGCCAGTACAAGATTCAAGAGGTCATCAAGCGCCGTCAGGTGCTGCTCGTTCAGGTCGTCAAGGAAGAGCGCGGCAACAAGGGCGCGGCGCTCACGACCTATCTTTCGCTCGCTGGCCGCTATTCGGTGCTCATGCCCAACACCGCGCGGGGCGGGGGCATTTCGCGCAAGATCACCGACGGCGCCGACCGCAAACGCCTGAAAGAGATCGTGCATGATCTCGAAGTGCCGGAGGGCATGGGCGTCATCCTGCGAACCGCGGGGGCGACGCGCACCAAGCAGGAGGTCAAGCGCGATTTCGAATATCTGCTGCGGCTGTGGGAGAGCGTGCGCGAATTGACCCTGCGCTCCGCGGCCCCGACCCTCGTCTATGAGGAAGGCTCGCTCATCAAGCGGGCGATTCGCGACCTTTACGGGCGCGACGTCGAGGAAGTCGTCGTTTCGGGCGAAGACGCCTATCGCGAGGCCAAAGACTTCATGCGCATGCTGATGCCGAGCCACGCGAAGAACGTGCGCCTGCATCGCGACGCGTTTCCGATCTTCGCCGAAAGCGGCGTCGAGGCTCAGCTCGATGCGATGTTCTCCAACCATGTCACGCTGAAATCAGGCGGCTATCTGGTCATCAACCAGACCGAGGCGCTGGTCGCCATCGACGTGAACTCGGGACGTTCGACGCGCGAGCACAATATCGAGGACACGGCGCTTCGCACCAATCTCGAAGCCGCCGACGAAGTCGCGCGGCAGTTGCGACTGCGCGATCTCGCCGGGCTGATCGTCGTCGATTTCATCGACATGGAGGAGAGTCGCAACAATCGCGCCGTGGAGCGGCGCTTGAAGGACGCGCTGAAAAACGACCGCGCCCGCATTCAGGTTGGCCGCATCTCGCATTTCGGCTTGCTCGAAATGTCGCGCCAGCGCATCCGCGCCGGCGTCGTCGAGGGCTCGACGGTGCCATGTCCGCACTGCGCCGGCGCCGGCCATGTGCGCTCCACCGCCTCCGTCGCGCTGCATGTGTTGCGCGTGCTGGAGGAGGCGCTGGTCAAGAGCGCCGCGCATGACGTGACGCTGCGAACCCGTGCGGTGGTGGCGCTCTACATTCTCAACCAGAAGCGCGCCCATCTGCAGGAGCTCGAACGCCGCTTCGGCGTCCATATCACGGTCGCCGCCGATGACACGCTCACCGGCGCGACCTATCACGCGCTCGAGCGCGGCGAACTCGCGACCGGGCCGCGGGTTTCGCAGCGCGACGCGCCGTTGCGCGTCGATTCGGTGCTCGCCGAACCTCTGGAGGAAGAGGCGCCGGAAGACGTGATCGCGGGCGAAATGGTCGAGGCGGAAGAGGAAGCCGTCGAGTCGAACGGCGATCAGCGTGACGAGAACGGCGAACGATCGCGTTTTGGCGCGGATGAAGAGGCGTCGCGCGGGCGTCGCCGTCGCCGTCGCCGAGGCCGTGGCGGCGGCGCACAGGGCGGCGAACTCTTGGCGCCCGGCGTCGACCAGCCGTCCGACGAAGGCCTCGCCTTCATGGCGGCGATCGAGGGCGCGCCGGCGCCCGCCGAGGAACGGCCTGACCGCCGCGGCGGCCGACGCGGCGGCAACCGAAGTCCAGAGCGCGGTCCTGGCCGGTGGCGGCGATCCGCCCCCTTGCCGGAGGAATTCAAAGACCCGTCGGCGGTCTTCGCGCTCGACGAGGGTCGGGAGGAGGCGCCGGCCCTGATCTCCCCGCGTGTGGCCCAGGCGCCGGAGTTTCCGGCGCCCTTGCCGGTTCCGCCGCCGGTAAACGGCGCCGAGATTGCGCCGCTCTCCCAAGAGCGCGCAAGCGAGCCGGTCGCCCGGATCGCTCCTTCTCAGGCGCCGACGCCGACGCCCGCGCCCGCCCCCGAGCCGGTCGCCCCGCGCGAGCCCACGGAAGTGGTCATCACGCAGGCGGACCCCGACCGCCCGAAGAAGGGCGGCTGGTGGCAGCGCGTGCGCACGCCTTTCGGAAGTTAGGGCCGCAGCCAGGCTTCCAGGCGGGCGACGCCCTCGCGCACGTCCGTCTCCGGTCCGGCGTAAGAGAGCCGCAGCGTTTTTGCGCCGCGGCGCGGATCGAAATCGAGGCCGGGCGTCGTCGCGACGCCGGCTTCGTGCAACATCCGCCGACAGAACCCGATCGAATCGTCGGTGAAGCGCGAGATGTCGGCATAGATGTAAAAGGCGCCGTCGGGCGGCGCGAAATCGTCCAATCCCAGTCTGGGAAGATGGTCGAGCAGAAGCGCCCGGTTTCGCGCATAGGCGGCGCGGTTCGCCTCCAGTTCATCGCCCGCGTCGAAAGCGGCGAGGGCCGCCCGCTGCGACAAGGTCGGGGCGCAGATCGCCAGCGACTGCTGCAGGCGTTCGAGCGGGCGCATCAATTCGGGCGGCGCGACGAGCCAGCCGAGCCGCCATCCGGTCATCGCGTAATATTTCGAGAAGGAATTGATGACGAGGGCGCGTTGCGAGAAGCGCAGCGCGGTCTCCGCCCGCATCTCATATTCGAGTCCGTGATAAATCTCGTCCGAGACGAAGGCGATTCCGGCCTCCTCGCAGAAGGCGCAGATCCGCGCCAGTTCCTCGCGCGCGATCATCGCGCCGGTCGGATTGGCCGGGCTCATGAAGAGCGCGCCGTGTAGCTTCCTGTCGCGATGGGCCGCTTCGAGCATCGCCGCGGTGGGCGCAAAGCGCGTCTCTTGGCCGACGTCGAGCAGGACCGGCTCCAAGCCGAGCGCCGAAAGGATGTTCGCATAGGCCGGATAGCCGGGCGCAGTGACGGCGATCCTCGCTCCCGGATCGAACGCGGCGAGAAAGGCGAGCAGAAATCCGCCGGACGATCCCGTCGTGACGATGACGCGGTCGGGCGAGACGTCGACGCCGTAGCGCTCGCCATAGTGGCGCGCGATGCGGGCGCGCAGCGGCGCGTCGCCGAGCGCTTCGCCATAGCCGATCGAGCCGTGGCGCAAAGACTCCGTGGCGGCCTCGCGCACGTGGCGCGGCGCGGCGACCCCGGGCTCGCCAAGCTCCAAATGGATGATGCTGCGGCCGGCGCGCTCCAAGGCTTTCGCGTCGCGCAGCACGTCCATCGCCATGAAGGGCGCGATTAGGGAGCGACGGGAGGGGGGCAGGGGTAAGTTCATACAAGCCTTCTATTGCTATTCTCAGTCAGGCGCACGCGCTGGCCGCCGCGCGCCATATGTTCTTGAGCGGCGCGCGCAGCGTCAGGTCTTGATGGAGTAGTCGTGGCCACCAGCCGTGATTTCCGGCGCATCGCAATGTCTCTCGAGGGAACGCGCGAAGCGCCGCATTTCGACAGAACTGCTTTCAAAGTCGTGCGGATTTACGCGACTCTCGCCGCCGACGGACTGACGGCCAATGTGAAACTTGCGCCCGAAGAGCAGGCGTTCAAATCCATGATGGCGCCGCAGGCGTTTGCGCCAGTCCCCAACGCCTGGGGGCGGCAGGGATGGACGACGATTCTGCTCGAGGCGATCGACGTCTCGGAGCTGCGCGACGCGCTGGAAACGGCTTGGCGTCACGCCTCAAAGAAAAAGACGGCGAAGAAAAACAAATGTACGAATTAAGCGCCATCGAGCTGATCCAGAGACTGTCGATCGCGCTGGCGATCGGGCTGCTCATTGGCCTGGAACGAGGCTGGACGTCACGCGACGAGTCGGAAGGCGAGCGCGCCGCCGGCCTGCGCACGCTTGGGCTCGCCGGACTGCTCGGCGGCGTGTGGGGCGCGATCGTTCAGCCTTTTGGCGCTTCCGGCATGGTCGCTTTGGCGATCGCTTTCGGCTTCGTCGGCGCTTTGGTCGGGGTCTATCGCTACCGCGAAAACGTGCATGATGAGACTTTCGGCGCGACAACCGCCATAGCCGCGTCGCTCGCCTTTTCGCTCGGCGCCTTCGCCGTGATCGGCGACATGCAGGCGGCGGCCGCGGCGGCGGTCGCCACGACCGCAATCCTGGCGCTCAAGGCGTTTCTGCACGGCCTCGTCAAGCGCATCACCTGGGACGAGCTGCGCTCCGGGCTGGCGCTGCTGGCGATGAGCTTCATCTTGCTGCCGGTTCTGCCCAATCGCGCCATCGATCCGTGGCAAGCGGTGAACCCTTTTGAATTGTGGCTGATGACCGTTTTGATTGGCGTGATTTCCTTTGTCGGCTACATCGCCGTCAAGGCTGTCGGCTACCGGCGCGGCGTCGCCGTCGCCGGGATGGCGGGAGGGCTGGCGTCGTCGACGGCCGCGACGGCGGCGATGTCCCGGCTGGCGCGGGAACATCCCGCGCAGATTGGCGCTTCGGCGGCGGGCGCCATCTTCGCCAATGCGATGATGGCGCCGCGAATCATCGCCGTCATCGCGGTCATCAATCCGACGCTCGCGTGGCGCTTGGCGCCGCCGGTCGTTGCGGCCGGCGTGCTCTTCGCGCTCGCCGGTGTCTTTCTCCTGCGACGAAGCGAGCGGCCCACGGAATCGAGCGGCTTTTCTGTCGGCAATCCGCTGGATCTGATGGCGGTGCTCAAATTCGGCGCGCTCCTTGCGAGCGTGATGATCCTCTCACGGCTCGCGACGCATTTCGCCGGAAGCGGCGGCGCCTATGCGCTCGCGGCCATTTCCGGCATCGTCGACGTTGACGCGATCGGACTGACCATGGCGCGGCTCGGCGCGACCGAGATCGGCATAAGGGCGGCGGCGGGGGCGGTGCTGCTGGCGCTGCTGTCGAACACGGCGTCGAAAGTCGTTATGGGCTGGGTTATCGGCGGCGCCGCGATGGGCCAAAGACTCGCCGCGGCTTCCGCTCTCGCCGTCGCCGGCGCGCTCGCGGCGTTGTGGCTGGCGGAAGGCGCTGGCCTATAGACCGCGTTCGTCGAGAGCGACGGACTTCACCAGGGCGAAGACGTCTGCGCCGACGGTCAGCCGCAGCTCGTCGAGCGCGAGGCGCGTGATCGCCGAGACGAGACGGTCGCCGCCGACGAGCGTGAGCGTGACGAAGGCGAGGGCGCTCTCGGTCGCATCGATCTTCTCGATGCGTCCGCGCAAAATCGTCCGCACGCTGGTGTCGCGGGGTTCGGACATCGCAAGCGCAACGTCGGTCGCGCGCATGACGACGCGCGCCTCGCGCTGCGTCGTTAGACGCGCAGCGATCAATATCTCGCCCGCCGGATGGGCGAGCCGCGTGACGCCATATGCTTCGTCGACGGCGACGACGCGCGCTTTGAGCGCGTTGACCAATCCGAATCGGCCGCCCTCGACAAGACGACTCGCGCCCGGCAGCACGTCGAGCGGGGCGCCGCGCGCGACGACCCGACCGCGATCGAGCACGATGGCCTCGTCTGCGATGCGCGTGACTTCTTCCGGCGCATGGCTGACGTAGATGATCGGAATATCGAGTTCGTCGCGCAGCCGTTCGAGGTAGGGCAATACGTCGAGACGGCGCGCAACGTCGAGCGAGGCCAGCGGCTCGTCCATCAGCAGCAGTTGCGGACGCGTCAGCAGGGCGCGGGCGATCGCCACTCGCTGCCGCTCGCCGCCCGAAAGCGTTTCCGGCCAGCGTTCCGCGAGAGCGGCGATGTCGAGCATTTCGCAGAGCGCCCCGCGGCTCGCCGCAGCCGCCGCGACCCGCGCGCGGGTCATTCCATAATCGAGGTTTCCCTTGACGGTGAGGTGGGAAAACAGACTCGCGTCCTGGAACACCATGCCGAGCGCGCGGCGATGCGTCGGCACGAAGACGCCGCGCGCCTCGTCTTGCCAGACGTCGCCGCCGATCTTGAGAAGCCCGTCGGGCGCGCGCGCCAGCCCCGCCATGCAGCGCAGGGCGGTGGTCTTGCCCGAGCCGGAAGGGCCAAAAAGCGCCGTGACGCCGCGTCCCGGCAGCTCCAGGTCAACGTCGAGCGCGAAGCCGCGATAGGCGAGGCGAAAACGCGCGGCGATGGCGCCGTCAGCCATAGCGGCCGTTCCGTCGGCGACCATAGAGCGCGAGGAGAACGCAGAAACTGAACAGCAGCATGCCCCCGGCGAGCCAATGCGCGCGTTCGTAGTTCATCGATTCGACCTGGTCGTAGATCAGGACCGACACCACCCGCGTCCTGTCGGGAATGGCGCCGCCGATCATCAGAACGACGCCGAATTCACCGACCGTATGCGCAAAGCCGAGGATAGCCGCGGTGACGAGACCGGGCCTCGCGAGCGGCAGCGCCACCGTGAAGAAAGCGTCCATGGGGCTCGCGCGCAAGGTGGCGGCGGCCTCCAGCGGACGATCGCCCATCGCCTCGAAGGCGTTCTGAATCGGCTGCACGACGAAGGGCAGCGAATAGAAGAGCGACGCCACGACGAGTCCGGCGAAGGTGAACGGCAAGGGCGCGACGCCGAGGAACGCGGTGAGCCTGCCCAACAGTCCGTGCGGGCCCATGGTCAGCAGCAGATAGAAGCCCAGCACCGTCGGCGGCAGAACCAGCGGCAGCGCCACGACGGCTCCTAACGGCCCCTTGAGCCACGACCGCGTTCGCGCCAGCCACCACGCCAGTGGCGCGCCGATCAGGAGCAGCAGAAAGGTGACGATCGTCGCAAGCTTGAGCGTCAGCCAGATCGCGGCGAAATCTTCGGATGTCGGCATGCGAGACCTGCCGACGAGCGGCGGCGGTAAGGGTACGACAGGCGGAAGGCGGTCAGCGTCCGCCCGTTCCACATTTAAGCGGATACGCGCACGGGCGAAAACGGCCTACCGCGCGGCCTGGCCAGGGGGCGCGAAGCCAAACCTTATCATGATCGTCTGCGACTGTCCGGTTTTGAGATAGTCGAGAAAGGCCTTCGCCAAAGGTTTGTCGGCGCCCTGGCGGGTCACGACATAGGCTTGTTCGAGTCGTGAATGCAGCGTCTCAGGGATCAGAGAATAGCCGCCTCTGTCCGCGACCTGCTTGCTCAATACGATCGAAAGAGCGGTCAACGCGACATCGGCGGCGCCGGTCTCGGCGTATTGCGTCGCCTGAGAGATGTTCTCGCCGAAAACAAGCTTGTCCTTCACCTTGTCCCAAAGGCCGGCGGCGCGCAGCACTTGTTCCGCGCATCTGCCGTAAGGCGCATGCGCCGGATTGGCGATCGCGATCTTGCCGATCTTGGGATCGGCCAGATCCTCCAGGCGCATTATTGTCGCGTCGCGCGTCGCGCTCCACAAAACGATCCTGCCGACCGCGTAGGGCGTGGGCTCGGTCGCCGCGAAGCCGTCCTTGCGCAGCGCGCGCGCATAGGCGATGTCGGCCGAAAAGAAAATGTCGAAAGGGGCGCCCTCGCGGATCTGCGTCTGCAGCTTGCCGGAAGAGCCGTAAATAACATCGACCTTGTCGCCCTTACGGGCGGCTTGAAAGTTCGAGACGATTTCCTGCAAGGCGAATTTAAGATCGGACGCCGCCGCGATGGTGATTTCGCTGGCTGTCGCCGCGCGGAGCGGCGCGAGCGTTAAAACGATCAGGCAACAGAAAGCGAGAAATTCATGCAATCGGCGCATCTACGCAGCTCCCGAGGTCGATGGCTCGAGAGCACGCCTGTGGCGATGCGCCGGCCGCTGGATCCAATTGCAAGAATCGTTCAAACGGCAGCAGTGATCCACCGCGACAATTCGCCCTTGGGCGCGGCGCCGACCTTTTGCGCGGCGGCCTTGCCGTCCTTGAACAGAATGAGCGTCGGAATCGATCGGATGCCGAGCTTGCTCGCCACGGCGGGGTTTTCGTCGATGTTGAGCTTGACGACTTTGATCTTGCCCTTCATCTCCGCGGCGATCTCCTCCAGCGCCGGGGCGATCATGCGGCAGGGACCGCACCATTCCGCCCAAAAATCGACGACGACCGGCTCGGCGGATTTGAGCACTTCCTGTTCGAAAGTGGCGTCGGTTATTTTCTGCGTGGACATGGCCGGCCTTCCGTTGGGCTTTTTGTGAGACGTGCGCGGAACGTAGGAAGCGCGTCATCGCCCGTCAAGGCGACGTCTCGGGCAGATCCGGCGCTGACCGATTGGAATCAATCTCCGACGCTTAGCGATTCGTTAAACGCATCGGTCGCGAGACGATAGAAACACAAAGAGCGGGAATGGCGTCCCGCCGCTCCCCGCTCTTTGGCACCCCGTCCTTAACCAAACCGAAACGCCAAGCTCCGAAGTCTTAAGTCGCTCCGATAGCCTTTCGCGCCGGCTCATCTTGCGAGCCTCGGCGAACTGCGTTCTGTTCGGCGTCCTCCCCGACTTGGACCGTAGCTGGGCTTAATTCCTGCGACGCATTCGACGCTTAGGCTTTTACCCCAACCAACCTGGCGAGCGAACACTAGGACAAAATGGGCGGACTGTCACTTCAAAAATGTGCAGTCTGACGAATTTTGTAGTCGGGCGCCGCTGAATTAGGCTGATCGGCGGCCCCCGACGCAAATGGCGCAAGGCCATCACGCCGGCGCCGGCGCTATTGCGCTGCGTCACAGGGGAATGTTGTCGTGCTTCTTCCAAGGATTCTCCAATTCCTTGTGACGAAGCAGCGCGAGCGCGCGACCGATTCGCTTGCGGGTCGAACGCGGCGTAATCACCTCGTCGATATACCCACGCTCCGCGGCGACGAATGGCGACAAGAAGCGATCTTCATACTCCTTGGTGCGCTGAGCGATCTTCTCCGGATCGCCGAGGTCGGCGCGGAAGATGATTTCGACTGCGCCCTTCGCCCCCATGACGGCGATCTGCGCCGACGGCCAGGCGTAGTTGACGTCGCCGCGAAGATGTTTTGACGCCATGACGTCATAGGCGCCGCCAAACGCCTTTCGCGTGATGACGGTCACTTTCGGCACCGTCGCTTCGGCGTATGCGAACAGCAGCTTCGCGCCATGCTTGATCAGGCCGCCGTATTCCTGCGCCGTGCCAGGCAGGAACCCCGGCACGTCGACAAGGGTGACGATCGGAATGTTGAAGCAATCGCAAAAACGCACGAAACGCGCCGCCTTCTTGGAGGCGTCGATATCGAGCACGCCGGCGAGCACGAGCGGTTGATTGGCGACGAAACCGACCGTGCGCCCTTCGATGCGGCCGAAGCCGATCACGATGTTGCGCGCATGCGCATCTTGGATCTCGAAGAAGTCGGCCTCGTCGACGATCTTATGGATGAGCTCCTTGATGTCGTATGGCTTGTTTGGATTGTCCGGAACGATCGTGTCGAGCGATTCGTCGAGCCGGTCCACCTCGTCGAAAGCGGGCCATTCCGGCGGCTCTTCCTGGTTGGAGGAGGGCAGGAAATCGATCAGCCTGCGCATCTGCAGGAGCGCTTCGACGTCGTTGTCATAGGCGCGATCGGCGATCGAGCTTTTGGTCGTATGCACCGAAGCGCCGCCGAGCTCTTCCGCCGTGACCGTCTCGTTCGTCACCGTCTTCACGACATCGGGCCCCGTCACGAACATATAGCTCGTGTCGCGCACCATGAAGATGAAGTCCGTCATCGCCGGCGAGTAGACGTCGCCGCCGGCGCAAGGGCCCATGATCACCGAGATTTGCGGAATGACGCCGGAGGCCATGACATTGCGCTGGAAGACTTCGCCATAGCCGCCGAGCGCCGCGACGCCTTCCTGAATGCGCGCGCCGCCGGCGTCGAACAGGCCGATGATGGGGGCGCGATTTTTCAGCGCCATATCCTGCAGCTTGGTGATCTTTTGCGCGTGCGTCTCGGAAAGCGAGCCGCCGAAGACGGTGAAGTCCTTGGCGAAGACGAAGACGGCGCGCCCGTTGACCGTTCCCCAACCGGTGACGACGCCGTCGCCCGAGATCTTCTCGCCCTGATCCATGCCGAAATCGGTGCAGCGGTGAGCGACGAACATGTCGAATTCTTCGAACGAGCCGTGATCGAGCAGCAGTTCGATTCGCTCGCGCGCCGTGAGCTTGCCGCGGGCGTGCTGCGCTTCGATCCGCTTTTGGCCGCCGCCCAGTCGGGCGGACGCGCGCCGCCGTTCAAGCCCGTCGAGAATATGTTTCATGTGCTGCCTTGGTTGCTGATATGCCTGTCATCCGGCGCGTTAAAGCTTGCGCGACCCAAGCCGCCAACGGGCGATGTCGGCGCCGGTCAGCATGTAAAGCTTATCGGGCGACGTCTGTTCGGCGAGCTTCACGAGTTCGGTGCTCACGCCCATCATCGCCGCGTAGCGGGAAAGCGTTTGGAGCATGCCGCCATCGTCATAATTGCGCTCGCGCACGAGTCCCCCCTCGCCGATGTCGAAACTCGTCGAATAGTTGAACATGCGGTGGATGCCGACGCTACTTTGCGGCGGGATCACGCGCTTCCTGCCGCCCATCAGCGCGTAGACGCACGCCGAATAGCAGCGGCCGGATACGAGCGCCATCGTACGAGATTGATCCGCTGCGGGACGGGCGACGATCACCGCCATCCCCAGCTTGCGGAAGGCCTGTCCGAGCTCCATCGACCCGACGACCTTTCCGCCAGGCGAGTCGAGCAGCACGATTCCGTGCAGATTGCCGCCAGGAGCATTTTCGCGCACGAAGGCGACGAAGGCCTCGGGCGTCTCCAGGCTGATTTCGCCCTGCGCCGCGATCACTTGCGGGCAATTTGCGCCGCAGCCGTCGGAATTCACGCCAACGACACGAAAGCTCATCTCTTCGGCTTGCGCGAAAATGGGGGCGAATGCGGCGACGCAGAGCGCAAAGAGAACGGTCTTGATCAATTTCATCCGGGCGGCCTTCCTATCCCAACAAGCTAAAGCGAAATCCTGGGCTTTGGAACACCAATTCCCGCAGCGAGCCCGCGCCGCCTCGAGGGCGCCAATGGTGGGCGGTGACGGTCTCGAACCGCCGACCCTCTCGGTGTAAACGAGATGCTCTACCAACTGAGCTAACCGCCCGACACGATGCGCGCCCGGCGGGTTTTAAGGGCGGGCGCCTCGCGAGGCAAGCCGGCTCAAAACTACGGCCGCCGGGGCTCCGACGGCCGTGGTGCGAAGTAGCAAAAAATCCTGCGACGCCAGCGCCTCCCGCGCCCAGCTACTTGGCTTTGTTGAGCGCGGTCTTCAGCGTCGCGCCGGGCTTGAAGCGGGCGCTCTTGGAGGCGGCAATCTTGATTTCTTCGCCGGTCGCCGGGTTGCGTCCTTTGCCGGCGGCGCGCTTCTTGACCGAAAAGGTGCCGAAGCCGACGAGGCGAACTTCGTCGCCCTTCTTGAGGGCCTTCGTGATGCCGTCGATGACGGCGTCGATGGCGGCGGCCGCCGCCGCTTTCGAGCTGTCCGTCTCGCTCGCGACGTGCTCGACGAGTTCCAGTTTGTTCATGGCTTTTTCCTTCTCCTTCACTGCCAGCCGCCCGGCGTAAGAATGCGCGACCTCGAATCGGCGTTGCGCAGCGATGGCGAGTGTTGGTCGCGAATCGCAGGAAAAGCAAGGCTTAGCGGCCGCCAAAGGCGCGGAACCGCTGGTTTTCCGGGGGAAATGGCGGCTCGGCGGCGAAATGCTCATGCAATCTGGGGGCTGCAGCGCGTATCCAGCAGCCCAAAGCAAAGAGCCCCGCTCGGAGGAGCGGGGCTCTTGAGGCGTCGAAGGCTCTAACGATCAGTGCGCGCGGACGCCGGTCCCGTCATCGTCGCTGACGGCGTGCTTGGCGATCGCGGCGGCGTCTTCCCGCCATTCGATCGGCGTCGGCTGGGAGATCAGCGCATGCCGCAGCACCTCCTCCATGCGCGCGACGGGCACGATTTCCAGGCAGTTCTTCACCGCGTCCGGGATTTCCGCCAGATCCTTGGCGTTCTCCTCCGGGATCAGCACTTTCTTCAAGCCGCCACGCAGCGCCGCCAGCAGCTTCTCCTTCAAGCCGCCGATCGGCAAGACGCGGCCGCGCAGCGTGATCTCGCCGGTCATGGCGATGTCGCGCCGGACGGGAATGCCGGTGATGATCGAGACGATGGCGGTCGCCATCGCCACGCCAGCCGACGGTCCATCCTTGGGCGTCGCGCCTTCCGGCACGTGCACATGGAAATCGCGTCGGTCGAAGACCGGCGGTTCAACGCCGAAGTCGACTGCGCGCGAGCGCACATAGGACGCCGCCGCGGAGATCGACTCCTTCATGACGTCGCGCAGGTTGCCCGTCACCGTCATCTTGCCCTTGCCGGGCATCATGACGCCTTCGATCGTCAGCAATTCGCCGCCGACCTCGGTCCAGGCGAGTCCGGTGACGACGCCGACCTGATCTTCGAGTTCGGCCTCGCCATAGCGGAACTTCGGCACGCCGAGATAATCAGCGATGTTCTCGCTCGTGATGAGGATCTTCTCCTTCTTCTTAAGAAGGATTTCCTTCACCGCCTTGCGCGCGAGGTTCGAGAGTTCGCGCTCCAGATTGCGCACGCCCGCTTCGCGCGTATAGCGGCGAATGAGGGTGAGCAGCCCGTCGTCGGCGATCATCCATTCGTCGGGCGAAAGGCCGTGCTTATGCACCGCGCTGGGGATGAGGTGCCTGCGCGCGATCTCGAGCTTCTCATCTTCCGTGTAGCCGGCGATGCGAATGATCTCCATGCGGTCCATCAGCGGCGCCGGAATATTGAGCGTATTCGCGGTCGTCACGAACATCACATTCGAAAGGTCATAGTCGACTTCGAGGTAATGGTCGTTGAAGGTCGCGTTCTGCTCCGGGTCCAGCACTTCAAGCAAGGCCGACGACGGATCGCCGCGGAAATCCATGCCCATCTTGTCGATCTCGTCCAGGAGAAAGAGCGGATTGGACGTCTTCGCCTTGCGCATCGACTGGATGATCTTGCCGGGCATCGAGCCGATATAGGTGCGCCGATGGCCGCGGATTTCCGCTTCGTCGCGCACGCCGCCGAGCGACATGCGCACGAAGTCGCGGCCCGTGGCCTTGGCGATGGATTTGCCGAGCGAGGTCTTGCCCACGCCGGGCGGGCCGACGAGGCAGAGGATCGGTCCGGTCAGCTTGTTGGCGCGGCTTTGCACGGCGAGATATTCAAGGATGCGCTCCTTGACTTTCTCGAGGCCGTAGTGCTCGGCGTCGAGCACTTCCTCCGCCTGTCCGAGATCGCGCTTCACCTTGGAGCGCTTGCCCCACGGGATCGACAGGATCCAGTCAAGGTAGTTGCGAACGACGGTGGCTTCGGCCGACATCGGCGACATCTGCCGCAGCTTCTTGAACTCGGCGAAGGCCTTGTCGCGCGCTTCCTTGGAAAGCTTGGTGTTCTTGATGCGCTCCTCGAGCTCGGCGAGATCGTCCTTGCCGTCCTCGTCGCCCAATTCCTTCTGGATCGCCTTCATCTGCTCGTTGAGATAGTATTCGCGCTGCGTCTTCTCCATCTGGCGCTTGACGCGCGTGCGAATGCGCTTCTCGACCTGCAGGACCGAGATCTCGCTCTCCATCAGCGACAGACATTTCTCGAGGCGGCGCGCGACGCTGACCGTCTCGAGCACGTCCTGCTTCTCGGCGATCTTCACCGACAGGTGAGACGCGACCGTGTCGGCGAGCTTCGAATAGTCGTCGATCTGCGTCACCGCGCCGACGACTTCGGAAGAGACCCGCTTGTTGAGTTTCACATAGCTTTCGAATTCGGCGATCACCGATCGGCCAAGCGCTTCGACCTCGACCGGCGAGGCGAGATCGTCGGCGACGACTTCGGCGTCGGCTTCGTAATAATCGTCCGCGCGCGTATATGTGCGAACGCTGGCGCGCGCGACGCCTTCGACCAGCACCTTCACCGTGCCGTCGGGCAGCTTCAGAAGCTGCAACACCGAAGCGAGCGTTCCAATCGGGTAGATCGCGTCGGCCGAGGGGTCGTCGTCGCCGGCGTTCTTCTGCGTCGCCAGCAGAATGAGCCTGTCGGATTTCGTCACCTCTTCGAGCGCGCGGATGGACTTCTCCCGCGCGACGAAGAGAGGGACGATCATGTGCGGGAAGACGACGATGTCGCGCAGCGGCAGCACCGGATAGCTTTCGATGGTTCCGGGCATGACGGCGTCTCGCTTTTCGTTCGACATTCTTTTTGTCCTGTCCTTGACGCGTCCCGCTAAAGCGGCGGCGCGAGTCCGCAGGGCGACTTTGGCTTTAGGCCGCGATACGGTCGCCCGCCGATTTCGCGCCGGTTAAAGACCGCCGGCGAATGCGCCCGACGGTCCCGTTAACGGAAATGGTTACGCGAACAATCGATTCAAGGCGCTGCGGCGCCCAAGCTTAAACCCGCGTGCGTCGCCGTCGCCACATCTTCGCTTCGCCTACGGGCGTCAGGCGCTCGCGCCGCTTTTTTCGCTGCGTTCGGAGTAAATATAGAGCGGGCGGGCTTTGCCCTCGACGACTTCCGGTCCGATCACAACCTGTTCGACTCCTTCCAAACCCGGCAGGTCGAACATCGTGTCTAGCAAGATTCCTTCCATGATCGAGCGCAGGCCGCGGGCGCCGGTGCGCCGTTCGATCGCCTTGCGCGCGACGGACGACAGCGCGTCGTCCTGGAAGGTGAGCTCGACGTTTTCCATCTCGAAAAGTCGCTGATACTGCTTGACCAACGCGTTCTTAGGCTCGGTCAGGATTCGCTTGAGGGCGTCTTCGTCGAGATCCTCGAGCGTCGCAATGACCGGGAGGCGGCCGACGAATTCGGGGATGAGCCCAAATTTCAGCAGGTCTTCGGGCTGCACTTGCCTAAAAATGTCGCCGGTGCGCCGTTCGTCGGGCGACTGCACGGTGGCGGCGAAGCCGATCGACGTGTTGCGCCCGCGGGCGGAGATGATCTTTTCGAGTCCCGCGAACGCGCCGCCGCAGATGAACAGGATGTTCGTCGTGTCGACCTGCAGGAACTCCTGCTGGGGATGCTTGCGACCGCCCTGCGGCGGCACCGAGGCGACGGTGCCCTCCATGATCTTCAGGAGCGCCTGCTGCACGCCTTCGCCCGAAACGTCGCGGGTGATCGAAGGATTGTCGGACTTGCGCGAAATCTTGTCGATCTCGTCCACGTAGACGATGCCGCGCTGGGCGCGCTCGACATTATAGTCCGACGCCTGCAGAAGCTTGAGGATGATGTTTTCGACGTCCTCGCCGACGTAGCCCGCCTCGGTCAGGGTCGTGGCGTCGGCCATGGTGAAGGGAACATCCAGGATGCGCGCCAAAGTCTGGGCCAGCATGGTCTTGCCGACGCCGGTCGGTCCGATCAGCAGAATGTTGGACTTCGCCAGCTCCACGTCGCCATGCTTGGTGGCATGGTTGAGGCGCTTGTAATGGTTGTGGACCGCCACCGAGAGAACGCGTTTGGCTTGTGACTGTCCGATGACATAGTCGTCCAGAACCTTACAAATCTCGCGCGGGGTCGGAATGCCGTCGCGCTGCTTGACCAGCGAGGATTTGTTCTCCTCGCGGATGATGTCCATGCACAATTCGACGCATTCATCGCAGATGAACACCGTCGGTCCGGCGATGAGCTTACGCACCTCATGCTGGCTCTTGCCGCAAAAGGAGCAGTAAAGCGTGTTCTTGGAATCGCCGCCGCCGACCTTGCTCATATTGCTCTCCTATCGGGCCGGACTGCCGGGCGAATCTGCCCGAACACCTGTGTAACCGGCGCCAGACTAACAAAAAGTGGAAGCGGCTGGCGTGTCCGTTTCCCATCCAGTTTCGGTCGTCAGCGACGAGCGCCCGAGAACCATGACTAGTTAGTGTATTTTACACGACGACCAAATTGCAACCTTCGCTGGAAACTCTATTGAAGCAAGAAAGGCGCCCTCGCCGGACGGCTCAGGCGGTCAGTATCTTGGGAACCCGATTGAGCCGCAAGCGATAGGCGTCCGGCATGCCGCTCCCGAGCAAGGGGCGCAGATACATCCGGAAGGCGTCGGTGACGTCCGTGCCGCAGGGGCTAATATATTCGTCCGGCATCACTTTTGTCTTCGCGGCGATTTCTTCAAGCGGCGTCAAGTGGTAGTCGACCGAATAAAAGCCGGTCCGGTGGATCGTCACCGAGCCGTCGCGGTCGCCCCAAATGGCGTATTGCACCGCCTTTTCGCCGACCTCGCGCGCCTCGCGCTGGTCGACGTCGGAAACGCAGCCGACGAAGCTCCTTTGCACATAGCCGAACGTATCGGCCCGTACCCGCTTGAATCCGAGCCGTTCCTTCACGAGGCGGGTGAGTTCGTCGGCCAGCGCGCCGCCGCCCAGATGCACATTGCCGTGGTCGTCGCGCTCCACCGCCTTGGCCAGCTTTTCGGCGATGGGGGTGTGGTTTTCGTCGCAGACGCCTTCTGACGCCGCAACGACGCAGCGGCCGTATTTCGCCATCGTCGCCTTAACGTCGGCGAGGAATTTGTCGACGATGAAGGCGCGCTCCGGGATGTAGATGAGATGCGGGCCGTCGTCGGGGAATTTCTTGCCGAGCGCCGAGGCGGCGGTCAGAAAGCCGGCGTGCCGGCCCATGACGATCGCGATATACACTCCGGGGAGGGCCCAATTGTCGAGATTGGCGCCGGCGAAGGCCTGCGCCACCCAGCGCGCCGCCGAGGGGAAGCCCGGCGTGTGGTCGTTGACCATCAGATCGTTGTCGATGGTTTTTGGAATGTGCACCGTCCGCAGCGGATAGCCGGCGCTTTGGGCCTCCTGCGAGACGATGCGCACCGTGTCCGAGGAATCATTGCCGCCGATATAGAAGAAGCAGCCGATCCCATGGGCGCGCAGGACGCGGAAGATTTCCTGACAATATTTGAGGTCCGGCTTGTCGCGCGTCGAGCCGAGCGCGGAAGACGGGGTGCAGGCGACGAGTTCGAGATTATGGGTCGTCTCCTGCGTGAGATCGACGAAATCCTCGTTGACGATGCCGCGAACGCCGTGGAAGGCGCCGTAGACGCGCTCGACCTCGCGAAATTTGCGGGACTCCAGCACGGCCCCGACGAGCGACTGATTGATGACGGCGGTGGGGCCGCCGCCCTGAGCGACGAGCACTTTAGAAAAATCAATGGCGGTCACGACAAGCTCCTGGAAACCCGCGGCGGCCGCTTGCCCGCGAACGCGGGACGGCGGCGCTTCAACCGCGTTGCGCTTATATTCTCAGGCGCCAGACGGTTCAAATCGATCCGACCGCTCATCCGAGGACCTGCTCGCGCAGACCTTGGCGAAGAGTCCGTCATAATAGGGCGGAACCGGCGACCATTCGTCCTTCGGCGGATAAGGCTTGGTGATCCTTCCTTGGCCCATCTGGCCCTGGCGCCAGCCGCCGCCCTCGGACCGGTATTTCCGATTGGCGCAATCGAGCGACACTTTTTCGATTTCCGACAGCCCCTTTTCGGCAAGGCCGAATGCGGCGGCTTTTGGCGAGGCGGCGTCGTAATCCGTCAGCGCGTCGACCGTGACGATTCCGTCGGGCGAGGTCCGACGCGAGCCGGGGTCCATGTAGACTGTCGAGAAATCGTCCTTGGAGACCTGCACCCATTCGACGCTTGCCGATGCGGAAGACGCCAGCGTCGACAGGAGAGCCGAGACGCTGATCTTCCACATCGCTGTCCGCCTCGGCTTAGACAAGAGCGCCGTGGCAGTGCTTGTATTTCTTACCTGAGCCGCAAGGGCAGGGCTCATTGCGGCCGACCTTGCCCCAAGTGGCGGGATTGGACGCGTCGCGCGCAGTGGGCGCTTCGCTGACCGCGAGCCCGCGCGCCGAGAAATCGACCCCCGCGAGACGCGTATTGAGTTCATCGAGCGCAAGCTGCTGTCCGCCGCCGATCAGCGCCTCTGGATTTGGATGCGACATTTCCATCGGCGGCAGCTCCGGCGGCGCGGAGGGCGGAGCCTCAAAGGACACTTCGACGCGCATCAGCTGCGTGGTCACCGTTTCGTCCCACCGCGTCATCAGGCTCTTGAAGAGCTCGAGCGCTTCGGACTTGTACTCGTTGAGCGGATCGCGCTGCGCCATGCCGCGCCAGCCGATCACCTGCCGAAGATGGTCGAGCGCGATGAGATGTTCGCGCCACAGCGTATCGAGAGACTGCAGGACGACCTGCTTCTCGATCATGCGCATCAGCGGCTCGGTGTTCTTTTCGACGCGCTCGGCGTATGCGGCGTCGGCCGCCTCCAGCAGACGCTCCTTGAGCTCCTCGTCGGCGATGCCCTCTTCCTTCGCCCAGTCGGCGACCGGCAGATCCAGATTGAGCTTCGTTTTGACGTCCGCCGCCAGCCCGTCGACGTCCCAGGCCTCGGCGTAGGCGTCATGGGGGATGTGCTGCGACACCATCGCATCGATCACGTCGGCGCGCATGTCGGCGGTCTGCTCCTCGACGCTCTCCTCATCCATGATTTCCAGCCGGCGCTCGAAGATCACCTTGCGCTGGTCGTTCATGACGTTGTCGAATTTGAGGATGTTCTTGCGGATGTCGAAGTTGCGCGCTTCGACCTTATGCTGCGCCTTCTCGATCGCCTTGTTGATCCACGGATGGACGATCGCTTCGCCCTCCTGCAGGCCGAGCTTCACCAGCATCGAATCCATGCGCTCGGAGCCGAAGATGCGCATGAGGTCGTCCTGCAGCGACAGGAAGAATTTCGAGCGGCCAGGGTCGCCCTGGCGTCCGGAGCGGCCGCGCAGCTGATTGTCGATGCGCCGGCTCTCATGGCGCTCGGTGCCGATGATGTAGAGGCCGCCGGCGGCGATCGCCTTCTCCTTGAAGTCCGCGACCTCCTCGCGGATTTCCGCTTCCTTCTGGGCGCGCGCATCGCCTTCGAGGCCGGCGCATTCCTGCGACACGCGCATCTCGACGTTGCCGCCCAGCTGAATGTCGGTGCCGCGGCCGGCCATATTGGTGGCGATGGTGATCGCGCCGGGCACGCCGGCTTCCGCGACGATATAGGCTTCCTGCTCGTGGAAGCGCGCGTTGAGCACCGCGAAAAGCTTCGACGGCTTGCCGGAACGCGCCGCCTCATAGAGCTTGGTCAGTCCCTTGGGATCGACGAAGTCGATCATCGTATAGCCCTGCGCGAGCAGGAATTCCGCCAGCTGCTCCGACTTTTCGATCGACGTCGTGCCGACGAGCAGCGGCTGCATCCGCCCGTTCGCGTCCTGGATCTCGGCGGCGATCGCGCCGAGCTTCTCCTTGGACGTGCGATAGACCTCATCATCCTCGTCGAGACGGCAGACGGGGCGGTTCGTCGGAATTTCGACCACGTCCAGCTTGTAGATTTCGGCGAATTCATTCGCCTCCGTCGCCGCCGTGCCGGTCATGCCGGCGAGTTTGCCGTAGAGACGAAAGTAATTTTGGAAGGTGATGGACGCGAGCGTGACGTTTTCAGGCTGAACCTGAACACGCTCCTTCGCCTCGAGCGCCTGATGCAGGCCTTCCGAATAGCGGCGGCCCGGCATCATGCGGCCGGTGAATTCGTCGATGATGACCACCTCGCCCTTGCGGACGATGTAATCCTTGTCCTTCTGGAAGAGCTTATGCGCGCGCAGCGCCTGGTTGACGTGGTGCACGAGCGTGACGTTGTGCGCTTCGTAAAGCGCGCCTTCGGTCAGCGCGCCGGCCGCGGTCAGCAGCTCTTCCATATGCTCATTGCCGGCGTCGGTCAGATGAACCGTGCGCTGCTTCTCGTCGAGTTCGAAGTCGTCGGCATTGAGCTTGGGGACCAGCCTGTCGATCGTGTTGTAGAGATCGGATTTGTCGTCGATGGCGCCCGAGATGATGAGCGGCGTGCGCGCCTCGTCGATGAGGATCGAGTCCACTTCGTCGACGATCGCGTAATTATGTCCGCGCTGAACCATCTGCGAGAATTCATATTTCATATTGTCGCGCAGATAGTCGAAGCCGAATTCGTTGTTGGTGCCGTAAGTGATGTCGCAGGCGTAGGCGGCGGCGCGATCCTCGTCCATGAGGTCATGCACCACGACCCCGACGCTCATGCCGAGAAACCTGTAGATCTGCCCCATCCATTCGGAGTCGCGCTTGGCGAGATAGTCGTTCACCGTGACGACATGGACGCCTTTGCCGGCGAGGGCGTTGAGATAGACGGCGAGCGTCGCAACGAGAGTCTTGCCTTCGCCGGTGCGCATCTCGGCGATCGCGCCTTCATGCAGCACCATGCCGCCGATGAGCTGAACGTCGAAATGGCGCTGGCCGAGGGTGCGCTTGGCCGCCTCGCGCACCGTGGCGAAGGCGGGGACGAGGAGATCGTCCAGCGTCTTGCCGGCGGCGAGCTCTTCGCGGAACTGGCGGGTTCGGTCCTTCAGCGCCTCGTCGGTCAGCGCTTCGACGTCCGCCTCCAGGGCGTTGATCGCGTTGACCTTCGGCGCGTAGGTCTTGAGGCGGCGGTCGTTAGCCGTGCCGAAAATCTTCTTGGCGAGTGCGCCGATCATCCTTGCGAACCTTTCTCCCGAGCAGCGTCTGCCGCCTTCTCGGCGCGCCGGGGAACGGCGGCCGGCGGAACGTCGCATAAGGCATGAATAACATCCGCCTGCGACGTCGCGCCAACGGCGGAGCGCCGAGATCGACGCGGCGTTTCCGCCGGAGAGATAAGAGCCGCCGGAAACCTTGTCAATGTAAGGGATTTGGCGACGCGGCGCCATGAGGATCAGGGCTGACCCCCATCGCCTGAGGGCAAGCCAAACGGACGTTGACGGCGGCGAGCGTCAGGCCTAGCGTCGCTTGATCAATCGTTTTTTTGTCGCGCGTCCATATTCGGAACAGAATTTAGGAGGTCCCATTGGCAAGCCCTCATCGTTGGCTTATCGCCGCGCTTAGCGCCGCAATTTTTCTTGGGAGCGCGACGGCGGAGGCTCAACGCCGAACCCCGTCCGACGCCGCCGTGAGCCCGACGGAGCACTTCGGCGAAAAGGCGCCTCTCAAGGAAGAACCCGCGCCGCAGAGAAAGAAGCCCGTCTCCGGGGAGGAGGACGCCCGGCCCGGCGTCGGCGAAGTTTCCAAAGAGCCGCAAGTTCCCACCAAGGCGCGGTCCATCCGCCTCGATCCCGCGGCCCAGCCCACGCCCAAGCCTTAATTTTTTCGATCGCGTCCCGCGCATTTTCGCAGGGGAGGGGACCATGCGCAGATTTTTGATCCTATTGGCCACGCTCAGCATCGTCTACGCGCCGAACGCCGCGCAGGCCTGGTTCAAGTTCCGCAATAAAACCAGCGCCACGGTCTGGGTGTCGTTTCTCTGGTATTCGCCGGGCTGTTCAGACGGCGGCGACTGGACGAAAAAGGGGTGGTGGAAACTGGAGCCCGGCCAGATCAAAACCGTTTTCGGCGGCGACCTCCAGAGCGTTAATACTTATTATTATTATTACGCCGAATCGAGCGACGGGACGAAGTGGAGCGGCCCCTTCAACATTTGCGTGCCGCCAAGCGCCTATGAGTGGTGCATCAACACCTGTTGCTCGCCGACATGCCGGACGGTCGGCTTCCGCGAGAAATACATCGGCAGCTACAACAACTACACAGTTAATCTCGTCAAATAGGCTCAACAAATAGCTGGCTCATGGCGCCTCATTGATCGGGCGCAGGGGCAGCGGCATCGCGCCGGTCCGCATCAGCCGTGAAAACAGCTTTATCCCGATCGGCTCATTGCCGTTGGGATGCACGAGCACGATCGAGCCCGGGCGTGGCCTTAGGCCGAGCGCCAGCCAGGAGTCGGCGCCGAGCGGGATGAGATGCCGGCTGCGAACGGTCTCCAGCAGCGCGGCGTCGGCGACGAGTCCCGGAAAGCGAAAAAATACCGACGGCGTTTCGCCTTGGGCGATGATGAGCTTTTCCGTCTCGAAAATCTCGCGAGCGACGTCCACGCCCGGCCGCAGGAAGTAATTCCGCGCGTCCGGAAGGCGGCGAACATAGGGATGGCTGTAGGAATGATTGGCCCAGACGATGTCGAGCGCGCCGCCGCGCGCCTTCTCGCGCAGCCAGGCGAAATCGGCGCCGTGGCGGGCGATCCAGCCGCCGGAGACGGCGAGCATCACGGGCGTGCGCGGCCCCTGCGCCGCGAGTTCCTCGAAAAAGGCGCGGTCCAGCGGCTTGCGGCTCGGACAGAGGTCGCCGGTCACAAAGGCGCCGCCGCCGGCGCCGTGAATTAGGCCGGCGTTGACGAGCGCCGGCGGACGCGTCGGATCATCTGGCGGATGCAGCGCCTGGAGATAGCGCGTCTCGGCCTGCGCCGCATCGCTTGTTTCTTCGCACCGCCAGCATGCCGCGCGCTCCAGCGACGTCTGCAGTGACTGCGGATCGACGGTGAGGAGAAGGGGCGTTCCGTCGACGCTCATGCGCCGGACGGCGAGTCGCAATTCGCCGCGGCCGTTGGCGCAGCGTTCGAAGACCGGCGCATAATCGCGCACCCGCGCGCCGGTCGGCGCGGGCCCTGGCGCGATGTCGACGGGCGCGCAGTAGTCATCCTCGCCGCGGGCCGTTGCGGCGCAGGCGACGCAGGCCCACACTAGCAGGACGAGGACGGGTCTCACGATTCGATCATGATCAAAGACGACGAGATTGAGAAGATCGGTCTGTCGATCGAACCGACCGAGTCGGCCGAGCTTGCGGCGAGGCTCGGCGAAGAGATTGCGATTCGGTTCGGGCCGCGCGACGAGGCGCCCGTCTGCATCGTCGCGCGTGATCCGGAGGGGCTTCTCGTCGCCGGCCTGAACGGCGTGTCGCACTGGCGCTGGTTCTATATTCGCCATCTGTGGGTCGAGCAGTCTCAGCGCGGGCGTGGCTCGGGACGCCGGCTGATCGCGGAAGCCGAGCGGATCGCCAGGGAGCGCGGCTGCGTCGGACTCTATGTCGACACATTCGATCCGAAGGCGTCCGCCTTCTACGAAGCTCTCGGATTTACCCGCGCGGGCGAAATTGAGGATTTTCCGCCCGGTCATGCGCGGCTTTTTTTCAGAAAGCCGCTGCCATGACGATGTCGGCGATGGTCCTGCCGGCGCCCCATGCGCCGCTCGTCATGGAGGAGCGGCCGATCCCGTCGCCCGGCGTCGGCGAGTTGCGGCTCAAGATCGAGGCTTGCGGCGTTTGCCGCACCGATCTTCATGTCGTCGACGGTGAACTGACCCGGCCGAAGCTGCCGATCGTTCCGGGCCACGAGATCGTCGGGCGCGTCGACGCGATCGGTTCTGGCGTAACCGGCTTCTCGCTTGGACAGCGGGTCGGCGTTCCCTGGCTCGGCCATACCTGCGGACATTGCCCCTACTGCGCGAGCGCGCGCGAAAATCTGTGCGACGATCCGCTCTTCACCGGATACACGCGCGATGGCGGCTATGCGAGCCATACGATCGCCGACGCGTCCTACTGTTTCCCGTTGCCCGAGATCGGCGATCCGGCGACGCTCGCGCCGCTGCTGTGCGCGGGCCTCATCGGCTGGCGCACGCTGAAGATGGCGGGGCCGGCGGACGTAATCGGCATTTACGGCTTCGGCGCCGCCGCGCATATCATCGCCCAGGTCGCGATCGCCCAAGGCAAGCGCGTGCATGCCTTCGTTCGGCCCGGCGATCAGGCGGCGGCCGATTTCGCGCTGTCGCTCGGCGCGGCGTCGGCGCAGGATTCCGACGCGCCAGCGCCGGAGCCGCTCGACGCCGCGCTGATTTTCGCGCCGATCGGCGCACTGGTTCCGCGCGCGCTCGCCGCGACGAAGAAGGGCGGCGCGGTCGTCTGCGGCGGCATTCACATGAGCGACATTCCGAGCTTCCCCTATGCGTTGCTCTGGGAGGAACGGCGGCTGCTTTCGGTCGCCAATCTCACGCGCGAAGATGCGCGCGAGTTCCTCGCGCTGGCGCCAACGATTCCGCTGAACATGCATGCGACGCGCTATCCTCTGGCGCAGGCGAATGAAGCGCTCGCCGATCTGCGCGAGGGCCGGCTGCAGGGCGCCGCGGTGCTGATTTCATAAGCCGTGATCGCTTTATCGCGCCACAATGATTGGCGCTTGCGAATTGTCATATGTGGACGGCCCCGCTTGGCAAGCGGTTTTTTGTCGGCGCGGTGAACCTGGTGGCGGGTTTCGGTCATATGTCCGGCCTTTTGGCGCGGCGCGTATGTCCGCTGGCCCTGATGAAGTTCGACTGCGAAGGCTCCTGATCATTCCCGCGAGCTTTGTGCACGTGACACGTAGCGGAGTGTCCTTCGTCGTCGTTTCCGACCCTGTCGTTCATCACGTCGATGTTTCGCCCTCGCCAAACTGGATGGTTCGAACGGTTACGCCATCGAGGGCTTCCCTGCGCGCGCCATGATCTGGGTTCGGAAGGCCTCGCCGGTCGTCATCATGGCCCAGATGATCCGCGCCAGCTTGTTGGCGAGCGCGAGGCTCACGAGCCGCGCCGGCTTCCTGGCCAGGAGGGCGACGAGCCAATCGCGCAGAACGCCGTTGCGTTTGCCGGCCACGCGCAACAGCGAGGTCGCGCCGAGCGTCAGCAGCTTGCGCAGATAGCGGTTGCCCTGCTTGGTGATGGCGCCGAGCTTTTCCTTGCCGCCGCTGGAGTTTTGCCTGGGCGTGAGGCCGAGCCAGGCGGCAAAGTCGCGCGCGGATTTGAAGACGCTGGGGTCCGGGACGCTGGCGACGATCGCCGTGGCGACGATCTTGCCGACGCCGGGGACGCCGGCGAGCAATTTGCTGATCTCGCTTTGCGCATGGACGTTGGCGATCTCTTTATCGAGCGCGACGATCGCGGCGCTGATCGCCTCCAGCTGCTGGACGAAAATCTTTACGGTCGCCTTGGCGATTTCTGGAAGCGTCGCGTCATTCTTGGCTTTTTCCAGCAGTTCGCCCGCATGGCCGACGCCCTTGGCGGCGACGACGCCAAACTCCGCGAGATGTCCGCGCAGCGCATTGACGCTCATGGTGCGCTGCTTGACCAGAAGCTCGCGCGTCTTGTGCAGCATCAAGCTCGCCTGGTTCTCGGCGCTTTTGATCGGCACGAAGCGCATGTCTGGCCGCGACACGGCCTCGCACACCGCCGCGGCGTCGACCGCGTCGTTCTTGCCGCGCTTGACATAGGGCTTGACGTAAATCGGCGGGATCAGGCGCACGTCATGGCCCATGGCGCGCAGTTCGCGTCCCCAATAATGCGCCGAGCCGCAGGCTTCCATGCCGATCAGGCAGGGCCCCGCCTCGGCGAAAAAAGCAAGAAAACCATCCCGCCGCAGCTTGCGCGTGACGGCCCGCCCATCCTCGCTCACCAGCGCGTGAACTTGAAAATACCGCTTGCCCAAATCAATCCCGATTCTGATAAACTTCTTCATGGACGGCCTCCCTCTCTGTGGCGCTCCGGCGACCACGTCTTGGCACTTTAGATGCCGTTGAGGCGGGGCCGTCCACCCCATCATTCCCGGCGGGCCGAAGGCCTGACCGGGAATCCAGAGCAATGGCACGAGTGATGGGTTTCATTCTGGATTCCCGATCGCGCGCATCGCGCACGTCGGGAATGGCATCACAGCTTGGCGGTTTGCGATGACGACTTCAAAGCATTCTCAATTTCGGCGGCGATCGTCGCCGTATCTTTCGACGCGTCGATCTTGAGCCAGTCGATCTCGTCCGTCGTTTTTTCCATCTGCGCTTTAAGCACGTCGCGCGTGGCGTCGGACACGTCGTTGACGCGCGCATCGACGCGCGCCGCGCGCCGGTCGAGATCGAGATCGAGCCAGACCCCAAGGAACGGCGCTTGCGCACGCTCCGCCGCGGCTTTTATCGCTTCGCGATCTTGCGGACGGTCGAAGACGGCGTCGACGATGACCGGCCAGCCGCGCGCGGCCGTCCGCGCCGCAGCGTCGAACATTTCCTCATAGACCTTCGCCGATACGGCGCTTGCATAGGCCTCTTGCGGCAGACGCGCGGTCGGCGCGACGCCGAACAGCCGTTTGCGAATGCGATCGCTGTTGATGACTCGCGCGCCGGGCGGACATCCGACGACGGGCGCAAGCGCCGCGGCGACGCTCGATTTTCCCGACCCGCTGAGACCGCCGATGGCGATGACGGCGGCTTTGGCCGGCGCAAGCAGAGTCATCGCGAGATCGAAATAGAGGCGCGCGCGATCAGCGTTTTGTTGCGACGCCTCGACATGCGCGCGGATGGCGGCGCGCAGCGCCATGAAGAACGGCAGAAGCGGCAGGCCATCCGTTTCGTCGCGCGCATCGAGATAGCGGTTGAACGTCAGACTTGCGAAAGCGGATGCGCCGATGCGCCATAGATCCATCAAAAGAAAGCTGACGTCGTACAGCACGTCGATCGTCGCAAGTTCCTCGTCGAATTCGAGACAGTCGAAGAGCGTCGGGGCGCCCTCGAACAGACAGATGTTGCGCAGCGTCAGATCGCCGTGACAACGGCGCACCTTGCCCTGCGCCTTGCGCGCGTCGAGAAGCGCTGATTGCGCATCGAGGGCTTCGTCGAGGCGCGCGACAAGCGAATCGATGCGCCCGGCGCTCGCCGCCGCCGCGTTGCGCAAGCTCAAAGCCGTGTCGTCCAGAATTCGGCGCATCGCCGCGGCGCCGCCCTTTTCATCGTTCGGCGCCGCCGCGTCATGAGTCTTCGCGATCAGTCGCGCGAGCGACTCCACCGTGTCGCGCGTCAGCCGACCTTCCTGTGCGACCTGTTCCAAAAGGTCGCCGTCGGCGAAGCGCCGCATGACGACCACCGCGTCGATCGTCTCGCCTGCGCCGTCGAGCGCCAGACTGCTGTCCGCCTCGCGGGTCACGCGATGCGCGCCGAGATAAAGTTTTGGCGCGAAGCTTGTGTTCAGCGCCGCTTCACGCTTGCACATCTCCCATCGGCGTCCGGGCGTCGAGAAGTCGAGATAGGGAAAGCGGACCGCCTTCTTCAGCTTATAGGCATGGGTTCCGCAGAGCGCGACGATGGAAATGTGAGTCGTGACGATCCGCTCCGCGCCGCCCTCGAGCGCGGCGAGAAAGCGCACGACTTCATCTTGCGCGCCAAAATCCATTTTGCGCCTCGATTTCGCCTCGCCGAACGCCCGCCCTATGACGGCCAAGCCTTCCGACGTCGGGAATCCGCTTGAACGGTTCGGCTGTCATTTCCGACGCGCGCAACGCGCGCGATCGGGAATCTAGGGGCAAAATCAAACGCGCTTGTTGTGACTCTGGATTCCCGGTCAGGCCTTTGGCCTGCCGGGCATGACGCGACCCGAGCGGAGTGATCAGCCGGAATCCGGATTATTCCATGCCGAGCGCGGAAAGATAGAGGTCGAGGATTTCCTCCTCCTCCTGCCGCTTGTGCTTATCCAAACGCCGTATCGACACGATCTTGCGCATCACCTTGGGGTCGAACCCGGTCCCTTTCGCTTCCGCGTAGACATCCTTGATGTCGTCGCTGATCGCACGCTTTTCCTCTTCGAGCTTCTCGATCCGCTCGATGAAGGCGCGCAAATGTCCGCCGTCGACGGCGTTGCTGTCCATGTGCATTTCCCGAAGCTGCTCCGGGCGGGCAGGGGCGCGCGCCGGCTGGCGGGAGCCTTGCGAAATCCAGTCGCGCTCGTCAAGGCGGCGCGGCCACTAATCCCCGAATTCCGCAGGTAGAGGTTCGATTTTTATCTGCGCCTTGCCGACATTATTGCCATAGGTGTGGCGGAGACTGCCATCGGGGTTCTCCTGACCGAGCATCGCTGCGACCGGAATGAAGCCCGTGTAGGCGTCATTGACATAGAAGAAGAGTTCGCCGTCCGCCGGCGACTTGAAGCGCACGGTCATGTTATTCTTCAGCGAGCCGTTGACGAAGCGAAAGTACGGCTCTCCGGGAATAAGATCGAAGCCAGTTGGACCTACTTGGAGAATCGGTTTCATCCATGGCTCGCTTATCACGCGCTTGATCCCGAGCCCCATCAGAAAAAAACCGATTTTCTGGTCAAGTGAGAGTTCGTCGTGCTTGAGGCCGCCGAGATTTGCCGGGAGTGTCGCATCTTTCCAATCTTGCTCGATCGTGAAAGTCGCGGCGTAATAGCGGCCTTTTTCCAGTCTGTGGCCCGTAGCGGTGCAGGGTCGATCAACAAAAAAGTCGAAAGTCGTTTCTTTTGACAGGCCTTCGATCGTCGAGGAGCTTTGACACACCTCCCCTTGAGAGGCGCGGTAATGGAAATAGAGGCGATCGAGGAGAAAGAGAGCGGCCAGAGCGACCACGGCGAATAAAGCGCTGGGCGCCGCGACATTGGAAGCGAAATGCCAAGCGCCATTCGCGGGCCTCGAATTCAATAGGACATTGGCGAGTGGATCCCAAAACCGACGGGCGAGCACGCCTTGCGACGGACGCTTCGTCATGTGCCACGCAAAGCGGGAGCGATCGGCGATCGTGCGTCTCAGACGCCCGCCCCACCAGAACGTTACGCTAAAAAGCAGAAGCAACAGGCCTGCGCCAAGCGGGTATTGTCGAAAAGCGTCGAGCCATGGCGACAAGAAACCGGGAAGGTAGCCGGCCACAAAGCCAACGATCCAGTCAAAAAACCTCGTAAATGGATCACTCAGGTCGGGCTCTCGTCGCTCGAGCAACGGCATCAATAAAAGCAGGATGAGCGACCAGAGGGTGACCTGATAGGAAACGCGTCGCCAAAAGACTGCGCATTTGACGAGATCGAGCGCCTCCTGTGTCGGCGGCTTCAATCTGTCGACAAGTTCCGCCAGCCCAGCCATTCTCGCACGTGTTCCGGCGTGTTCGCCATTTGCGAATCTGCCTTGGCGTGCCCCCGCGTCCGCCGTGAAATCAATAAACGCCTTGGGGCGTCCAGTATTGTCGACGACATCGAACTGCTGCGGAAGCGCGATTGGCGCATAGCCTTCAAACCGCAGCGCCATTCTGTAGATCACACTCTCATGGATCAAAGGCCGCGGCGCCGGAACGGCAGCTATCGCCGCAGAGCCCTTCTGGCGTTTTCTTAGCGTTAGCTGACGGGCTTGTTTTAAAATCTCGGGAATATCCCGGGGCTTGTACCGATAGAGCGCATTCAGCCCGCTGCGCGAATCGTAACTTTGTCCAAAGGCGGTCGCTTTAGCGACGACGTCTTTCCTAAAGACGTCGAGAAAAACCACGCCCTGCTTTTCCGCTTCGATCATTATCCAGCGCAGAGGCAGAATCGCCTGGCTATCGTCGGGATATCCGCCTCCGACGTTCGCATGCACGCCGGCGAACCAGATTTGCTGACTACGTTCGCAGACGTCCTGATGAGCCTTTTCTTCCGCCTCCTCTCGGCTCATTCCGCTTTCGACGAGCTTGTCGATGATCTCACTGCGCTGACGTGCGGCTTCGTGACGCACGTCGGCGTCGTCAAAAGGGATTGGAGTGAATGCGTCGCGCTCATCGTCAATCGAAAGAGCGTGACGTGTAACGCGGACGATTGGCAGCAGGTCGTAACTGCTGAAGGTCAGAGGAAAGATGAATTTGTCGATGAAGACCCGCAGCTCTTCGACCGGCATGCCGTAGGCGCCGACCGTGTCCCACAAGCCTAGAAAGTCGATCGCATCGACTTGACGATTCTTGTCACGATCGTAGCGGTCCTCGTTGCGGTCGAGAAAGGGGATGACGAGTTTATCCCGAAACCAGCGCCAAACATTCTCCACGCCGAGAACGGTGTGAAAATTCCGTGCTCGGAACTGCTGATAAGCGCGCTCGGCAAGCCTATTGAGTTCCGCCTCCGAATCCGCTTTGAGCGGAAGGCCTTCAGAAGCCACGAGGCCGATGAGCACGCGGATGGTGAATGCGCCGCGGCTGAAGCCAAAACAGGCTATCTTAGGAGGATAAAGTTGTCCGCCAGACGTTTCGCTGGGGGGCAGATCCAGCGTCTGCATCGCGTCGCGGTAATGACGTGTCAGAAATTTGTACAGATCCAATACATTACGTTTCAGTCCGAAACCGAAAGCGCCGGTGATGGCGGCGAGCCAGCGATGCTGCGATGAGCCCACGCCGTCGTCGTAATAGGCTATCTGCCCCTTATCCGGCGTCATGTCGAGCGCAGCATACAGTCGAAAGACGTTAGTTTTAAAAGGTGACGACGAACTGTTGCCTGTGCCGTCCGAAAAAAGGACGATCGTCTTAAACATTTTTTGCTCCAAAGGACTGGGAAGGCAAAAGAGGAAGTTACGCTCGCGGCCCTGGCTGACGCAAGTTCAATTTGCGTGTGCTGTCGCCGCAACTATTGTTTTCGGCACTTGAAACCCCGCCCACCGCGGCCGATCTTTGGCGGGCCACCAGAAAGGCCGTAAATTGATGACCGAGCGGGATCCCTTTTCCAGTCGTGAGCGCCCGATGGCCCCCATCGGAGCGCGCGCCGCGCCTTACATTCCGCCACAGGCGCTGGAGGGCGTGCGGACGCGCCGCATCATCGCCGTCACGCTCGATCTTATTCTTGTCGCGGGCATGTCGGCGGCGCTGTTCGTCGCTCTTTTCATCCTCAGCGCCGGATTGTCGGCGTTCATCCTGCCGCCGCTGTTCCCGATCGTCGCCTTTTTCTACAATGGCCTGACGGTGTCGGGGCGGAGAATGGCGACGCCCGGCATGGCGTTCATGGACCTGGAGATGCGCACCATGGACGGAGACCCGGTGCCGTTTCTGCAGGCGGCCGTCCACGCCGTGCTGTTTTATGTCACCTGGCTATTCCCGCCGCTGCTGCTGCTCTCGCTGTTCACCAGCGACAAGCGCTGCCTGCACGACATGCTCGCGGACGTCATCGTTTTACGGCGCTCGTCTTAAAATCCGCAACTTCGACGCCGCAAATCTCCCTTGGCGCGCGCCGCGTGGGCGCTCTAGATTAGTTTTGGATCTGGGATTTTAGAGCGTGACGAAAGAGCCGCGCGACGCGCCGCAATTCTATCTGACCTCTCCGGCGCCGTGCCCCTATTTGCCGGGTCGCGAGGAGCGGAAGGTCTTTACGCATCTGATCGGGCTGCGCGCGCCCGCGCTCAATGACACGCTGACGCAATCCGGCTTCCGTCGCTCGCAGACCATCGCCTACCGCCCCGCTTGCGAGCAGTGCCGAGCCTGCGTGTCGGTGCGAGTCAAGATCGACGAGTTCACGCCGTCGCGCGGCATGCGGCGCATCCGCCGGCGCAACGCCGAGCTTGTCGCCGAAACACGGCCGGCGCGGGCGACGCCTGAGCAATACGCTTTGTTTCGCCGCTACGTCAGCGCCCGCCATTCCGACGGCGGCATGGCCGACATGAGCATGATCGACTATCAGATGATGATTGAAGACAGCCATGTCGACACGCGGCTCGTCGAATATCGTCTCGCCCAAGGCAATGGCGAGATCGGCGCGCTCGTCGCCTGCTGCTTGACGGACCGGCTCTCCGACGGGCTGTCGATGGTCTATTCCTTCTATGAGCCTGAACTCGAGCACAGATCGCTCGGCGCCTTCATGATTCTGGACCATGCGGAGCGCGCCCGCGCCTTTGGTCTGCCGCATGTATATCTGGGCTATTGGGTCGAAGGTTCGCGCAAGATGGAATATAAGTCGCGCTTTCTGCCTCAAGAGCGCCTGGGCATAAGCGGCTGGGTCCGCGTGGACGAGCGGCAGAATTAAGAGCGAAGACTTGGCGGCGGCCGTTCGCCGCGCTCCGGCAGGCCACAAAATCGCCGGACTATTCGGGCCTTGTTAACGCCGAAGATGCACAACTCGATCGAAAGAGCCGGCGCGGTCCTCTAGGCGGCGTCGTCTTTCGGCTTGACCGCCGGAGCACACTTCGGCGATGCGATTGGAGCGATCTGTGCGAAAATCCGCAATTTTCCAGTTTTCCCGCTGCGCCGCGCTCGTCCTTGGCGCGGTCGCTCTCACGCCCGCCTCAGCCGCCTGGGACCAGGACGGGCAGGCGGAGTGGGCGCAGCGCTATGACGCCGACGCCCGCCTGACCGTCTCGCGCTCGACGACCCCCATACTTTCGACTCAGACGGTAGCCGCCACGGAAGCGGCGATCGAGCGTTTGCGCGAAATCGCCGCTGACGGCGGCTGGCCGCAGGTGCCGGCCGGCCAGCAGCTGAGGCTGGGCTCGAACAGTCCGGTGGTCTCAGCGTTACGCCGCCGCCTGATCATCTCCGGCGACATTGGGGCTGAAACCGGCGCGAGCCCGGTGTTCGACTCCTATGTCGAAGCGGCGGTGCGCCGCTTCCAGGCGCGCCACGGCATCATTCCGACCGGCGTCGTCAATCAGCAGACCATTCAGGCGATGAATGTGCCGGCCGAGACCCGGCTGAAGCAGCTCGAGACCAATCTGGTGCGTCTGCGCAGTTTTTCGCACGACCTCGGCAACCGCTACGTCACCGCCAACATCCCGGCCGCTTCGGTGGAGACGGTCGAGAACGGCGAGGTCGTCACCCATCACATGGCCGGCGTCGGCAAGATCGACCGCCAGTCGCCGGTGATGCAGACCAAGGCGATCCAGGTCAACTTCAATCCGTTCTGGACCGTGCCGGCCTCGGTGATCCGCAAGGATTTGATCCCGAAGATGCAGGCGGATCCAAACTATCTCAGCGCCAATCACATCCGCGTCTACAGCAAGGACAATCAGGAGCTGCAGCCCGAGCAGATCAATTGGCGCTCGCTCGACGCGCTCAATTTCCGCTTCCGACAGGACATCGGCGGAGATTTCAACTCGCTTGGCGTCGTGCGCATCGACATCGCCAACCCCTACGGCGTTTACATGCACGACACGCCCGCTAAAGGCGTATTTGGCGACGACTTCCGCTTCGTCTCGTCGGGCTGCATTCGGCTTCAGAACGTTCGCGACTACGTCGCCTGGCTGCTGAAGGAGACGCCCGGCTGGGACCGCGACCATATTGACCAGGTGATCGCCTCCGGCGAACGCGTGGACGTCAAGATCACGCCCGCCGTGCCGGTCTACTGGGTCTATATCACCGCGTGGGCGGCGCCGGACGGCGTCACCCAGTTCCGTGACGACATCTATCAGCGCGACGGGCTCGGGCTGCGCTCAGCCGCGGATTCGGCGGCCTCGACGGTCGTGCAGGCGGCGCGTCCGATGCGCGGCGATGGGCAGTTCCCGATCGACGACGACAGCTACTTCGAGGAGCGTCCCCGGTAATCGCGGCGCGCTATTGCGACGCCGCGTCGCTGCGCGTGGCGCGCCAGGTTCCTCCGCAAAGGTCCGTCGACGACGACCAAGGGCCGGAGCCCCTGCCGCCTCGCAGCGTTCCGTGGAAGCGCACGACCCGCTCGCCCTCGCCGGTGAATCGCGCGACGATTGTGCCGTCGTCGTCGACATAGCCCCAAAATGAGGCAGCCGGCCCCGGCGCGGCCGCGATTTTATTGCCGACGATGTCAAAGGACGGCGGAATGAGACTGCGACACTCCCCGACGGTCGTCGTCGCTTCGATGTTCCATCTGCCGCTTGGATCGCCGACGGGGCCGGTCAGCGCTTGTTCGTTCTCCGGCTTCTTTTGGCTCCGCGGCTGTTTGGCGGACGCTCCCTGGGCTGCTACGCACGCCGCAAGCGCCAACACAAGAATTCTCATTTGGCCTCCGAAAGCGCGCGCCGCAGCGCGCCATGCATGTCGCAGCCCGCGTAGATGAACTGCGTCACGCCCGCATGACGCAGACGCTCCTCGAGTTCGCCCGGCCGGCCGGCGAGATAAAGCCCAGCGCCTGCGCCCTTTAGCGCCAGCGCCGCCGCTTCCGCCGAGTCTCCGTAGATCCTGTCGGACGAACAGAGGCAAGCGAGTTTGGCGCCACACGCCCGGTAGGCGTCGACCAACTCGGTCATCGACTCGGTTTCGGGCCCAAAAACCGCTTCGACGCCGCCGGCCTCGAAGAAATTCTTGGCGAAATTCGCCCGCGCCGTGAATGCGGCCACGGGGCCGAGATTGGCGAGAAAAATCTTCGGGCGATCGCCCAATTCGGCGAGGCGGACGTCCGACTCGTCGCGCAGCCGCTCGAAGGGCTCGGCGAGACGGCTTGGCGCGAGCGGAGCGCGCGTCAGCGCGCCTTTTGGCGGGTCAACGGTCTCAGCCGCAGCGTCATAGGGCGCGAGAACGTCGAGCGCGCCCTCGTGAATGTCGGGAAACTGATTTGCGCCGATGAGCTTATCCTTGGCGCGCGCGACGTTCTTCGCCCGCAGAGCGGCGGCTTCGGCGACGCCCGCCTGAAAGACCCCCGTCTCCAAGGCGTTGGGGAGGCCGCCGCCGGCCTCGATCTGCTGAAAAAGGCCCCACGCCCGCGCGCACAGCGCGTCTGTCAGCGCCTCGAAGCCGCCCGCGCCGCGCGTCGGATCGTCGACGGCGTCGATATGGGATTCGTCCTGCAGCACGAGCTGGGTGTCGCGCGCCAGCCGCCGCGCGAAGTCGTCGGGGGCGCCGAGCGCCTGGGTGAAGGGGAGGACAGAGACGGCGTCGGCGCCGCCGATCGCCGCCGAGAACGCGGCGAGCGTCCCACGCAAAATATTGTTCCAGGGGTCGCGCCGCGACATCATGCGCCAGGCGGTTTCGGCGAAGACCAGCGCCGGCTTGGGAGAGAGGCCGCAGGACTCCTCAACGCGCGCCCACAGGCGCCGCGCGGCGCGGAATTTGGCGACGCCCAGCAATTCGTCGGCGTCGGCGCAGAATCGGAACGCGATGAGGCCGCGCGCGGCGTCGAGGTCGACTCCCGCGTCCGCCAGCGCGCGGAGATAGGCGAGCGCGGAAGCAAGCGCGAAAGCCAGCTCCTGCGACTCAGTCCCTCCCGCCGAATGCACGACGCGGGCGTCGGCGACCGCGGTCGCGTAGACGAAGCCGGCGTCGGCGGCCGCCTTCACCTCCCGGGCGAAGTTCTTGGAGGCTTGCGCCCAGGGCTCTGCGGCGAATCCGTGCCGCGCCTGCGCGCCCAGCGGATCGAAGCCCATCGACACGCGGGTGAGCGACGGTTCAATATGTTGGCGGTCGACGAAACGCATGAGCGCCTGCGCGGCGCCGGGCGCGCGCGGCGAAGAGTCGAGCGTCAGCGGAATGCCGTAGTCGAGGCGAACATTGGCGAGCGCGTGAGCGATGGCGTCATCGTCGTCGCCGACGAGACCCCCGCCATAGGCGCCCATCGAGCCGGCGAAGACGAGATGCAATCCGTCGGCGCCGCCGTCGAGATCCTGCAAAGCCAAGCGGTTGGCGACGTCAGCGTTGGGGACGTCGACGCGCGCGAGAATCGCCCAGCGGCCGGGGTTTCTGCGTAGAACCGGGACGGGCGCGCCCGCGGCGCGCGCGTAGATGGGCTCAATGGAAAGCCCGTCATAGCTCTTGGAGACGAGCGTATCGAAGGACGCGCCCTTGAGCGCCCGCTCAACGAGGACGCGCCACTGCGCGTCCGTGGCCTGCGGAAAGACCCCCGCCAACGCCGTCTCCTGTCCCGTCATTTTCGCTGTCGCCCTCCGTTGTTTCGCGCGGCGTTTTCGCATGAAGCGCTCCGCCGGGCCACTGCAAATCCGCCGAGAGCGCGGCGGGCTTTATTTTCGAGGCCAAACGCCTTAACCAGTGCCGACTGCGCCCGAGGGCGGGAAAAGGGGCGCTGGAGCGGAAGAGCCGGCGGCGGGCGTTCTGGCCACGCGCTCCGATCTAAGGGCGTCGGATCGGCGCCGCGTCAATGGGTCGCGCGAGCGCGGGTCGTCGTCGGCGGCGAGGAGCCTGAAACGGAGGGATTCGTGACTGATAATCCGCAGGACAAGAATCAGCTCGTCGACGAGATCATCGAAGTGATCGCGTCGGAAGGCATGGTCGACAAAAGCAAGATCACCCCCGACGCGTCAATCGAGAGCCTCGACCTCAAATCCGTCGACATCGTTATGATTCTCACGGCGCTCGAGGAGAAGTTCAACGTCTACATCCCCATGGACGGGTCGCTGCAGGAAGCCAAAGACGTCAAAAGTCTGATCGAGGCGATCGCGGACCACATCCAGAAAGAGCGCGAGAAGCAGTAGATGGCATTCTCGCGAGCGCGGGCCGAGGGGCGCCGCGTCGTTATTTCTGGCATGGGCGCGGTCTGCGCCTCTGGAGTCGGCGCGCAAAAGCTATGGGAAGCGGCGCGCGACGGCGTCGCCCAAATTCGTCCGCTCAAGACGGAGCGCCCGTACGACGGGCGCATCAAGATCGCGGCGCAGGTGCCCGACTTCAATCCCGCCGACTACATCGAATCCAACGTTCTTCCGTTCTGCGATCCCTTTACGCAGTTCTGCATCGTCGCCGCCGACGAAGCGGTGGCGCAGGCGGGTTTCGGACGCAAGGACGTCGCCGGGCCGCGCACGGCCGTCATCATCGGCTCGGGCATCGGCGGCATGACGACGATCGAAGACGGCATCTACCGCTATTATGTTGAAGGAACGCGGCCGGAGATGTTGAGCGTTCCCAAGCTCATCCCGAGCGCCGCGCCTGCGACGCTGGGGATGCGCTATTCTTGTCTCGGCCCGACATTCGCGATCGGCAGCGCCTGCTCCTCGGCGTCCCAATCGATCGGACTTGGCATGCAGATGATTCGACAAGGCCTTGTGGATAAGGCGATCGTCGGCGGCGCCGAGGCCTGCGTCATCAACGCGACGATCCGCGCATGGGAGGGCCTGCGCGTGCTGAGCCCGAACTTGTGCCGACCTTTCTCCAAGGGCCGCAACGGCATGTCGCTTGGCGAAGGCGCGGCGGTTTTCGTCCTCGAAACGGAGGAGGCGGCGAAAGCGCGCGGCCACGCGCCCCTGTGCGAACTCGCCGGCTATGGCACGACGAGCGACGCCAAGGACCCCGTGCGGCCGGATCTTGAAGGCGCGTCGAATGCGATCGCCCTGGCGCTCGAAGACGCGGGAATGGCTCCGCAGGAGATCCATTACGTCAACGCGCACGGCACCGCGACCCACGCCAACGACATCACCGAAGCCGAAGCGATTCTGCGCGTGTTCGGCGATTATGGACGGGTCGTGCCGGTGTCGTCGACGAAACCAATTCACGGCCACGCGCTCGGCGCCAGCGGCGGCCTGGAGCTCGCCATCACCATACAGGCGCTGCGCGAACAGATCGCGCCGCCGACCATCAATTTTCTGGAGGCCGATCCCAAGTGCCCGCTTGACGTCGTCCCGAACGCGGCGCGCAAGCACAAGATCGACGCCGCCATGTCGAACTCCTTCGCTTTCGGAGGGATCAACGCCGTGTTGATCCTGCGTCATGCAGTCTGACCGGCCGCTTGCGCTGGGGCCATTTCGGCTGCGCGTCGATCCGGCGCGCGCCGCGGCCTATGCGCAGGAAACCGGCGGCGACGGCGCGAGCGTTCCGCTGGCCTATCCGGCGATCTGGCTCGCCGAGCCTTCGCTTTTTTCCGCCGTGCGCGACCTCTGCGACCAGCGCGACGTCGTGCCGGTGCATGAGTCGCAGAGCTTTTCCTATGACGCGCCCCTCGTCGCGGGCGAAAGTTATGATTTAAGCGTCACCATGAGCAGCGAGGAGACGCCGCCGCGTCTGACGATGATCGGGACCGTCGCGACGCCTCAAGGCGAGCCTTGCGCACGGATCGAAACCATATTGCGGCTCGTGCCGCGCGCGGGATTTGGGAGCGCGTCATGAGCGAACCCATCAAGGTCGGCGACAAACTGCCGGAGACCGTCATTGGCCCCTTCGACGCGCCTTCGCTCGCGCGCTACGCCGAAGTCTCGGGCGACGCCAATCCATTGCATCTCGACGACGCCGTGGCGGCGGCGATCGGGCTCGCCGCGCCGCCGGTGCATGGCATGAAGCTTCTGGCCGCGTTTGAACCGATGCTGAGGGCCTGGCGCGGCGACCTCGTCATCGCCTCCATAGCGGGAAAGTTCGTGCAGCCGATCCTGCGCGGCGAGACCGTCAAGCTGTCGGGGCGCGTGCTGCGCGCCACCGAAAACGAGATTTTCGTCCGTCTGGTGGCCTATGGCGCGGCGCGGGCGCCCGGCATCGTCGGCGAAGCGACCTTGCGGCCGAGGCCGGCCACATGAATGATCGGCTGCGCCGTGGGGCGGGGCGCGCATATGGCTAAGAGCGCTGTTCGGGTTCTTATCACCGGCGCCTCAAGCGGCATTGGGCGCGCCTTGGCGCTCGCCTATGCGCGCGAAGGGGCGAGCCTCGTCTTGCTCGGCCGCGACGCCGAGCGGCTCGAAGCCGCCGCGCGCGCCTGTCTCGCAGCCGGCGCAGAGGAGGCGGAGACTCATGTCGCCGATGTGCGGGATCGCGACGCGATGGCGCGCATCGTTCAGTCTGCGCATGCAAAGCGTCCCATCGACATTCTCGTCGCCAACGCCGGCGTCTCCACGGGCCTTTCGCCCGGCCAGCTTCTCGAAACGCCCGAGGCGGTCCGAGCAATGCTCAAGATCAATGTCGAGGGCGTCTTCAACACGGTCGAGCCGGCGATTGTGCCGATGTGCGCCCGTAAGAGCGGCAGAATCGCTATCGTCGGCTCGATGGCCGGCGTGCGCGCGCTCCCGCATTCGCCGGCCTATTGTGCGGCGAAGGCGTGCGTGCACATGTGGGCCGACTCGCTGCGCGCCCAGCTCGCGGCCCATGACGTGCATGTCGCGCTGATCGTGCCGGGTTATGTGAAGACGCCCATGTCGGCGCGCACCATCGTGAAGACGCCCCTGTCGCGCACTTTCTCAAGGACGTCGGCGTCGACGAACGTCGAATCCTGGCAGCCCAGCGCCATGTCCGACTCAGAAGCGGCGCATATCATCAAAAACGGGCTGGACCGCCGTCGCAACGTCATCGCCTTTCCGCGTTACATATATTGGGCGATGCGCCTCTTCTCCCTCTTGCCGGCGGCGCTCGTCGACGGCGTCATGCGCCAGTTTCCCGCCGAAGTGCCGGAGACGCCGGAACGGGAGATTTTGTGACGGCTTACACCGTCCTCACTTGGGCCGCAGGCGGCTATTGGCTCATCGCCATCGCTTTGCTGTTCATATCTGTCGCGGCCACCATTGCGCAGCCCTGGCTCGTCGCGCGCCGCGCCACGCGCCGAGACCAGCCGTCGATCTCGGTCGTGCTTCCCGTCAAGATGCTGGAGGATCAGTTCGACCGCACGCAAGAGTCCGCGCTGACGCAGCAGTATCGCGATTTCGACGTGACCGTCGCCGCGACCGACCTCGATGCGCCGGCGGTCCAGCGCATGCGCGCCATTCTCGCGCGTCACCCGTCTGTGCCGTCGCGCATTCTCCACTCGACAGCGAAATTCGCGGTAAGTCCGAAGGTCGATAATCTTTATGCGCCGTTCATGCGGGCGACGCACGACGTCATCTTGATGAAGGACGCCAATGTGCTGCTCGAGCCCGACGCGCTGGCGCAGCACGTCAGGCAGCTGACGGACGAAGTCGGGCTCGTCTGCGCCATTCCATATTGCGCGCGACTTGAGAATTTCGCCGCGCATGTCGAAGCCGCGATCATTAACGGTCCGCATGCCCGCATTCTGTTTCTCGCCTCGGCGCTGGGACAGGGGCATGGCATCGGCAAGATCATGCTGTTTCGGCGTTCGGACTTCCTGCGCGCGGGAGGCTTTGACGCGATTTCCCATACGGTGGGCGAAGACAACGCCTTGGCCAAGGCGATGCGGCGGATCGGCAAGCGACCGGTTTTTTCTCACAGGCCCGTGCGCCAGGAGCTCGGCGCGCGCGCGTTCGAAGATGTTTATCAGCGGCAGTTGCGCTGGATGGTCATCCGCCGCAACGACGAGCTCATCTCCTTCCTCGCCGAGCCAATATGCCAAGCGGTTCCAGCAGTTATCGCTTCGGCGCTCGCGGCGCCGCTCGTCGGGATCGCGCCCATCGCCGCCGCGTCGGCGACGCTTATGCTGTGGTTTGCGCTTGAGACATTGCTTTCTGTGGCCAAAGGATGGCAGTTATCATGGGCCGCGCCTGCGGTGTTTGTGGTCCGCGAGGCGACGATGCTCGCGGTCTGGTTGAACGCTTGGGTCACTGACCAGGTGGTTTGGGCGAGGGACAGCGTGAACGCGCGCGCCGGGGCGAAGCCCTCGCCGGTTCCGCACGAAGAAGGATAGGCCGTTTGGTGCTGGGGCTTTTTCAATTCCTCGTCGACGCGGTCGCAATGGTCTGCGCTTCAATCCTGATGGCGATCGGAATCGGCTATCTGATCGTCATCGGCCGCTTCTGCTACGACCAGATCCGCGGCGTGCGCGATCCGGAAGCGCCCGCCGTCCCTGACGCGGATCTGCCGCGGGTCGTGCTGCAGATCCCCGTTTTCAACGAGCCGCTCGTCACCGAGCAGTCGTTGCGATGCGTCGCGCTCCTCGACTGGCCCAAGGACAGGCTGCGCATCCAGCTTCTCGACGATTCGACGGACGAGACGAGCGCGCGGGCGGAGGCGGTGGCGGCGGAGCTGCGCATCGGCGGCGCCGTGATCGACCATGTGCGGCGCGCCGATCGCTCGGGCTTCAAGGCGGGCGCCTGCGCGCATGGCCTGACGCTCACCGACGAGCCCTTCATCGCAATGCTCGACGCCGACTTCCGTCCGCCGCCCAATTGGCTGAAGCGAACGGTCCCGCTTTTTCTGACTGACGATCGCATCGGCTTCGTGCAGTCGCGCTGCGAGTTCCAGAATTTCGAGAAGAACTGGCTGACGCGCGCCCAGGGCCTCGTGCAGGACGGCCATTATCTCGTTGAACAGCGCTCGCGCGCGCATGCCGGCTGGCTGTTTCAGTTCAACGGCACCGGCGGAATTTGGCGCCGCGCGACGGTCGAGGACGCCGGCGGCTGGTCCGACTATTCACTGTGCGAAGACCTCGATCTCACCGTGCGCGCGGCGCTCCAGGGATGGCATGGGCTGTTTGTCTCGGAGCCGCCGATTCCCGGTCAGGTGCCGGAGGGAATCCGGGATTTCCGCCGCCAGCAAAGGCGATGGTCGAACGGATTCGTGCAGGTCGCGCAAAAGACCGTCCTGCCGATCTGGCGTTCGCCATGGAGCCTGACGCGCCGCGTCATGGCGATCTCGCTGATCGCCCATCAGATTTTCTTCCCCACGGCCGCCATCGGACTCATCGCCTTTGTCCTTGGCGTGATCTTGCACGGATCGCTCGCGCCCTTCGCCGGGATGTTGGAGATCATCGGAATCATGACGGTGCTGGTGGCGCTCGGGATCACGCTGCCGCCCTATCTGGCGCTCAAGCGCGGGACCATCGCCGATTATGTGAAAACGGTCGCATCGATTCCGCCGCTGATGATCTATCTCGCCTTCGCCAATGGCGCGAAGATCCTGCAGACCCTGCGCGGGCGCAAATCGACGTTCAAGCGCACGCCCAAGCTCGACCATGAAGCGGCGACGCCGATCGACGCTGAAGTGGAGTAGGGCGAAGGGACCGTCGCGCTCACTCCAGCCGCGCGGGCGCCTCGAAAGCATCGGCGTCGGTGACGATCGTTAGCGTCGCGTCGGCGGCCTTGGCTGCTTTACTGCCGGAAAAGAGCTTCAGCTCGAAGCCCTCTCCCGCGCGCGTGCTTTCAATGAAGAACGGCTCGGGCGCTTCGGCAAAGACGTCCTCGGCCTTGCCGGGTCCAAGGTAGCGCAGCCGCCACGATCCGTCCGCGTTATTCCGCGAAACCGCAAAGCGCTTTTTGGCCTCGGCCGCGCTGAGTTTTCTTGGCACTCGCCGTTCGGCTTCAGCGATCGCCGCCGCATGCGGCGATGCGCCGGCGCGCGGCAGCTCAAGAGACAAATCGGCGCGCGCCGGCAGGCAGATCTTCCCGCATGAGGCGTAGTCGAGCACGAGATTGAGCGTCACCGGCGCGTTGGGATCGCGCGGCGTCACCTTCAACGGCAGGACGACGCGCGCATCATAGCCGGCGACGATGGTTCCGGCCTCGTCGATATGTTTCGGCGCCGGAAAGGCGGGTTCAACCTTGGCGACATTGACCGATCTCGAGAAATCGAACGCGGGCGCCGCGCCCGACTCGCCAGGCTGGCGCCAATAGGTGATGGTTTCCGGCGCGAGCGCGATCTCGACGGCGGCGCGGTAAGCCCCGTCCTGCGGAGGGCCGGCGGACAAGAGCCGGGCGCTCGACGCCGTTCCCTTGACGATCGCGGAGGCGAAGGCCGTGGTCTCGGCGAGCGACGCCGCCGGCATGCTCTGCGCCAGCGTGACGGCTAGTGGCGCGAAGAGAAAGAATTTTGAACGCATCGTGACCCTTTAGCGACCCCGTCCCCCAGTCAAGGCAGTCAGTTACGTGATCTGCGCCGCTTGTCCTGAGCACGCGGCGGGCGTAGCATGACCCTATGAGGCCGAGCGGAAAGAAGCAAGATTTCGCGGAGAGAGCGAGCGAGCGCCGCAGCGGGCGTCCCGAGGAGCGCCGCTTTCTCGACGGCCAATTGCTGATCGCGATGCCGAGCATGTTGGATCAGCGCTTTGCGCGCTCGGTGATCTATCTCTGCGCCCATTCCGAAGAAGGGGCGATGGGCATCATCGTCAACCAGCCGGCCCGTGTGCGCAATTTTCCCGATTTGCTCGTTCAGCTGCAAGTGATTGCGCCTCAGGAGCGCATCAGCCTGCCGAGCCGCGCCGAAGACATCCAGGTTCTGTCCGGCGGGCCGGTGCAGACCGATCGCGGTTTCGTCCTGCATACGCCGGATTTCTTCCTGGACAATTCCACTCTGCCGATCGACGACGGCGTTTCGCTCACGGCGACCATCGACATTCTGCGCGCGATCGCGGCGGGACGCGGTCCGAACCGCGCGCTGCTGGCGCTCGGCTATGCGGGTTGGGACCCGGGTCAGCTCGAAGAAGAGATTCAGCGCAACGGATGGCTGAATTGTCCGACTGATCCCGCTTTGCTGTTCGATCACGACCTCGGGACGAAATATGCGCGCGCGTTGCGCTCGATCGGCGTCGATCCAGAACGGCTGTCGACACACGCCGGACACGCCTGAGCGTCTGTTCACAGACGTTCGAAGGCTGGCGCATAGTCTACCGTTCCCTCCTTGGCTGGAAGCGCGCCGTTAAGCGCCAGCGCCATGAAATGCGGCCCCGCATATGGCGTGTCGAAGCCGGCTGCAAGCTCCGGTCGAAATCCGAAACGGCCGTAAAAGGCGCCGTCGCCCAACACAAAAATCGCGCGCCACTGGTCGTCCTGCGCACGCGCCAAGCTCCAGCGCAAAAGAGCGTTGGCGATCCCCTTTCCGCGATAGGCCGCTGCGACGGCGACGGGACCGAGCCCGAGCGCCGGAAAGGGAGCGTTCATCCTGGACAGCGCGGCGTAGCCGACGATGACGCCGTCGACAGCCGCGACGCCGCCAAAAACCAAATCGCCTTCCTTGCGCAGCGCCTCGACGAGTTCGGACTCGCCGCGTCGATCGAACGCCGCAACGAGCAGCCCGCGTATGGCGGAACGATCCTCCGGCGTCTCCTCGCGAAGCGTTGCGCGTCCGGTCATGGCGCAGGGTTGCTGTGGAGATGGTGGATGGCGTCGATACGCCGCTCGATTTCAGGCGTGATCCTGAACTCCACCGACGCGAGGTCGGCTTTGAGCTGCGCCATCGTCGTCGCGCCAATGATATTCGACGTCACGAAGGGCTGGGACGTCACGAAGGCGATGGCGAGCTGCGCCGGATCGACGCCGATATCTTGTGCGAGCGTCAGATAGGCGGCGACCGCGCGTTCGACTTCCGGCTTTTCATAACGCTGCGCGCGCTCAAACAGCGTCGTGCGCGCGCCGGGCGGCCGCGCGCCGCCTTGATATTTTCCGGTGAGGTATCCTTGCGCGAGCGGCGAATAGGCGAGCAATCCGACGCGCTCGCGCTCAGCGAACTCGGCGAGCCCGATCTCAAAGGTGCGATTGACGAGGTTGTAGGCGTTTTGGATTGAGACGACGCGCGGCCCATGGCCGAGTTCCGCCGCGCGCAGAAAGCGCGCCACGCCCCATGGCGTTTCATTGGAAAGGCCGATGTGCCGGACTTTGCCGGCCTGGACGAGCCGCGCCAGCGCCTCCAGCGTCTCTTCAATCGGGATTTCGTCGCGCTTCGTCGGGCGTCGATAGACCGTGCCGCCAGCGCCCCACAGCGGCAGCGAACGATCCGGCCAATGCAACTGATAAAGATCGATGTAGTCGGTCTGCAGCCGCTTCAGCGATCCCTCGATCGCGGAGTCGATGTTCTTGGCGTCGAGAACCGTTCCGGCGCCTCCGGGACGCAGCCAGTTGGCGTCGCCGCGGCCGGCGACCTTAGTGGCGATGATCGCCTTGTCGCGGTTCTTACGCGCGGCGAGCCAGCTGCCGATGATGCGCTCCGAAGAGCCTTGAGTTTCTTGCCTTGGCGGAACGGAATAGATTTCCGCCGTGTCGATGAAATTGACGCCGCAATCGAAGGCGTAATCCAGCTGCGCATGGCCCTCGGCTTCGCTGTTCTGCTGTCCCCACGTCATCGAGCCGAGACAGATGGCGGAGACGGAGAGATCGCTGTTTCCAAGTTTGCGGTATTCCATAGGGCGCTCCTTAACGAAGCCATTCGCTCGACTGCAGCTCCAGTCGCAATTCGAAGCTTTGAAACTGAGTGAAGATCGGCAGCAGCCATGCTTTAAGCGCCGCGCGAACCACGATCGACGCTTCCGGCGGCGGCTCCCTCATAAAGCGCGACAGCGACAGATCGACGTCGTCGAGCGCGCGCGCGATCGGCGCCTCAAGACGCGGGATCACGAATTTGCCGCTCGCCGGATAGCGCGCAAGAATCGCCAAGGAGTCGCGGCCGAGCGGCGAGGCGCCGCAATTGTGAATGACGCTCATCATGAGATCCGGCCATGTGGTCTTAAGGACGAGCGCGCTGTTCGCGGCGCTCTCCGTGACGTCCGTCTGAAAGAGCACGATCGGCTCAACGCCGCGCCGCCGCGCCTCTTCGAGAAAGCCGATTTCGGCGATGGTCGCGAACAGCTGCTCGTAGGAGCGATGCCAGACGTCGACGATCTTCGGCGTCTCGTCCGCGACGAGCAGGCGGTCGAAGAGCGAAATCTGTCCCTTGATCTCGCTGAGGTCGACGACGCGCGTCGCTTCCGGAAAGAACACTGCATAAAGCGGCTCCCGGAAATCCGTGTCAAAGCCTTCGACGTCGACATTGCGCGACAAGTAATAATCAGTCAGCAAACGCGCCGCTGTCGTCACGCCGGTTCGCGAGTGCGGCGAGCAAACGAAGAACGCAAGAGTGCGACGCGCCATGTGGTCTTCGCAAAGAGATGCGCGCCGCCGCGACCCTCTATCGCCTCTTCTCGCCAACAAGATCGAGAAGGCCGACCCGTTCGAACTCATCGGCGACTCGCGCCAGCCAGGTGCGAACGTAGCCGCGCAACACGAACGAATGCTCCGCCGGCCGGCCCTGCGCGTCCTGATTGCCGATGAACGTCGAGAACGGCGTGCCGGATAGCTCGACCTGCTCATAGGCGAGTTCGCTGAGCTTGGGGATCGTGATCTCGCCCGAGGTGACGACATGCTCGAAATATTTCGCGTGGGTTTGCGGATCCCACTCGAAGAAGGTCGTGTCGTTGACGTGATTTTTCACCATGAAATAATTGGCGTCCGTGACGTAGGGCGCGATTTCGGCGATCTCCTCCAGCGAAGCGATGGAGGGTCCGATCACATGCAGCAGCACGAAGCGGAATTCGCCGCCTTTCACCGCATCGAAGAAGCCGATTTCGTCCAGCGCCCCCAGCGCCGGGCTCAAGCCGCCGGCGCGCACGTCGATGACGCTGACCTTGGCCTGCGACGTATTCAGCGTGTCGATGATCTTCATCTGGTCCGCGGGTTCGGTCAGATCGACGATCATCGTCTCGTCCGGGTGGAAGCGATGCAGCGTGCCGCGCGGCGTTTCCGTGTCGAACGCTCGCGCGTGGATGTCGTTCAGCGAAAGAAAGTCGAGAATGGCTCTGGCGATCGTGGTCTTGCCGACGCCGCCCTTGTCCGCGCCAACGACGATGACCGCGGGGCGAGCGGCGGCGTTCGCGGCGGCGGCCGGAGCCTCGGCCTTACGCGGCCGGCTTTCCGGCTCACGTTTCGCTGGCGCTTCCCTGGTGATTTTGACCGGCTTCTTAACCATGGGTGCTCCTATCGCATGTCGCGCTGGCGCCGCTGTTCGTGAATGACAAGCGGTCAACAAACATGGTTTTTAGCGCTTGTCATGTTCTGTTTCAGCTAACTTTGGATGGCGCTCCAATTGTGACGGCGCTTAAACAACACAAGAAATATGTTATTAAACGCAAGCACCACAATAAGATCGTGAATTGACATTCGTGCGGTTTGGAGGTTTATGCGTTCGAAATACAGAACGTCCGTGGCTGCTCGCTGGCGCGGACCTGGGCGGCGCGTCAAGGCATGAGCAATATCGACAATATCGTCGCGCGGCGGCCCGCCGAATCGTCGCAGCAGAGTCTGCCGACCCTGCACGTCGAGGATCGCGACGGCGTCGTCCATGAACTCGAAGCCGTCGAAGGCTGGCGGCTGATGGAGATCTTGCGCGACCATGGCGTCGGCATGGACAACACCTGTGGCGGCGCTCTTGCATGCGCGGAGTGCCACGTCGTTCTCGACGCCGAATCAGCCCGCCGCGTGCCGCCGCCGCGCGAAGAGGAAGTCGAAAAGCTCGATGAATTGCCGATGCTTTACGAAAACTCGCGTCTCTCCTGCCAGATCATCTGGTCCGACGAGATGAGCGGCCTTCGGCTAAAGCTGACGCAGGAAACGTGATGCCTGTCTTCAAACATCCCCAGATCCTGATCGCGTCGAATTTGACGGACGGCGAAGTGGTGTTTCTCGGCCCCTCGGGCTGGGAGCGCGACCATCGCCGCGCGCGCGTCGCCCGGAAGGCCGAAGAGGCGATCGCGCTTGAAGCCTTGGGCAAGCGCGACATTTCAGCCAATCGCGTGGTCGACGTCTATCTCGCCGATGTCGAGATCGGGAGCGACGGCGCGCCGACGCCGTTGCATTATCGAGAGAGGATGCGCGTGAAGGGACCGAGCGTTCGCCTTGATCTCGGCAAGCAGGCGGGCGAGGGCGCGTTATGACGGCGGTCGATCTGCGTGTGGCGCAGCGGCCCAATGCGCCGATGACCACCTATCGTTACGATGAATATGACTCTGCCTTCGTGCGTGAACGCGTCGCGGAGTTTCGCGAGCAGGTGCGCCGGCGACTTTCCGGCGCGCTGACCGAAGAGGAGTTCCGCCCCTTCCGGCTGATGAACGGGCTCTATCTGCAGCTGCACGCCTATATGCTGCGCGTCGCGATTCCCTATGGCACGCTGACGGCGCGGCAGATGCGCCGGCTCGCCGATATCGCGGACAAGTGGGACAGGGGCTATGGCCATTTCACGACGCGCCAGAACCTCCAATATAATTGGCCCAAGCTCGTTGATACGCCGGACATTCTGGAATCGCTGGCGGACGTCGAGATGCACGCCATCCAGACGTCGGGCAACTGCATTCGCAATGTGACGGCCGATCATTTCGCCGGCGTCGCGCCGGACGAGATCGAAGATCCTCGGCCGACGGCGGAGTTTCTCCGCCAATGGTCGAGCCTGCATTCGGAGTTCTCGTTCCTGCCGCGCAAGTTCAAAATTGCGGTGACGGGCGCCACGCATGATCGCGCCGCGATTCTCGTGCATGACATCGGCCTGCGCATCGTCAAGAACGATGCGGGCGAGATCGGCTATCAGGTCGTGGTCGGCGGCGGACTCGGCCGTTCGCCCTTTATCGGCAAGGTCGTCGGCGAGTTCGTGCCGCGCGAGGATCTGCTCGCCTTTCTCGAGGCGATCCTGCGCGTCTATAACCGCTTCGGCAGGCGCGACAACAAATACAAGGCGCGAGTCAAAATTCTCGTCCATGAGAAGGGAATTGACGAAATCCGCGCCGCGGTCGAAGCCGAGTTCGCGGCGATGGACCGCTCGGCGTTCGCCCACGACTCCGTGGAATTCGAGCGCATCGCCGCCTTTTTCGCGCCGCCGCCCTATGACTCGCTGGCGGCGACGTCGTCCGCGCTGCGCGCCGCGAAATTGGAGTCGCCGGCTTTCGCCAATTTCGTCGACGTCAATGTCGGCGCGCACAAGGTCCCCGGCTACGCCATCGTCACAGTTTCGTTGAAGCCCATCGGCGGCGTCCCCGGCGACGCCACGTCCGATCAGATGCGGGCGCTGGCCGACGCCAGCGAGCGCTTCGGCTTCGGCGAACTGCGGGTCAGCCATGAGCAGAACATCATCCTGCCGCATGTGAAGCAGGACGATCTTTTTGCGCTTTGGCGCATGCTCGACGCCGCCGGGCTGGCGACGGCGAACGCCGGCCTCGTCTCCGACATCATCTCGTGCCCCGGTCTCGACTATTGCTCGCTCGCCACCGCGCGCTCGATTCCGATCGCGCAGGCGATCTCGAAGCGGTTCTCCGACATGTCCAGGCAGCGGCGCATCGGCAAGCTCGGCGTCAAGATCTCAGGCTGCATCAACGCCTGCGGCCATCATCACGTCGGCGCCATCGGCATTCTCGGGCTGGAGAAGAAGGGCCAGGAATCCTATCAGATTACGCTCGGCGGCGATCCGACCTTCTCTGCGTCGATCGGCGAAATTCTGGGACCTGGCGTCACCGCCGAGCAGGTGCCCGACGTCGTCGAACATCTCGTTGATTACTATCTCGCCGAACGCGAGGAAGGCGAAGCCTTTATCGACACCTGGCGCCGCATCGGTCATGCGCGTTTCAAAGACGTTTTGCGTCGGGAGGGCGAAGATGGCGCTGATATCTGACGGCCGCTTCATTGAAGATACATGGCGCCGACTTGCCGACGAGGAAGCGCTGCCCAAGACCGGCAAGTTCATCGTGTCATTGCCGCGACTCGAACATGCCGTGGAGGTCCTTGGGCCGACGGCCACGTTCGGCGTGATCGTTCCGAACACGACGGAGCCGTCGGCGCTCATCTCGGCCTTGCCGCGGCTCGACCTCATCTCGATCGCTTTCCCGGCTTTCGCTGACGGCCGCGGCTTCTCTTTGGCGCGCCTGCTGCGGCGCGCGGCGTTTAAAGGCGAGTTGCGCGCCAGCGGGCGTCTCGTCGCCGACCAATATCTTCACGCGATCGGCTGCGGCTTTGACACGATCGAAATTCCCGACGATCTCGCCGATCGGCAGGACGAAGAACAGTGGCGCGCCGCGCTCAACGCCTATTCCATGAGCTATCAGCGCGGCTACGTCGGGCGCGGCTCGATCCTTGAAGCGCGCCGAAAGGCGGTGCGTTCATGAAGCCTTCGATTCCCGAAACGCTGTCGCCGCGACTGGCGCCGCTCGATCTCGATCATCGTTTGCTGCTCGTGCGCGAGTTCATTCCCGGCCGGATCGTCTTCACCACGAGTTTCGGCGTCGAGGATCAGCTTGTCACACATTCGATTTTCACGCAGGGCCTCGATTTCGACGTCGCGACGATCGACACCGGCCGGCTCTTTCCCGAAACCTATGAGCTGTGGGAGCGCACCGAGGCGCGCTATGCGCGGCGCATTCGCGCGGTCTATGCGCAGGCCGCGCCGCTCGAAGCGCTGATCCAAGAGCAGGGGATCAACGGCTTTTACAAGTCCGTGGACGCGCGCAAGGCCTGCTGTCATGTTCGCAAGGTTGAACCGCTGTCGCGGCTGCTCGCCGGCGTTTCGGGCTGGGTGACGGGGCTTCGAGCGGACCAGTCGCAGGCGCGCGCCGAGGCGCCGCTCATCGCCTTCGATGAGACCCACAGGGTGCTCAAGCTTAATCCGCTTGCCGATTACACGCGCGACGCGGTCGTCGCCGCGGTCGAGGAGTTTTCAGTGCCGATCAACGATCTCCACGCCAAGGGATTTCTATCGATCGGCTGCGCGCCGTGCACGCGCGCGGTGCTGCCCGGCGAAGACGAGCGCGCCGGACGCTGGTGGTGGGAAGAAGACAACAAGAAGGAATGCGGCCTTCACGTCGGCGACGACGGCGTGCTGCGTCGTGGCGCGCCGCAAGAGGCGAGCCTATGACGGCGCTTGCGACGCGTTCGCTCGGCCATCTCGATCGCCTCGAGGCCGAGAGCATCCACATCATGCGCGAGACCGTCGCTGAGTGCGAACGGCCGGTGATGCTCTATTCCATCGGCAAGGATTCGGCGGCGATGCTGCACGTCGCCATGAAGGCGTTTTATCCGTCGAAGCCGCCGTTTCCGCTGCTCCATGTCAATACGACGTGGAAATTTCGCGAGATGATCGAGTTTCGCGACCGTCGCATGAAAGAGCTCGGCCTCGAACTCATCGAATATATCAATCCCAAAGGGATTGAGATGAACATCAGCCCCTTCGTTCATGGCTCGAAGCTTCACACCGAGATCATGAAGACCGAGGCGCTGAAGCAGGCGCTGGACAAGTATAAATTCGACGCCGCCTTTGGCGGCGCGCGTCGCGACGAGGAAAAATCCCGCGCCAAGGAGCGCGTGCTGTCCTTTCGCACCGCGCAGCACCGCTGGGACCCGAAGAATCAGCGCCCGGAATTCTGGCGTCTCTACAATACGCGAAAGGCGCCCGGCGAGAGCCTGCGCGTCTTCCCCATGTCGAATTGGACCGAGGCGGATATCTGGGACTACGTCGCGCGCGAGAACATCCCCGTCGTTCCGCTCTATTTCGCCAAGGAGCGGCCGGTCGTGCGCCGCGGCGGCACGCTGATCATGGTCGACGACGCGCGCATGGAGCTCGCGCCCGGCGAATCCATCGAACATAAGATGGTGCGCTTCCGCACGCTCGGCTGCTATCCGTTGACCGGCGGCATCGAAAGCGATGCGGCCAGTCTCGAAGAGATCATTGCGGAGATGCGCGAAAGCCGCTCTTCGGAGCGCCAGGGGCGGCTCATCGACCACGACGGCTCCAGCTCCATGGAGCAAAAGAAGCAAGAAGGATATTTTTAACATGCACGGCGCCGTCGCTGCCGCATCGCCGTCGCGCGCGCCAGCGCGGTTGGTCGGCGAAAAGCCGCTCTTGCGATTCATCACCTGCGGCTCGGTCGACGACGGCAAATCGACGCTGATCGGTCGTCTGCTGTACGACGCCGATCTTGCGCCGGACGACATTATCGCGGCGCTGGAAAGCGATTCAAAAAAGCACGGCACTCAGGGCGAAGAGCTGGATTTCGCGCTGCTCGTCGACGGGCTAGCGGCCGAGCGCGAACAGGGCATCACCATCGACGTCGCCTATCGCTATTTCGCGACCGACCGGCGCAAATTCATCGTCGCCGACACGCCCGGCCACGAGCAATACACCCGCAACATGGCCGTCGGCGCCTCGACCGCGGAACTCGCCATTCTGCTTGTCGACGCGCGAAAGGGCATCCTACCGCAAACGCGGCGTCACAGCGTCATCACCTCGATGTTCGGCGTCCGCCACGTCGTCGTCGCGGTCAACAAGATGGATCTTGTCGGCTACAGCGAAGAGGTGTTCCGCAAGATCGAAGCGGATTTTCATGCCTTCGCCGACCATCTTCGCTTCGCGTCCATTTACGTCGCGCCGCTCGTCGCCAAGGACGGCGATAATCTTGTCCACCACAGCGCCAATATGCCTTGGCACGATGGACCGCCGCTGCTCTCCTATCTCGAGGGCGTCGCGGTGGAGGACGCCACGCGGATCGCGCCCTTCCGCATGCCCGTGCAATGGGTGAATCGGCCCAATCTCGACTTCCGCGGGTTCTCGGGCTTCATCAGCGGCGGCAATATTCAGCCGGGCGACATCGTGCGCGTTCTGCCTTCAGGGCGCGACACGCGCGTCGCCAGGATCGTGACCTTCGACGGCGATCTCGAGAGCGCCGTTTCGGGTCAGTCGGCGACCCTCACGCTCACCGAAGAGATAGACATTTCGCGCGGCGATCTCTTGTGTTCGCCGGTCTCGCCGGCGAAGACCGGGGATCGTCTCGAAGCGAGGCTGTTGTGGCTGGTGCGTGAGCCGCTTGTCGTCGGCAAGAGCTATCTCTTGAAGCTCGGGACGAAGACTGCGCCGGCCGCCGTGACCGCGGTCGATGCGCGCATCGATATCGAAACCGGGCTGCCGCAGCCGCTCCCGGAAGGGTCGACGCTCGCCTTCAACGAGATCGGCGGCGCGCGCCTGTCGCTCGAGACCGTGATCGCCTGCGATTCCTATGGCGAGAACCGCGAGACCGGCGGATTCATTCTCATCGACCGCATCACCAATGAAACGGTCGCGGTCGGCATGGTCAAAGCCGTCGCCGCATCGAATGGCCGCGTCGCGCCGCCGCTGACGGAGCTCAGCTACGCGTCCATGGAAGGACTGCCGCTGGCGCGGGAGTCGTTTCGACCGACTCCGACGCGCAGCCTGGTGAAGGCGCTGTCCTGGCTCCTGCCGGCGAGCATTTCGACGTTCCTGATCGTTTACGCCTTCGTCCAAAGCGCCGCGCTCGCCGCCGAAATCACCGGCGTTGAAATGATCGCGATCTTCGCGCTCTATTATTTCCACGAACGGTTCTGGTCGCGATTGAACTTCGGACTCGCCACGAAAGACTCGCAGAGCGGGAATGATCCGAGCCTGTAATAAGAGATCAGTTCGAACTGCTCGGGTGTCATTCCCGACGCGCGCAACGCGCACGATCGGGAATCCAGAGCGACACCCGATATTCTTGTTGTGGCTCTAAATTCCCGGTCAGGCCCTCGGCCTGCCGGGAACGACGCGGCCCGAGCGAACGGATCGGCCGGACGCGCCGTCAGTGGGCTTCGTCCCAATTGGCGGCGGCGCGCGCATCGACTTTCAGCGGCACGGCGAGATGGACGGCGGGCGCGGGCGCCTGCTCCATGACGCGGCGCGCGAGTTCGATCGTCGCCTCTGCTTCCTCGTTCGGCGCTTCAAAGACAAGCTCGTCATGCACTTGCAGAAGCATCTGCGCCGAAAGACCGGCGCGAATGAGCGCGTCGTCCATCCGTATCATGGCGCGTCTGATGATGTCCGCGGCCGCGCCCTGGATCGGCGCGTTGATCGCCGCGCGCTCATAGAAGGCGCGGTCCGACGCATTGGCCGATGAGATGCCGGGGAAGTGGTAGATTCGGCCGAAAATGGTCGAGACTGCGCCTTTCTCGCGCACCGTCTTGCGCGTCGAGTCCATATAGTCCCGAATGCCGGGAAAGCGTTCGAAATAGCGCTTGATGTAGGCGCTCGCCTCTTCGCGCGGAATGCTCAGCTGATTGGCGAGGCCGAAGGCGGAAATGCCGTAGATGATGCCGAAGTTGATCGCCTTGGCGCGGCGGCGCGTTTCGGGCGGCATGTCCTTGATGGGCACATTGAACATCTCGCTCGCCGTCATCGCGTGAATGTCGAGATTTTCGGCGAAGGCGCGTCTGAGCTGAGGAATGTCGGCGATGTGGGCGAGCAGCCGCAACTCGATCTGCGAGTAATCCGCCGAGATCAGCACATGGCCGGGCGCCGAGACAAAGGCCTTGCGTATTTTGCGGCCGGCCTCATTGCGCACGGGAATGTTCTGCAAATTGGGCTCGGATGAAGAGAGCCGTCCTGTCGTCGTGGCGGCGAGCGCATAGCTCGTATGCACGCGACCGGTCTCGGCGTTGATATAGCCGGGCAGGGCGTCGGCGTAGGTGCTCTTGAGCTTGGAGAGCTGCCGCCAATCGAGAATGCGGCGCGAAAAATCATTGCCGGCGACGGCGAGGTCTTCGAGAACGCTGGCGGAAGTCGACAAGGCGCCGGTGGCCGTTTTCTTCGCGCCGGGCAATCCCATCTTGCCGAAAAGTATGTCGCCCAACTGCTTGGGCGAGCCAAGATTGAAACTCTCGCCGGCAAGTTCGAAGATCTCGGCTTCGAGCCGCGCCATGTCCTGCGCAAATTCGCCCGAGAGCCGCGACAGGGTCGCGCGCTCGACCATGACGCCCCTTCGCTCCATGCGCGCGAGCGTGGCGACCATCGGCCGCTCCAAGGTCTCGTAGACCGTGGTCATGCGCTCCGCCGACAGCCGCGGCTTCAGCACGCGCCAAAGGCGCAGGGCAATGTCGGCCTGTTCCGCGGCGTATTCCGTCGCCGCTGTGAGCGCAGCGCGGGCAAAGCCGAGAAAATTGCGGCCCGCGCCAGCGACGGAGGCGAAGGTTAGAGCGTCATGGCCGCAATAGTTGCGCGCCAGCTCTTCGAGACGATGATCGCCACGCCCCGAGTCCAGCGCGTAGGACATGAGCATGGCGTCGTCGATCGGCGCGACGTCGATTCCGTAGCGGGAAAGAACCAGCAGATCATGCTTCATATTGTGCGCGATTTTGAGGATCGCGGCGTCCTCAAACAACGGCTTCAATCGCGCGAGGGCCACGTCGAGCGGGATCTGTCCCTCGACCAAATTGGCGCCGGAAAAAAGATCAGCCGAGTCGCCGGAGCGATGCTGCAGCGGAATATAGCAGGCGCGTCCGGGCGCGGTCGCCAGGGAGACGCCGATGAGTTCGCAACGCATCGGGTCCGGCAAGGTCGTTTCGACATTGATTGCGACGAGTCCTGCGCCAGCGGCTTCGGTGATCCAATCGTCCAGACGCTCCGCCGAGACGACCGTCTCGTAGGTCGAGCGGTCGATCTTGACCGACTTCGCTTCGGCGCGGCGCGCGGCGACGAGGTTCGCGGGCGTGAGCGCGTCGCTTGTCGCTTTCTCGGCGCGGTTCGGCGCTTCGGAAGCGGGCGCCGCGATCTCGGACACTTCGCCGTCGCGCCCGCGCCAACCGGCCGCGCCCAAGAATCGGGGATCGGGCTCGATGTCCTGCGCCTGCACGCCATACATCTCGGCGACGCGGCGGGTGATGGTCGTGAACTCCATCGCCTGCAGAAAAGCGATAAGCTTCGCCGCGTCCGGCTGATGAAGGCCGAGGTCTTCGAGCCGGGTTACGACAGGCGCGTCGCGCACCAGTTCGCAGAGCTTCTTTGAAAGAAGGATGCGCGCGACCGCATCCGGCTCGGTCAGGGCCTCGCGGCGCTTCGGCTGCTTGATCTCGGGCGCCCTGGCGAGCAGCGTTTCGAGATCGCCATATTCATTGATGAGCTGAGCGGCGGTCTTGACGCCGATGCCTTTTGCGCCCGGCACATTGTCGGTGGAATCGCCCGCGAGCGCCTGCACGTCGACGACCTTGTCCGGCGTAACGCCGAAATAGTCGACGACCTCGGCCTCGCCGATGAGGCGTTCTTCGCGCGCGCCTTTCGTTCCCGCCGTGCCCGAGGCGGGGTCGTACATTCTGACGCCGGGACCGACGAGCTGCATCAGATCCTTGTCGGCCGAGACGATTAGCACGTCCGCGCCCTTGGCCTGCGCCTGCGTCGCATAGGTGGCGATGAGATCGTCGGCCTCGTAGACGTCCTGTTCGATCGGGGTGAGGCCGAAAGCGCGCACGACGGCGCGCATCAGCGGGAACTGCGGAATGAGATCGTCCGGCGGCTCGGAGCGGTGCGCCTTGTAGTCGGGATAAAGGTCTTTTCGGAAGGAGTGCTCGCTCTTGTCGAAGATGATGGCGAGATGCGTGGGCATCACGCCGGCCGCGCCTTCGCGCACGAACTGCAACAGCTTCGTGCAGAACAGCCGCACGGCGCCGGTCGGCAGCCGGTCGGAGCGATAGTTGTATTTCGCATCCTGTCGGATCGACTGGAAATAGGCGCGAAAGACGAAGGAGGAGCCGTCGACGAGGAAGACGTGGCTCCCGGGGCCGACGGGCTTATGCGTGAGGGTCATGCGCCCATCTTAGCGGCGCGCGCGCGCCGCGTCATGACGCCGGACCCCGAAACCGGCGTTTGACCGTCGCCGGCGCCAAGCCTAGAAGATCGCATGTCCCACAACAGTTTCGGCCATCTTTTCCGCGTCACCACCTTTGGCGAGAGCCACGGGCCGGCGCTCGGCGCGATCGTTGACGGCTGTCCCCCGAATATCCCGCTGGAAGCGCAGGAGATCCAGGGCTTTCTGGACAAGCGCAAGCCGGGACAATCCCGCTTCACCACGCAGCGGCGGGAGGCGGACGAGGCGAAGATTCTTTCCGGCGTCTTCGCCGACCGCGACGGCCGACAGGTGACCACCGGAACGCCGATCGCGCTCGTGATCGAAAATACCGACCAGCGCTCCAAGGATTATGGCGAGATCGCCGACAAATATCGGCCCGGCCACGCCGATTACGTCTACGACGCGAAATATGGCGTCCGGGACTATCGCGGCGGCGGGCGCTCCTCGGCGCGGGAAACCGCGGCGCGAGTCGCCGCCGGGGCCGTCGCGCGCAAGGTGATCGCCGGCGTGACGATTCGCGGCGCGCTGGTGCAGGTGGGCCCGCACAGGATCGACCGCGCGCGCTTCGATTGGGCGGAGGTCGAGCGCAATCCGCTGTTTTGTCCGGACGCCCGCGCGGCGGAATTATGGGCGGATTATCTCGATGGCGTGCGCAAGGACGGCTCCTCCGTCGGCGCGGTGATCGAGATTGTCGCCGAGGGCGTTCCGGTCGGTTGGGGCGCGCCGGTTTACGGCAAGCTCGACGCCGATCTCGCCGCGGCGATGATGTCGGTCAATGCGGTGAAAGGCGTCGAGATCGGCGCGGGCTTTGCCGCCGCCGAGCTGACCGGCGAAGACAACGCCGACGAGATGCGCGCCGGACCAAACGGACCGCAGTTTTTGTCCAACAACGCCGGCGGCGTGCTCGGCGGCATTTCGACAGGCCAGCCCATCGTCGTGCGCTTTGCAGTGAAGCCGACGTCGTCGATTCTGACGCCGCGCCGCACGATTGATCGCTTGGGCAAGGAGACTGAGATCGTCACCAAGGGCCGTCACGATCCCTGCGTCGGCATTCGCGCCGTTCCGGTGGGCGAAGCGATGATGGCTTGCGTGCTCGCCGACCACTTCCTGCGTCATCGCGGGCAGGTGGGGTGATGGCCGCGTCGCGGGGCTGATCGCGAGTTGTCGCGAGTCGAGTCATCCCGTCAACGCCACACGTTCGTGACCGAGGTCAGGTTCGCCGCAGCGCTCCAATATTCTTTGGCGGGCGGCGTCGCGCAAAGCGATCGCCGCCTGGAAATCGTCGCCCTCGGGCGCGATCGGCGCGCCGATATGCACGGCGATCGGGCCTCGCCTGAACAGCCATGAATCGCTGCGCAAAATCGAGCGCGTGCCGCGTATGGTGATCGGCACAATTGGAAGCCCCAACTGCGCGGCGCTGGAAAACGCGCCGATATGAAACCCCAGCAGTCCCGGCATGCGCGAAAAGGTGCCCTCCGGAAACCAGACCAGACGCACGCCGGCGCGCGCCGACTTCAAGGCTTCCCTGGCGTCGGCGACGCCGCCTGCCGGATCAGAGCGGCGAACGAAAATCGCGCCGAGTCGCCGCAGGAAGGGACCGGCGACGCGCTGATGCGCAAGCTCTTCCTTCGCAATGAAGGAGAGCTCTCCCGCACAGACGGCGACCAGCACCGCGCTGTCCAGGTAGCTGGAATGATTGGCGACGAGGATCGCATTGTCTTGCGGGAGCGGCGCGTCGTGCGTGACCGAGAGGGGGCATCCGATCATGCGGAAAAAAGATCGAGCCGCCGCGCTGACAAGGCGGTGACGCCATGACCGCTTTGGCGTCGCCAGCACGCATGGCCACACGCAAACGCCAATGAACGCCAGCACGCTCCACGCATAGCCGTTGTATGCCGAGGTCGCGAGGTTGGCGAGGGCTTTGCGCAGCCGCGGCGCGGCGCCCGCAAGGGCGACGCGGACAAGCTGCAATCGTGGGCTCTCGCTTTTCACGCGCAGCCGACCGGATTCGAACATGGCGCGCGCCGCCGAGCGCCGTATCTTGCCGCTCGAAGTCTTCGGGATAGTGTGCGGCGGAACGAGGACGACTTCATCCGGCGCGAGATCAAGCAAGGCTTGGGACGTCTCGACGATCATTTTGCGCAGCGATTCCCGTTTCGCGTCTTCGATCAGGCGCGTTTCGGCCAACACGATGAGTCGTTCCGTCCCGGCGCGCGCGTCGAGCGCGGGAAACACCGCGACGCAGCCTTTTCTCGTCCCTTCGAGCGACCCGACAGCCTCTTCGAGCTCCTGCGGATAGATGTTGCGCCCTGCGCGCTTGATCAAATCCTTGATGCGGCCGGTGACGAAGACGTCGCCGCCGGCGACATAGCCGCGGTCGCCCGTCTCGAGCCAATCGCCATCGAACAGCGCGCGAGTCTTTTCCGGATTTTGGAAATATCCTCGCGTTGCAGATGGCCCGCGAAACTGGATGCGTCCCTCCTGGCGTTCAGGCAATTCGCGACTGGAGTCATCGACGATGCGGATCTCGTGATGCGGCAGAGGGCGCCCGCAGGCGACTAAGGAAATGACATCCCCGCCGCTGGCGCCCGCCGCGCGCGCCACGCCGTCCCGATCGAGCGCTTTCCGATCGACGCGATCGATGAGCGGTCCTCTGCCGAGCGGCGGAAAGGCGAGCCCCACCGCATTTTCCGCGAGGCCGTAGACGGGAGTCATCATCTGATGCTGAAAGCCATAAGCCGAAAACCGTTGTACAAAGCGCGCAATTGAGGTCGGGCTCACCGGTTCGGCGCCGTTCAAGATCGCACGCAGCGAAGAAAGATCGAGATTGGCGATCTTCGTATCGTCGATGGCCTTCAGACAGAGTTCGTACGCAAAATTCGGCGCCGCCGAGATCGTCGCCTTATGAGCGTCGATCGCCCACAGCCAACGGGCCGGATCAACGAGAAAAGACAGCGGCGACATGATCAGCGCGGGCGCTCCATAGTAGAGGCTGCCCAGCCAGCAACCGATCAGCCCCATGTCGTGATAGAGCGGCAGCCAACTGACGACCCGATCCGCCGACGAGGCCTTCAACACGGCGCCCATGGCGCGAATATTGGCGAGAAGATTGGCGTGCGTCAGCACGACGCCCTTCGGATCGCCCGTGCTGCCCGAGGTGAATTGAATGAGCGCCGTCGCGTCGGGCGGCGACGGCAATGGCGCGGGCAAAGGCGCCGCAGAGCTCAGCTCAGGAATCGTCACGATGTGCTGAAGCGCGCCGACCAGCCCGTAGAGCAAGCGACCGACAATTCTGATCTCGTCGTTCGTGATCAGCGCACAGGCCTCAGCGTTCGACAATATGCCGGCCTGGCGGCGCAGATGATCCTCGATCTGCGAGAGACGAAATGGCGGGTAAATCGGAACGGGAACGGCGCCGCAGAACAAAACCGCGAAAAAGGCGACGAAGAAATCACGGCTCGTCGGCAACATGATTGCGATGCGGTCGCCAGAGCCAGCGCCTCGTTCGATGAGGCCGCCAGCCGCGGCCCGGGCGGCGTGATAGAGGTCATGATACGTCAAAGGCTCCGGAGGCCCTTCAGCGCGCCAAAGCAGAACATTTTCGCGCGCCCCGTGCCGCTCTGCGTGTCGAGCCAGCGCCTCGACCAGCGTTTTGGCCTCGAGCGGTTCGTCCACGGACTCGAGCGTCAAATGGGGAGCCGGATGAGTCGTCGCGGGGGCGACCGCGGCGCCGGCCGCAAGAACGGCGTTGAGGAGATCGCGGGGACGGCTGACCTCGCCGAGGAGCCGTTCGGAGAGCTGCACCTTGAATTTGCGGTTGAGCCGCAGCAACAGCTCGGCGCGGGTCAGGCTATCCAGCGCCAAATCGCGATCAAGGTCGCTGTCGAGCTGCACGAGACGCGACTCGACCATATCCGGATGCAACTCGATGACGAGACCGCGGACGACCTCAAGAACGATCTCCTGGGCGTCTTCCACGGAGCGCATCGACGCCCGCTCAAGGCCTGGTTTCGCCTCCGGCATAGGTTTTCCACTCGTGCGCCGCATAACGCGTCACCCGATAGAACTATGGTCGCGCCTGCGACTCGGCGAGTCTGCCCGGGGGAACGTCATGTTCAACCCGTAAGGCGATCGAAGATTGCGCGTCGCCGCACAGCGACGGCGAAGCCGGAAGGCTAATTCGAGAAGCAAGTCTCACTGTTCCAGAGTCCGACCAAATGGGATCAAGCGCGAGCGATGTAACTAGGCGCGAAGCGGCGTCGCGCATTCGCTTTGTCTTGCATCAAAATTGACGCGTCGCTTCGTCGCACAGCGGTTTTTCGTCACCTCGCTTGACCGCGCCCAGGATTGAAACCTAAGTTCGGCGCTTGGAACCCGAGAGGCGGCGGTGGATCCAATCTTCCAGCGGACACGTCAGCGCGCGCGCATTTTTGCGGCGCTCGTCGCCTTCCTCATGCTCCTGCAGACCGCGGTCGCCGTCCCGCTGGGAGTAGGCGCCTTCGGAACGGTCTGCGCGCCGCAGGATTCGGGGAGCGGCGAGCCGCCGCTTTTCCCAAATGAACGCCACCGCCATGGATTCTGTTGCGTTGTTCACAGTGTCGCGTTGGACGCGCCTCCTTCCAAGCCAATTGTTTCGATCGCTCTGAATTTTCCCACGGCGGCGCATGCGTCGCCGCTGGAGACGTCCAGTCACGCGCCGCGCATCGAGCCAAAGCGCGCGCCGCAATCGCCACGAGCGCCTCCCCGACAGGGCTGACGTTTTTCTTGCGCTGAAATTCAACGCAGCCGCCATCGTTGCGAAATGATGCGGCGAGAGCGCGCTCGCGAAAAATCTTTCAAACGGATCCTGTCGCCACGTCTGCGAGAGCGGACGCGGCGACCGCCGAGCGCGCGCATCAAACCATTCGAGGGGGCGTTCATGCCCCGCATAACCAGAATTTTGGAGATGACTTATGAGCATAACAAAAGCAGAGGCCCGTTCCGCCGCCCGAAGCGCCGAACGAATCATCGACGCCAGGCCCGTTCTTATCGGCGTTGCGGTCTTGATGTTCTTCGTGGCCATCCTGCGCCTCTACGAACAAGTCTTCGCCTGGAGATTTGGTCTCGATTCCTTCTCCCCCGAGTTTCTGCTCTACTGGATGGGCCTGCTGCAATTTGCGATTCTCGCGTCGTGCTTGGGCGCGGTCGGCCTTGTCGGCTTTCTGTGGCGCACGCGCGATCGTGATCTGGCGAATTTGGGAGCCGCAGCCGAAACGCGACGGCTCGTTTATCTCGTCCAGTGGCTGCTCGTTTTCTCGCTCGCCCTGTTTTGGGGCTTAAGCTTCTTTTCGGAGCAGACGGCTGTCTGGCACATGACCGCCGTGCGCGACACGGATTTCACGCCGAGCAATATCATCACCTTCTATATTGCATATCCGCTCTTTGCGATCATCGGGCTCGGCGCGTTCTTCTACGCCAAAACGCGTCTGCCGACCTTCGCAAAGGGATATTCTCTCGCCTTCGTGGTTCTAGTCGTTGGCGTCTTCATGACGATCCCGAATGTGGGATTCAATGAATGGGGTCACACGTTCTGGGCGATGGACGAAGGCTTCGCAGGTCCGCTGCACTGGGGCTTCGTCTTTTTCGGCTGGATGTCGCTTGCAGTATTTGGCGTCGTGCTGCTGATCCTCGGCCGTCTTCGCGAACTCCTCGGCGCGGATGCGCTGGAACAGCTCTATCGACGTTAGGTTCGCCCTGCCATCCGCCGCATATTGCGGGGCCGGCGCCGACTCCTTGGAGCGGCGCCGGTCGCATTCTCAGGTTCGGCGCATGTGCAGAAGCCGACGCTTGCATGTGACTGACATCTGTCTCACGGCGCTGCGCGCTGCATCAGCACGGCCGGGAACGAGAGCTGCGAGTCGAGAGGGATGTCCGCCCTCGCTATAGTTTTAAAGCCTAACGCCTTGTAAAAATTTTCGGCGGCGAAGGTCGAGCAACAATGAAGTTCGCTTACGTCTCGAGCCTTGGCGTCCATGCAGCACCGATTCATGATTGAACGCGCGACGCCCAAGCGGGTCCATGCGGGATGGGTGGCGAAATGCCGGATATGGGCTTCCCCTCGGACGATCTTGGCGGTCCCTGGACTCTCAAGCGACCAGCCTCCGCATCCGATGAGTTCGCCATGGCTGCTCTGCGCGACGTAGAAGGCGCCGGATGCGAGGAGCGTTGGATTCGCTCTCGTCATGAAAGGCAAGGCTCGATCGAGCAGCGCCTTTTCGTAATGCGACGCCAACAGAGTTGAGTAGCTCGCCGCCAGAAGGGCGCTCACCGCCTCTGCGTCAGAAAGAGTTGACAGCCTTACGACGTAGGACACGGTCGCGCCCATTGCGACAAGACCGGCGGCGCGCCGCTAGGCCGCGAGATCGGCGACGACCGCATCGAGCACCGGGAAGCCTTCCGAACTCACGCGCAGCCTGTTCTCGCGGGTGAATTCGACCAGCCCGTCGCCGATCAGCTCGCTGATGCGCGACTGCGACAGGCGTTTGCCGGTGAGCAGGAAATAGCGCTGCGGATCGACGCCCTCCCGCAGCCGCAGCCCCATCAGCAGGAATTCGTCGCCTTCCTGCTCGGACGAGAGCAATTCGTCCTCGATGATGCCGTGCCCTTCGGTCTCGACGCAGGTGAGCCACATCTCGGGATGCCGCTCGGCGGCCTGGGCGCGGCGTCCGCGCGGCGTGACGACGCGTCCGTGGGCGCCGGGACCGACGCCGACATATTCGCCATAGCGCCAATACACCAGATTGTGCCGACACTCGGCGCCGGGCCGCGCATGATTGGAGACTTCATACGCCGGCAGGCCGGCGCGGGCGGTGACTTCCTGAGTCACGTCCCAGAGCGCGCGCTGCGTATCGGCGTCGGGCAACGCCATCTTGCCGGTGTTGACCATGCGCTCGAACATCGTGTCCGGCTCGATCGTCAGCTGATAGAGCGAGACATGCTCGGGCGAACGGGCGAGCGCCAGCTCCAGCTCCTTTCGCCAAGCGGCGGCCGTCTGGCCCGAACGGCCATAGATCAGATCGAAGGACGTGCGCTCGAAAACCGAATTGGCGACGTCGAGCGCCATCAGGGCCTCCGCGACCGAGTGCTGCCGGCCGAGCGCGCGAAGGTCAATGTCATTCAATGCCTGCACGCCGAGCGAGACGCGGTTGACGCCGGCGGCTTTGAACCCCTTGAAGCGCGAGGCCTCGACGCTCGTTGGATTGGCTTCGAGCGTGACTTCGCAGTCCTTGGCGAGGGGCCAGTGGCTCGAAATCTGGGAGAGAATGGCTTGAGCGGTCGACGGCGCCATCAGCGACGGCGTGCCGCCGCCAAAGAAGATCGAGCGGACTTCGCGCCCGGGCGTCAGCGCGGCGCGATGCGCAAGCTCCGCGCTGAAGGCCTCGACGAAGCGGTCCTCGTCGACGTCGCCGCGTCTCACGTGGCTGTTGAAGTCGCAATAGGGGCATTTCGACAGGCAAAACGGCCAATGGACATAGACGCCAAAGCCCGGGTCGAAAGCGTTGCGAATCGGTGTCGCCATGGTCCTTTATCGCATGGAATGGCGGGAAGGGCACGGCGATCTGGCCCCCCTTCTAGGAGGCGGCATGGCGTTTTGGGAGGTCTTGCGGTTCTGGCGGATGAAGCCGGCGGTTCGACAGCCGGACCCAGCCCTGCTGGCGATCGGCGAGGCCATCTCGGACAATCTCGCGGCCCTCGGCCTTTACGTCGATTCGCGGCCCTACGGGCGCGGTTTCTTTGAAATCAAAGCCTCGACCTCGCCAAAACTCATTACGACGCCCGACGGGACGGAGGCGTCCGGGATCGCGCTTCTGCTCGCCGGCGCCTATGAGCCGCCGTCGCTGGTTTTCGAACAGATCAATTCTTTGCAGCGCGGCTTGGGGCGGGCGATGGTGGAGGCCGTCATCGCCGGGGTAAAGGAGCGTCCCGGCGCGTTCCGGCGGCTGCGGGTCAACGATCTCTCGCCGCGCTTGCAGGACGGCCGGCGATGGTGGGAGCATGTCGCCGCGGCGCATCCCGAATTCGATTGGGTGATCACGCATGAGGAGCCGTTCGGAAGTGGGCCTAGGACGTGAGCGGCGGGGCTTTGACGCGCTGTTTTTCCTTCGCTCAAGGCTGGCCGCTCGGCGCATGCCGCATGCCGACCCCGCGCCCGCGCAGACGGTGAGCGAGATCGAAAACGCGCCCGATTTCTTAAGGAAGCGGCGAACGCTCGCGGCCCTCGTGGCGCAGTTCGGCTATGACGTCAGCAAAGTGACCCTCAGCCCACAGAAAAAGACGTTCAACTTTCTTGGCCAGAGCTTTACGTCGGAGGGACAGTCTTTCTCCGACGGCCGCATCGAAATCTACTACGATCCGCGGATGAGCGACGCGCGGCTCGGCTGCTGCCTCGCGCATGAATTGCAGCATGTGCGCTATTTCAGGGTTCGCGACGCGTATCATGCAGAGGAGACGGATGGGCCGCTGCATCGGCGCTTCGCCAAATATGCGCCGGAACTGCTCGCGGCGCAGCGCGGCGTCTCCAATTATTCGAACGAACATTGGGACGCCTGGAAAGGCGAGGCGCCGCCGAAGCTTTTCTCTCTCGAGTTGGAGGAGGGGGACAGCGAACCCATCAATGAGACGATCGCGGAGGTCGCCAAGGCGCTCTACAATTGGGGGCCGGACGTGCGCGTCAATGCTCTGTGGAAAGAGCTGCATGACGCGATCAATGAAGAATATGCGGCGCTTCGAAGCATATAGAGCGCCCGTTCACGGTTTGCGTTCGCGTTCGAGCAGCTCGCGTTTGCGCGCCACTCCCCAATAATAGCCGGACAGCGCGCCGTCGCTGCGCACGACGCGATGGCAGGGAACCGCGAGCGACACCGGATTGGCCGCGCAGGCGCCCGCGACCGCGCGCGTCGCCTTCGGCGCGCCGATGCGGCGCGCGATCTCGGCGTAGCTTGCCGTCTCTCCCGCCGGAATGTTGCGCAGCGCCGCCCAGACGCGCTGCTGAAAGGCCGTGCCGCGCATATCGAGCGGAAGATCGAAAGATGATTGCGGCCGCTCCACCATGCCCACCGCTACGGCGACATAGCGTTCGAATGACTCATCGCCGCCGATGAGGCTCGCGCGCGGAAATCGATGTTGCAGATCGCGCAGCAGTTCTTCAGGGTCGTCGCCGAGCGAAATGGCGCAGACGCCCTTCGCGCTCGCCGCGACGAGCACCGCGCCCAGAGACGATTGGCCGATGGCGAAGCGGATCGTTTCGCGCGGCGCCCCGGCGCGATAGGCGCTCGGCGTCATGCCCAATGTTTCATTCGCCGTCGCGTAGAACCGCGCGCTCGAATTATAGCCAGAATCATAGATCGCATCGGTCACGGCGCTGCTTTCCTTCAGTTCTTCGTGCAGGCGCATGCGTCGGTGCGCCTGCGCATAGGCTTTGGGCGTCACGCCCGCTATGCGTGAAAACAGTCGGTGGAAATGATAGGGGCTCAGTCCGATCGTGCGCGCCAGCTGCGCCAGCGTCGGCGGCGTTTCGGCCGCTTCGATCATTCGGCAGGCGCGGGCGATTTTCTCCGCGTCCCGCTCTTGCTGAGAGGACGCCTCCGGCCGGCAGCGGCGGCAGGGGCGAAAACCTGCCGCCTCCGCTTCGGCGGCCGTGGCGCAAAAGCGGACATTTTCTCGCTTCGCCGGCCGAGACGGGCAGGAGGGGCGACAATAGACGCCGGTCGTTTCGACGCAACAGTAGAAGTCGCCGTCGCGGCGCGCGTCGCGCGCGACGACCGCCGCCCAGCGCGTCTCGTCGAGGTCGAGCGAATGTGTCTGCGTCACGTCGTTCATCTGCATGCCGCATCATCCAACTTTTGCGAGGATCGCCGCAATGCGTTTCTTGCTGTCAAATCCAAATGCGGCTGACACGTTCGACGGGCGATCCTATGCTGTATGTGTGAAGCCACGGACCGGGAAAATGGCCGAAGAACGTCGCGCCGCCGTCACGCGCCGAGAAGCGATCGCCGGCGCCGGCGCATGCCTCGCCTTCGGCGCGCGCGCCGCGACGGCCTCGACCCTGCTCGTCACACATCCTGCTGCGCTTGCGCATGACATGGGACCGACTCATCTCGAGCGGCCGGAGCGCCTTCGCGCAATTCTGCGCGCGCTTGACGACGCGCGCTTCGCAGAGCTTATGCGCGCCGAAGCGCCTTTAGCGGCGCGGGACGCGCTGCTGCGTGCGCATAGTTCCGAACACCTCGCGCGTCTCGCGAAACCGGCGCCTTCAGAGGGATATGCGCGCATAGGTCCGGACGTCGCCATGAACGGCGCCACGCAAGAAGCGGCGTTGCGCGCAGCCGGAGGCGCGCTGGCGGCCGTCGATGCGGTGATGCACGGCGACGCCAAGAACGCCTTTGTCGCCATGCGGCCGCCCGGACATCATGCGACGCGCGACACGCCGATGGGCTTTTGCTTTTACAACAACGCCGCCGTGGCGGCGCTGCATGCGCGCGCGGCGCATGGCGCGTCGCGCGTCGTGATCGTCGATTTCGACGTGCATCACGGCAATGGCGTGCAGGAGATTTTCTGGAGCGATCGAAACGCGCTTTATGCCTCGACGCATCAAATGCCGCTCTATCCAGGCACGGGAGCGGTGAGCGAAACCGGCGCGCATGACAATATCGTCAACGCGCCGCTCGCAAAGCGCGATGGCGGCGCGCAATTTCGCGAGGCGCTGGCGTCCCGCATTCTGCCGCGTCTCGACGCGTTTTCGCCCGATCTGATTATTCTTTGCGCCGGCTTCGACGCTCATCTCCATGATCCGCTCGGCGGACTAAGATTCGTCGCCGAAGATTTCGGGGACGTCACGCTGCGCGTCATGGAGATCGCCGCGCGACGCTGCAAGGGTCGCATCGTCTCGCTGCTTGAAGGCGGTTATCGCCCGGAAGATCTCGCGCGCAGCGTTGCGGCGCATGTCGGAGCCTTGATGGAAGCCTGAGTTTGCGGTTTGTCATTCCCGACACGCGCGATGCGCGTGATCGGGAATCCAGAAAAATCTTGGATTCGGTTTAGCGGCTCTGGGTTCCCGGTCAGGTCTTCGACCTGCCGGGAATGACATTATTACCCAAGCCGCGCCGCCAGTTTGCTCCACAAGGCGTTCTCCGCCTGAAAGATATAATCCAGCCGCGCGCTGGTGACGCTCTTGGCGCCTCGGGCGATCAGCCAATCGGCGAGCGCCGCCACCTTTTTCGCCGGACAGGAGAAGGTCGCCGACTCGGCGTCGAAGTTGCGCAATCCGGCGCCGAAATTCGCCTCGGCCTCTCTCAAAACATGTTCGCTCGGCGCAGGCAGGCTGGCGCGCACGTCGCGCGTCGTGCGCGCTTCTTCTTCCGCGGCGATGCGTGAGAGAATGACGCGCGCCGCTTCGCGCGCCGCATTGTCCCACGGCGCCGTCAGCGAGGCGACGAGATTGGCCTGCGAGCGCAAAATGACGCCGTCGTCGACGATCTTCAGCGCATTCGCCGCGAGCGTCGCGCCTGTCGTCGTAATGTCGACGATGAGATCGGCGGAGCCGGCGGCGGGCGCGCCTTCGGTCGCGCCGGAGCTTTCCACAATGCGGTAGTCGGACACGCCCTGCGCGGCGAAGAAGCGTCGCGTCGTGTTGACGTATTTCGTCGCGACGCGCAGTCCGCGGCCGTGGCGCGCGCGAAATCCATCGGCGACGTCGGCGAGATCGCTCATGTAGCGCACGTCGATCCAGGCTTGCGGAACCGCGACGACGACATTCGCGGCGCCAAAGCCGAGCGGGGCGAGAAGCTCCACCTTGTTGTCGGCGTCGGCGATCTCCTCGCGCACCAGATCTTCGCCGGTGACGCCGAGATGGGCTTCGCCCAAGGCCAGACGGCGCGTAATCTCGGACGCGGAGAGATAGGCGACTTCCGCGCCTTCGACTCCGGCGACGGCGCCGCGATAGTCGCGCGCGCCGCGGCCTTGCGTCAGCTCCAGGCCGGCGCGCGCGAAGAAGGCGGCGGCGTTCTCCTGCAGCCGGCCTTTCGACGGGGAGGCGATGATGAGTTTTTGCGCGGGCGCCATCATGCTTCTCCCGCGCTCGGCGAAAGTCGGTCGATCCAGATCGCTGCGCCGACCGCCGGTATGTCCGACGCCGCGCCGAGCGTCTTGAGCAGTCGGTCATAGCGCCCGCCGCCGATCACCGGCGCGCCGTCGCTGAAGTGGCGGGCCTCGAAAACGAAGCCCGTGTAATAGTCGAGATGACGCGCAAAACATGCCGAAAAGCGGATCTCGTGAGCGGCGAGGTCGCGCGCGGCGATGGCTTGTGCGCGCGCGTCAAACGCGTCAAGCGCGGCGGAGAGGTCAAGCTGCGCGTCGACGGCCAGCCGGCGCATGGCTGCGGAAGCAGACTCGGGCGCGCCTTCGATGGTGAAAAAAGTCTCCGCCAGCGCGCGCGTCTCCTTGGAAACGCCCGCGCCTTCGGCGAGCGTCGCCTGATCGAGAAAACGTTCGGCGATTTCAGCCGCGCTGCGGCCGCCGACGGCGGCGATGCCGGCGATGGACAGCAGATCCTCGACGAGACGGCGCGCATCCGACGGGTCGACTTTGGTCAGCGCCGCCAAGACGCCCGACTGTTCCGATCCGCCATTGCGCTCGGGCGACGCAAAAATATCGGATATCCTTTGGCCGCGCGCGTGCCCGGCCGCCAGACGCCGGCGCCAGACCGGCGGCAACTCAAGCCGTTCGAGGAAGGCGGCGACGAGCCCGGCGTCGCCGATCAGGACCTCGAGCGCCGTCGCGCCGGCCGCCGCCGCGGCGTCGAGTGAAGCGGCCAGAATTTCGGCGTCCGCCGCTTCGCGGTCCGGGCGGCCGAAACTCTCCAGTCCCGCCTGAAGAAACTCGCCGTCGCCGCTTGCGCCATGTTCGGGCGCGCGAAAGATCGAGCCGCCATATGCATATGCGGCCGTACCGCCCGCCCGAGCGGAGGCGAGATAGTCGAGGCAGACTGGAATCGTATATTCCGGCCGCAGGCAAAATTCAGCGCCCGAGCCATCGCTCGTCAGATAAAGCCGGCCGCGGAAATCCTCTCCGGATCGATCCAGAAATACATGGGCCGGCTGCAGGAGGCGCGGCTCGCAGCGTGCGAACCCCTCGCGCGCGAAATGCGCAAGAATGGCCGCAAGGCTGGCGGCGTCGCGTTCTGCTGAAGTGGCGGTGACGGCGTTCAAGCGCAAATCCCTCGAAATTTGCGCTCTCTTTAGCAACTGCGCCGCTCCTGCGCACCCCTGCTCCGGGCGAAAGGTGAACGCGCCAAAGCAAAGGCCGCAGCTCGGAAGCCGCGGCCATCTGGATTAAGAAGCTGCCTTAGCGCCGATGTTCTCCGCCCCGGTGCGCGGCGCCGGAACGGCTTTGGCGGCCACGTGCGCCGGAGGTGCGCCTCTCGCTCTCATCAGCGCGCCCGCGATGGCCTTCGCGCTCCTCCCACCCCCGGTGCGAGGCTTGCGAGTGGCCTTCGGGATCGCCAAACCAGCCGCCGTGGCCGCGGCCGCCGCCCGCGCGCCGTTCATCCTCTCGTCCGCCCTCATGGGTCTCGCCCCGACCGCCACGGGAGGATCGCGCGTCCTGCTCCTCGTTCATGAAGCGGCCGTATTCGTCGCGCTCAGGCATGCGGCCGCCGCGCTCTTCGCGTTCGTCGCCGCGCCGCCCTCGGGCCTCCTCCTGATAGCGGCCGCGGCCGGACTCGCCGCGGCCGGCCATGTCATCCTCCATGTCCTCTTCGCCAATCGTGATGTCCAGCGTGAGCGGCTGCGGCAGAAACAGTCCTTCCTCCATTTTCTGCATCAGTTGCGTCTTGCGCTCCTGCATCCTCTTGCCGAGGGCCGCCATGTCGAGGCCGCCGGCCTTTGCTTCGGCGAAGATGCTTTCGGCGCTCTTTTCTTCTTCTTCGACATGGTGGCGAATATATTCGGTCAGGACCGCGACCTTCGCGTCGAAGAATTCGTCGGACGGAGAGCCGACGGCGATTTCGCTGATCAGGATTTTCGCGCCGTCATGCTCGACCATCGCCTCGTCGATTTTTGAATCTTCCACGTGTTCGCGGCAGGCGGGGTAGAAGATTTCCTCCTCGAGTTCGGAGTGAACGGTGAGTTCTTTGCAGATCTCGCCAGCAAGCTTGGACTTCTCGGCGCGCCTTCTTGCCTGCTTGTACTGCTCGAAAAGCTTCTCGACCTTGCGGTGATCGGCGCTCAACATCGCGATCGCGTCGACCGGCTTCTCCGCTTCGCCTCTCGCCTCACTGGCGGTGTCTCGTGCGCTCGGTTCATTGGAGCCGCTGCTCCGCCTTCTTGGCGTTCTAGCCTCCCGCTTGACCATTGCCGTTCTCCGGGTCTGTGATGATCCTCAAACGCGGCGGGGGTCTGGTCTGTTCCGATGGGCGCGGGCAGGAAAACTCAAACGCTTCATTGTCATGCTGGAATCTCACAGCGGCGCCAGCGCTCACAGCTCAATGCGTTAGAAGCCTTGCATCCCGCGCGCTCGTCTGCCAAATAAGGGGCCGGGAGGTTGGCGGTGGACGCTTCACTCGCCAACCGGGTCAGGTCCGGAAGGAAGCAGCCCTAACGAGCTTGGGCGGGTCTTCGTTCAGCCTCCCACCTTCTTCGGCGAGCAGCGAATGGCGTGGCGCAATAGAAGCGCCGTTCGTCGCTCGTCCGCCGCCGGATGGATGCAGATGGACCACGAGCACGATCCGCCGAGGCCATCGCCGGCGCCTGACGACGGACCATCGCTGTTTGGCGCCGATCAGACGCCGCCATCGGCCTATCGCGTGCTGGCGCGCAAATACCGACCGACCACCTTTGCAGACCTGATCGGCCAAGAGCCGATGGTGCGCACGCTCGAAAACGCCTTCGATCTCAACCGAATTCATCAGGCCTATCTGCTGACCGGCGTGCGCGGCGTCGGCAAGACGACGACGGCGCGCATACTCGCGCGCGCCTTCAATTATGAACTGCCGGCGCGAGAAGGCCGCCCCGCGATCAATCAGCCGACGATCCATATGGAGGAACTCGGCGTCCACTGTCAGGCGATCATCGATTCGCGCCATGTCGACGTGCTCGAAATGGACGCCGCGTCGCACACGGGCATCGACGACATCCGGGAGATCATCGACAACGCCCGATACCGCCCGGTCATGGCGCGCACCAAAGTCTACATCATCGACGAAGTGCATATGCTCTCGAAGGCCGCGTTCAACGGCCTCTTGAAAACTCTCGAAGAGCCGCCCGAGCATGTGAAGTTCATCTTCGCGACGACGGAGATCGACAAGGTGCCGGTGACGGTGCGTTCGCGCTGCCAGCGCTTCGATCTGCGCCGCATCGACGCCGGTCTGCTCGCCAATCACCTGCTGGGGGTCTGCAAGGCCGAAGGCGTCGCCATCGAGCCGGAAGCGCTCGCCATGATCGCGCGCGCGGCGGAAGGCTCGGCGCGCGACGCGCTGTCCTTGCTCGATCAGGCGATCGCCTATGGCGCGGCGCATTCGGCGGGCGGCGCGATCGCCGCCGAGGATTTGCGGCTGATGCTCGGCGTCGCCGACAAGGCGCGAATCATCGATCTCTTCGAAGCGGCGATGTCGGGCGATATCGCCAAGGCGATCGCCATTCTCGAGGATCAGTATAATGGCGGCGCCGATCCGGCGCAGGTGCTGCTCGAACTTGCCGAATTCACGCATCTCGCCACGCGCCTGAAGCTTGCGCCGGAGACCGCCCAGTCGGCGGCGCTGACGCCCGAAGAGAAACGTCGCGGCGAAGACGCGGCGACGCGCCTCTCGGTTCCCGCGCTCACGCGCGCCTGGCAAATCTTGATGAAAGGCGTTGAGGAATTGCGCGGCGCGCAGCGGCCGTTGGCGGCGGCCGATATGGTGCTCGTCAGGCTCGCTTATGCGGCCGACATGCCTGCGCCATCGGAGGCGCTGCGCCGCCTGGGCTTTGGCGAGAACGCATCGAGCGAGACTGGATCGCCCTCAACGCGAGGCGCAGCGCCAGCCGGATCTGGCGTTGCGCCGCGGGCAGGCGGCGGCGGCCAGGCGCTCGCGTCCGCGCCGCGCTCCGCCGCGCCTCAGCCTTCTGCAGCGCCGGCGCCAAGGTCTGCAGCGCCCGAGCCAAGCATCGTCATCGAGAGCTTCGATGCGCTTGTCGCGCTCGCCGCGCAAAAGCGCGACATGCGCCTCAAGATCGGGCTCGAATCCGAAGTGCGGCTGGTGCGGTTCGAACATGGACGGATCGAATTTGAACTCGCGCCCGGCGGCGCGCGTGAACTGGCGTCGACTCTAACGCAGAGGCTTCAGGCTTGGACCGGCGAGCGCTGGATGGTGTCGGTCGTCGCCTCGGGCGGCGCGCCGACGCTCAAGGAACAGCGCGAAGCGGAAGAGCGCAAGCGGCGCTCCTCGCTTGAGTCGGATCCCCTCGTCGCGAGCGTGCTCGCGCGTTTTCCCGGCGCGCAGATCGTCGCCGTGCGGGGCAGGGACGAGGGCGCAGCGTCCGCCGAAACGCTCTATGATGACGCGTCGCCAATCGAGGAAGACGACGGAGAAGCGCAATGATGGACTTCATGGGCCTGATGAAGCAGGCGCAGCAGATGCAGGCCAAAATGGCCGAAGCGCAGCTTGAGCTCGAACAGACCGTCGTCGAAGGCGAGGCGGGCGGCGGCATGGTGAGGATCGCGCTCACTGCGAAAGGCGGGATGAAAAGCATCTCCATCGACCCCAGTCTGCTGACTCCCGACGAGAAGGAAATTCTTCAAGACCTGATCCTCACGGCGCATATGCAGGCGCGCGCCAAGGCGGAGGAGGCGATGGCTGAAAAAATGAAAGCGCTCACCGGCGGGCTGCCGCTGCCGCCGGGCTTCAAACTGCCGTTTTGATGCGATTGGCGCAGTTCTCGCGTCCTGGCCGGCCTTGAACCGGCCGTCCAGGTGATGACGCCGCCCAAAGCTTCCAATTATGCGTAGCATTCTGACGCGTACGCGCGCGACAAGCGCGGGCATGACGCGAAACCGCATGAGGCGTTGATCCGGCTATGGCGGAAAAGGTGGCCGGTCCCGAAATCGAAAAGCTCGTGCAGCTCCTGGCCAAGCTGCCAGGGCTCGGCCCGCGATCGGCGCGGCGCGCGGTGTTGCACCTCATCCGCAAACGCGAAGAACTGCTGGCGCCGCTCGCGGAAGCGATGCGCGTCGCTCAGGAGCGCATCGTCGTGTGCTCGGTCTGCGGCAATATCGATACGAGCGATCCCTGCACGATCTGCCGCGACGCGCGCCGCGACGAATCGATTCTGGTCGTCGTCGAGACGGTCGCCGATCTCTGGGCGCTGGAGCGGGCGGGGCTGCTCAATGCGCGCTATCACGTGCTCGGCGGCGTGCTGTCGCCGCTGGACGGCGTCGGCCCGGACGATCTCGCCATCGCCAGCCTCGTCGCGCGCGTGCGCGCCGGAGACACGCGCGAAGTCGTGCTCGCGGTCAACGCCACCGTCGACGGCCAGACGACCGCGCATTACGTCGCCGATGTGCTGGCGCCGTCAGGCGTCAAGGTGACGCGTCTCGCCCATGGCGTGCCGGTCGGCGGCGAACTCGACTATCTCGATGAGGGAACGCTTGCGGCGGCGCTGGAGCGGCGGACAGTCTTTTAGCGGAACGACATGCGCGCCGTTCAGGCGGAAATTGTAAGATACGAATTCCGGGCGATTTGTCTGCTGGGCGCGTCATTCCCGGCAGGCCGACGGCAGGACCCGGAATTAAGAGCCGATGCGGAAATGCCGGTTCGCCCTTGATCCCCGATCGCTTCGCTCGCGCGAAGCGTCGGGAATGACGGCCGAGCGGATCGGCCGGAATGCGTATTACTTCGCCGCGGTCGTCTTCGACGCGATGATCTTGTCCCAGTCCTCGAGGCCGATCTCGCCGGTGTATTTGTCGCCATTGACGAAGAACGTCGGCGTAGAATTCACGCCAAATTTCTCGGCGGCGCGATTACGGACCTTGTTGACGTTCTCGTAAAGCGCCTGATCCTTCAAGACGGCCTCGAACTTCTCCTGACCGAGGCCAGCCTGTTTCAACACATTGGCGAGACCGTCAAGCGGCTTGTCGGAGAAGGCCCAGTTCTTCTGCTGCGAGAACAGCAGATCGACCGTCGCGTCGCGCTTGTCGCCGAGTTCGCGCGCCAGCATGAAGGCGGCCGTCGCGAGCGGATCGAGCGGAAACTCCCGCAAAATGAATTTCGCCTTGCCCGTGTCGATATACTTCTTCTTCAGCTCCGGATACACATCGTGATGGAACGCCGCGCAGTGGCTGCACGTCATCGACGCATATTCGACGATCGTCACGGGAGCGTTCTCCGCGCCTTCGACCACGTCCGGCAGGGCGTTGGGCGCCATCAGCTCGTCGACCGCGACTTTGCCCGAAGGCGACTTGTCGGCGAAGGCGGGCGACGCGGCGATGAGCGCGCAGGCGGCGCCGACAAGAAAACCACGACGGGGCAAAAAAGCGAAGGGCATGTGCGGTCCGTACCTGTTGCGACGGCGAAGACCATAACGTCTTCGACAATTGTGGCAAATCAAATCTGGCGAGGAGGGCGCCGCTAACCGGGCGCTACAGCCCGTGTTTCGGTCGAATGAACCAGTAGAGCACGCCGATAAAAGCGAGCACGACGCCGAACCAGAAGACGACGTCGCCGAGCATCAGGTCCCTCATGGTGTAGCTTAGAACGCTGATCAGCAAGCCGCCGATCGCGATCCAGAGGGGGCGCTGACTGCGTTCCTTCTCCGCCGGCCGCTTCTTCGGTAGCCCGGACACGCGCCTCTCCTTCTGCGTTCCCTTGATGCTGCGGCCGTCTTTCAGCTTGCTTGCAAGCGATGACGGCGCTTTTGCGGAAGAGCAGGCTGCGAAAAAGTTGACGGACTTTTTCGATGAGAACCTGCTCCCATTTTGGTTTTGAGCGGTTCCTTCGACCACATGAGTCCATGTGATCGGGAGGCGCTCTAGACTTTCCGATTGCGGTCCGACAGTCAAGAACGGACATAAAAACAGCCGCTCGACGCGGCTGTCTCCTTTACATTGCTGCGCGTCGAGGTTAGCGCGAATAGAACTCGATGACGAGGTTCGGCTCCATCTGCACGGGGTAGGGCACCTCCGTCGCATGCGGCACCCGGATGAGCTTCGCGGTCATCTTGGAGTGGTCGACGTCGTAATATTCCGGCGCGTCGCGTTCGGCGAGCTGAACCGCCTCGAGCACGGTCACCGCCTGTTTCGAGGCTTCCTTCACCTCGATCACGTCGCCGACCTTCACCTGATAAGATGGAATGTTGACGCGCTTGCCGTTGACGCGGATGTGGCCGTGATTGACGAACTGGCGCGCGGCGAAGACCGTCGGAACGAATTTCGCGCGATAGACGATCGCGTCGAGGCGCCGCTCCAAAAGGCCGATCAGATTGTCGCCGGAGTCGCCCTTCAACCGGATCGCTTCCGCATAATATTTGCGAAACTGCTTTTCGGAGATATTGCCGTAGTAACCCTTGAGCTTCTGCTTGGCTTTCAGCTGCGTGCCATAGTCGGAGAGCTTGCCCTTGCGCCGCTGTCCGTGCTGTCCGGGTCCATATTCGCGGCGGTTGACCGGGCTCTTCGGCCGGCCCCAGATGTTCTGGCCCAGGCGTCGGTCGAGCTTATATTTTGCTTCTGCGCGCTTCGTCACTTTGACTCTCGTCCTCTCATGGTCGCGTTTGCGGCGTGCGAGAGGCGACAGACGAAAGTCGCCCGGCGCGATGCGCTCGGACGTCGTCCAGATTCGCGTCTCTCGCCGCCCCCGGCCAGCGCCGGGGCTTCAAGAACGCGCCCTCCTCTGCCGTCAACCGGCCGACAGGCGTTTGCAGCAAACGCCACGGGTGCTGGCCTGGCGCGAACGGGCCGCGTCAGGCTCGTGGGGAGCTAAAGGAATGCGCTCCCTAAGTCAAGATTTCTTGAGAAAGGCCGACTTACGGCCACCAGAACGGGAAACCCTCGTCGTAGGGCACGATCATGCTCGCGTTGTAGGGCGGCCGCTGCGGAAGCGTCTCCTGCATATACCAGCTGCGCTGGTTGCGCTCGATCGGATCGTGATTGAGGTAGGTCTGCTGGACCATGTAGCGGTTGGTGCTGCCGACCGGCACCTGGGTGCCGGGATCGAGCCAGCTGCGGCGCTGGATGTCGATCGGACCGCGGCCGCAACACGCGTCGCTCGAGGCGACGCGATAGCGGGACTTGGCGAGCGCATCGCCCGCCGCGAACAACACCAGACAGGCGAGCCCCGCCGACAGCACTTTATTCCTGCGCATCACGATCCCCTTTCGGACTGAACGCCGTATCTCATAATAGCGGATCGTTTTGCAAAAGCGAATTAAAGCCGGCTTTTCCCGACCGCAATCCGCCGACAGGGTGAATGCGGAACGCTTAGCGCGTGATCTGCGCGCCTTGGCGCGATGGCCGCGCATGCGCGCGGCGCGCGCCCTGCGCCGGACGCGCGGCGTTCTTTTGCGCTGGGATCGTCGCGGTCAGGTCGTCGCGCGAGATGTCGCCGCAGCCAATGGCGCGCGTCGACGCCGCTTGCGCGAAGAAGTCGTTCAGCGCCGGATTATCCGGACTGGCCGTGTAGTTGATGCGGTCCAGCAGGCAGCCGAGCGCGACCCGGTCGATCGGTTTCGCCGATTCGCCGCAGGCCAGTCCGGCGATTTCGAGCGCGAGCTTCCCATCGATGAAACGCGCCGCGATGCAGCTGCGCTCGCTTGCCGCGACGCCCTCGGATGCGGTTTGCGAGAGCCGTATGTCGGCCGTCTCAAACGCCCCGAATTTGGTGATGAGCGCGCTCGGGTGGCCGATCTTCGCGACGTTGAGGCCCGCCTGGGCGGCGTGTCGGGTCATGTCGAGGAAGAAATCGGATGTTTTTTCCTTGTCGACGATGTCCTGATGAATATCGACGCGCATGAACGGCGCGCCCATGGCGAATTGCCCGACGGCGATCGTGTCGATACGGCCGGAGCCGTTTTCGCTGTCGCGCACGGCGATCGTTTTCTTCTCCCGGTCGAATTCCGGCGCGGCGATGTCGAATGCGCTGAAGGGCTTCGCCATCAGCGCCGAGGCCTCGATGGCTTCGACGGAAACCTTGGCGGAAATCTTGCGCGATGGCGCGACAGCGACGCTGGGTTGCTCGACGTTCGCCGCGATTTTCGGTTCAGCGATCATAGGTCCCCGCGGAAGAAGGACGAGTGCGGCGAGGAGAATGAGCGTCGCGCCGACGCCCATGCCGATCGCTGCGCAAGCGCCCACCGGGCGGGCGCGCAGCGGCTGCGCATAACGCCTGTAGTTGGGGTCGATTTCGGCAACGCTCATAGGACGCGACTCCGGCGGCCCGCGGCGGCCGCGGGCGGAAAACGCGTCGAGTTTGCCCAGGAGTTTCAGAAGTTAGCGTTAACGGCCCCGTGCGAATTGAGGCATGGTGAATGAAAGGTTTACGCGACGCCAAAGAAAAGGCCCGCGCCTTGCGGCGCGGGCCTGAAACCGCCGGTCGAGGAGATCTTACTCTTCCTCGTCCTTCTTGCCCTTCTTGGGCGTCTCTTCGCGGGCTTTAAGCGCCGCGCCGAGAATGTCGCCGAGCGACGCGCCGGAGTCGGCCGAGCCATATTGCGCGATCGCCTCCTTCTCTTCAGCGACTTCGAGCGCCTTGATCGAGACGGAGACCTTGCGGGCCTTGCGGTCGAACAGCGTCACGCGGGCGTCGACCTTCTCGCCGACGGCGAACCGTTCCGGGCGCTGGTCGGCGCGGTCGCGCGCGAGTTCGCTGCGCTTGATGAAGGTGGAGAGATCGGTGCCGGCGATCTTCACGTCGATGCCGGACTCCTTCACCTCGATCACCTCGCAGGTGACGACGAGGCCCTTTCTGAGCTCGCCGCCTTCTTCGGCGCTGACGGAAGCGAACGGATCGCCCGCCAGCTGCTTGACGCCGAGCGAGATGCGCTCCTTCTCGACGTCGACGTCGAGAACCTGGGCGTTGATCGTGTCGCCCTTCTTATACTCCTCGATGACCTGCTCGCCGGGACGGTTCCAGTCGAGATCCGAAAGATGGACCATGCCGTCCACGTCGCCGTCGAGGCCGATGAAGAGTCCGAACTCGGTCTTGTTCTTGACTTCGCCGGAGACGGTCGAGCCGATCGGATGCTTCTCGGCGAAGGCCTCCCACGGATTCTGCAGGCACTGCTTGAGACCCAGCGAGATTCGGCGTTTGACCGGATCGACCTCGAGCACCTGAACGTCGACTTCCTGGCTCGTCGAGACGATCTTGCCGGGATGGACGTTCTTTTTCGTCCAGCTCATTTCCGAGACATGGACGAGGCCTTCGATGCCAGGCTCCAGTTCGACGAAAGCGCCATAGTCGGTGATGTTGGTCACGCGGCCGTGGAATCTGGCGCCGATCGGATATTTCGCCTCGATGCCCTGCCAGGGATCCTCGAGCAGCTGCTTCATGCCGAGCGAGATGCGGTGCGTCTCGTGATTGATCTTGATGATCTTCACCTTGACGGTCTGGCCGATGGTCAGCACCTCGGACGGGTGATTGACGCGCCGCCAGGCGATGTCGGTGACATGCAGCAGGCCGTCGATGCCGCCGAGATCGACGAAGGCGCCGTAGTCGGTGATATTCTTCACGACGCCGTCGATCACCTGTCCCTCTTCGAGGTTGGCGACGATCTCGTGGCGCTGCTCGGCGCGGCTCTCTTCAAGCACGGTGCGGCGCGAGACGACGATATTGCCGCGGCGACGGTCCATCTTCAGGATGTGGAACGGCTGCGGCACGTTCATCAGCGGGCCGACGTCGCGGATCGGACGAATGTCGACCTGGCTGCGCGGCAGAAAGGCCACGGCGCCGTCGAGGTCGACGGTGAAGCCGCCCTTGACCTGATTGAAGATGACGCCCTCGACCTTTTCATTGGTCTCGAAGGCTTTTTCGAGCTTGACCCAGCTCTCTTCGCGCCGCGCCTTATCGCGCGAGATGACGGCTTCGCCGAGCGCGTTCTCGACGCGCTCCAGGTAGACTTCGACCTCTTCGCCCACTTGGGGGGCGGGGTCGCGGCCATAGCCGGTGAATTCCTTGATTGCGACGCGGCCCTCGGTCTTGAGGCCGATGTCGATGACGGCGACATCCTTTTCGATGGCGACGACGCGGCCCTTGATGACGGAGCCTTCGAAGGCCTCGTTCTGGCCATAGCTCTCATCAAGCAGAGCGGCGAAATCTTCGCGCGTAGGCGCGCGATCGGTCGTGGCGGACATTTGTTCTCCCGAGAGCCCAGAGAGGGCGGCGCCGGCAAGGGTTAGCGTTGCAGATCGGCTTTCGGCGATCGGACGTCCCCCGCGGCTAAAACGCGAGGCTGGACGAAAAGTTCGTTAAACGAACTGCCGGCGCGGCCCGATGTCGAAAACCAAAGCGAATGCCCCGGCTTGGTTGCCGAGGCGGGGCCTATCTATCAGCGGCGCGCCGCCGTCGCAAGCGCGCTAAAAAGAAAAGAGTCGACGCAGGCTGCGCAAAGCCATGATATTGCGCCGCAATAAGTTAACAATATACTGATTTAATATAATAATCATAACGCAAAAACGCGCGTTTGTTGGCGAATTTCTCGCTAGCGGAATCGCAGCCGCACGCTTAGTCTGCGTCCTACTGTCACGCTTCGGCGCGTCGCCAGGCGTCGGCGGCGGCGCGCCCGCCGCCTGGAGCAACATTGGCGCGCCGAGCCGCTTGGCCGAAGCCCGCTAGAACTTCGCGCTCGCCGTCCACGCGGCGAGAGCGTCGACTTCCCGTCGTTGCGATAGGGATATAAAGAGGAGAAAGAGATGAAGACGAATATTATTTCAGGTTCGGCTCTCGCCGCCGCCGCCGTCGCCCTTGCGCTGAGCGGCGCGTCGGTTGCGCCCGCCCACGCGCATTCCGCGAAGTCGACCCACGCGAAGACCCATTGCGGCGCCAAGGGAACTTGCCGCGGCATGGCCAAATGCCACCACAAGGCGCAGTGCCACCATCACAAGGGCCACTGCAATATGAAGAGCCGCTGCCACACCAAGTAATCGCCTTGCGCGGGGGCGGCGCCTATGGCCGTCCCCCGCCTCGCTGATGCGGCTCCGGCACGAGCGGCGATGCCTGAGAGGGAACACGTCATGGAAAAGCCCCCGCCGCTTGGCTACGGCTTGGGCCTGCGGCCGATCTATTATGAAGAGATCCTGTCGTCGCGCCCGCCGATCGACTGGTTCGAAATTATTTCTGAAAATTATATGCTCGCCGGCGGCCGGCCGCTGGCGATGTTGGAACGGATACGCGCCGATTATCCCGTCGTCATGCATGGCGTCTCGATGTCGCTCGCGTCGACCGACCCGCTCAACTTCGACTATTTGCGGCAGTTGAAGGCGCTCGCCGAACGCGTCCAGCCGGCATGGGTGTCAGATCACGTCGCCTGGACAGGCGTTCATGGCGTGACGCTCCACGATCTGCTGCCCATTCCCTACACGCGCGAATCGCTCGCGCATGTCGTCGAGCGCATCCAGCGCGTGCAGGACTTTCTCAAGCGCCGGCTGGTCGTTGAAAACGCCTCGACCTACGTGTCCTTCGTCGATTCCGAGATGAGCGAACACGAGTTCGTTCGCGAAATGGCCGAGCGCGCCGACTGCCTGTTGCTGCTCGACGTCAACAATGTTTTCGTGTCGAGCTTCAACCACGGCTTCGATCCGGTCGCTTTCATCGATGGCGTTCCGGCCGAGCGCGTCGTGCAATTTCACATGGCGGGCCACACCGATCACGAGACGCATCGCGTGGACACACACGATCAGCCGGTCTGTGATGAGGTCTGGGCGCTCTATGAGCACGCGCGACGTCGCTGCGGCGACGTCTCCGCCATGATCGAGCGCGACGACAATTATCCGCCGCTGGCGGAGCTTCTCGACGAACTCCAGAATATGCGCGATATCGACGCCCGCGTCTTAAAAGAGCGAGCGCTCAGCGCGGCATGAAGCTCGCCGATTTTCAGTCTCTGTTTCAGCAGCGCGTGCTGGCCGGCTCAGGAGAGGCCGACAAGCCTCTCCTGAAGAAATTGCGGCCCTCGCCGCGCGGCGCCACGCCGGAAACGCTGCTGGACGTCTATCAGACGGGCTACCGCATACGTCTGGCGGACTTTGTCTCGCAGGATCACCCGGGGCTGCGCGCGATTCTTGGCGACGAGGCGTTTGACGCGCTGGTCGACGATTACATCGACCAATGTCCGTCGCGCGATCCGAACGCCCGCTGGTTTACGACCGGACTGCCGGACTTCATGCGCGAGAATGCGCGCTGGCGCGACGATGCCGCGGCCGTGTCCATGGCGCTGTTTGAGCGCGCCATGGTCGACGCCTTCGACTCCGCTGACGAAACGCCGTTGACGGTGCAGGCGCTGGCGGGTTTTGCGCCCGACGACTGGGCGCGGCTCGCCTTCGACTTCGACCCAAGTCTCACGCTGCTCGAACTCGTCGCCGGCACGGTCGAGGCCTATGGCGCGGCGATCAGCGAGGAGGCGCCGGCGAACGTCGATAAGCCCGCGGCGGGCGATCGCATCGAATATGCCGCCGTATGGCGAGTCGACTATGAATCCGCCTATCGCCAGCTCGAGCCCGACGAATATGTCGCGCTTTCCGAAGCGTGCGCCGGCCACGCCTTCGGCGACATCTGTCAGATGACCGCCTTTCAGCAGGCGGGCGAGATTGCGCCAGAACGCCTGGCGCAATCGCTATCGAGCTGGTTCGAGGACGGCATGATCATCGGCGTGCGCGTGCGCGAGGACGATCAGTCTTCGAATACGCCCTCAAGCGCGTAATGCTGGACGCTCTTGCGGTTGGCGATGAGTTCGTCGGCCGTCGGCTCGCCCTTCATGGCGCGAGAGATCGCGAGCTTCGTCGCTTCGTAATTGGTGCGATAAAGATCTTTCTTGTCGAGCTCCGTATGCGTCGCGCAACGCGGATCGAGCCAGACCATGATGATCATGCAGAGTTCGTTGAGCTGATCCTTGGGGAGAATCCCCTCGGCGACGCAGTCGACGATGGCGTCGCCGGTCGCCGCTTGCACCACGCCGCCGAGAAGCTCGACGTAATCTTCCGATTTGACCGTCATTTTGGTGGTCATCATCGTCGCCGGACGCACCTGCTGGTTAAGGTCGCGGATGACGAACATGCGCGGATGGCCGGCGACCTGACCCGCCATGCTGGCGAAGGCGTGCCCGACCGGTCCCTTGACGTTGCCGATCATCACTTCCGGCATGGCGTCGGTGTATTGTCCGTCCGCGGCCAGAACCGTCGCTTCGCCCGTCGCCAGCCAGATATGCTCGGTCATTTTCCATCCCCTGCAATGTAGTGGCTGGGAAATAGCATTGAGGCGGGAAGCGGGGAAGAGGTGTTTTCCGTGAGTGATCTACTCACTAGACGGATTAGCGTATAAGTCCAACGACCTCGATCTGCGCGGACACTTCGTATCAATGATGTTTCACCTCAAGCGCCTTTTGGCATTGCCTTACGCGAGCCCTCTTCTGGCGGTCGTCGCATTGATTGCAGCAGGTGCTGTAAGTTCCATCTTTCCCGGCCCTCTTGGCGCCCTTGCGCTGCTGATCGTTGTAATGACCGTCGGGTATCTTGCCCTTCGTTGGTTGGTACGGATTGCGATCGCTCTATTTAACGGGCGCTGGGGCATAGCGAAAAAGAATGCCTTGAGTTTGGTAATCGTTCTTTTCCTTTTCCTGCCGGCGCTCGGTTCAGGAGATTACGCGCACCTATTTTTGTTTTACCCCCGTTATGCCTATGTCATTCACTCAAATCGTGACACTCCTCCTCGCAGATTAAAGTTCGACTGGGGAGACGCGGCGTTGTTCGTTACCGATGGCTATCACGGGAGGATTCTCGTCTATGATGAAAGCGATGCGATCGACGCCTACGTTGAAAGTCTAGGGAGCCACGCCAGCGCGAGACATATGATCGGCCATTTCTACCTAGTTTACGAAGACTTCTATGCCCAATAGGCCGAGAGTCTTCAGATCGGCTTTTCTTTCAGACGCTGCGTCCAACGTCTTCCGCCTTTCGACCAGTCATCTGCCTTAGCGTCGCTTTTTCCTTCGCCAGTCCGTCAAGCAGTCCGCGCTTGATGTGCGCGACCAGCGCTGGCCCCTCATAGACAAGCGCGGAATAGAGCTGCACGAGCGTCGCGCCGGCTTCGATCTTGGCGAGCGCCGCTTCCGCGCTCTCGACGCCGCCGACGCCAATGAGCGGGAACTGTCCTTCCACGCGCAAAAATGTTTGCGCGAGCATGCGCGTCGAAAGATCGAACAGCGGCGCGCCGGAAAGGCCGCCGCTCTCCTTCGCTAAAGGCGAGCGCAGCGTCGCAGGCCGCGAAATCGTCGTATTCGAAACGATCATGCCGTCGATGCGCTTGTCGCGCGCGACGCGCACGACGCCGTCGAGCTGCGCAAGAGAAAGATCGGGCGCGATTTTCAGGAGCATCGGGCGCCGGATGGGCGCGGCGTCGCGCGCTTCGATGGCGCGCGCGAGGAGATCGGAGAGCGCTTCCGGCTCCTGCAGATCGCGCAGGCCCGGCGTATTCGGCGAACTTACATTGATCGTGAAATAGCTCGCGACGTCGGCGAAGGCATGCGCGCCAGCGACGTAGTCCGCCACGCGATCAGCCGCGTCCTTGTTGGCGCCGATATTGACGCCGACGATTCCTCGCCGCGCGCGCTTTGACAGGCGCGCCAGCGCCGGCGCATGGCCCTCATTGTTGAAGCCGTAGCGATTGATGACGGCGCGATCCTCGACAAGGCGAAAGGCGCGGGGACGCGGATTGCCGGGCTGCGCGCGCGGCGTCAGCGTGCCGACTTCGACGAAGCCGAATCCAAAGCCGAGCATGGCGTCGGCGACTTCCGCATTCTTGTCGAAGCCTGCCGCGAGCCCGATCGGATTGGGAAAGTCGAGACCGAAGGCGTGGACCGCGAGACGCGGATCATTCCCCGGCGGCGCACGAGCAGGCAGCAGTTTCAGCGCGGCGATCGTCGCATGATGCGCCGTTTCGGCGTCGAGCAGTCGCAAAAGCGGCGCTGCGATCGCGAAGGCGTCCGTCATTTCAGGACGGCGGAAAAATCGTGCCGGCCGTTCGCGCCCAAGAGCAGCGGATGGACGCGCGCAACCGACTCGAGAGGAAGCGGCGCATAGAGATGCGGAAAGAGCGCGCCGCCGCGCGAAACCTCCCATCTGAGCGCGTCGCCGAGGGCGGCCGCGTCCACCGCGACGAGCAGCAGTTCGGTATGGCCGGCGAAATATTTCGCCGCTGTTTCCTCGACCTGATCCGCGGCCGAAAGATGAATGAAGCCGTCGGCGAGGTCGACCGCCGCGCCGCTAAAGACGCCCGCCGCTTCCGCCGCGCGCCACTCGGATTGCGAAACGATTTTGTAGACATGAGTCACGAGCCGATCAGCCTTGTCTCACGCCCGGCGGGTCACTCCGCGGCGCGCGGGGTTCTCTGCGTAGCGACCGCCAGCGCGGCGCGGCGCGGCAGGCGCGCGATCATGCCGATGAGCGCGCGGTCGGAGAGCGCCACAAGCCGTTCGCCGCGATTCAGCCAATTGACCGCATCCTCGATCGTCTCGGCGTCGGCGATTTTCGTTTCGGCCAAGGCGCGGTCCGCGCTGATCTGCCCGCGCTGCCTCGGCCGTCGCGTCGGCAGCCAACTTTCGTGCAGCGCGCGCAATTCCGGATCGGCGTGGATGGCGAGCAGACCGTTGACGTCATCTTCGCCGGCGCGCGCCAGCGCTTTCGAGAGCGCCTTGCCGCGCTTGGCGATCGGCGGCGTCGTGGTTTCTTCGGGAGTCGTCAGCACGCCGGCGCGACGAAACATCAGGCCGAGCCAACGCTGACTGGTCGCCCACGAGATAAGAATCGCGAGCACGAGGCCGGCGATCGTCGGCGACATCCAGGCGACAAGCGAGGGCGAAATCATGAAGCCTGCGATGAGGCTTAAGAGGCCTAGCGCTACGTGCCATATGTGGCGCCGGACGATATCGGTAAACGGCACCGAGCCGTCGTCGCGCCGCTGCGGATCCCAGCCGGTGTCGAAACCGAAGACGATGTGCAGCACGTGGCCGGTCTGAATCAGCATCATGATCGGCGCGAGCAGGGCGGACAGCACGACTTCGAAAAGGGTCGAGATCAGCAGCATGATCACACCGCCGGAGCCCTTGCGCGTCTCCGGCTCAAAGATGGCGACGATCAGACCCAACATCTTGGGGGCGAGCAGAATGCCCATCGTCAGTCCGAAGAGTTCGAGCGACCGTTCGGCGTCGAACCGCGGGAAGGTCGGAAAGAGCGCAAATTCGCCGGTAAAATATTCCGGCCGGAAATAGCTCGCCTGGAAGACGATGACGATGCCGATGAGAAGTTGCAGCAGCCAGAGCGGCGAGGTCAGATAGCCGAAGATGCCGGTGAGAAAATGCTGCCGCGACGCCCAATGGAAGCCTTTGCCCGACAAGACGCGCGCATGCTGCAGATTTCCCTGACACCAGCGGCGATCGCGAATCGACAAATCGATCAGGGACGGCGGGCTTTCTTCATAGGAGCCGCCGAGCGTCGGCGTCATGTAGACCGCATATCCGGCGCGGCGGATAAGCGCGGCTTCGACGAAGTCATGGCTCAGGATATGGCCGCCCCAGGGCGGGCGGCCGCGCAGGTCGGGCAGGCCGCAATAGCGGGCGAAGGCTTCGGTGCGAATGATCGCGTTGTGACCCCAATAATTGCCGTCGCGGCCCATCCAGGCCGTGAGGCCCATCGCGATGACGGGGCCATAGATGCGCGCGGCGAATTGCTGCACCCGGGCGAACAGCGTGTTGCGGTTGATGATCAGCGGAAGCGTCTGGATGATGCCGCTGTCGGGGTCGGCCTCCATGGCGGCGGCGAGCTGGACGATGGTCGGCCCGCTCATCAGGCTGTCGGCGTCGAGCACCACCATATGCTTATAGGCGCCGCCCCAGCGTGAGACGAAATCTTCAATATTGCCCGCCTTGCGTCCGGTGTTCTTTTCACGCCGGCGGTAGAAGATTCGCGCCTGTGGGCCGAGCCGGCGGCGAATGCCGATGAAGGCGCGCTCTTCGGCGACCCAGATGTCGGGATTGGTGGTGTCGGAGAGGAAGAACCAATCGAAATGCGCGCCAAGGCCGGTCGCTTGCACGTCTTCGTAGATCGTCTGCAAGGCGGCGAAGACCCGGCTCGGCGCCTCGTTATAGATCGGCATCACGACGGCGGTGGTCTCGGCGAGCGCCGTCGGCAGCGTGGGGCGCCGGCGCTGGCGCATCAGCAGGGCGAAGCCAACGACGCAGCTCGTGAAGGACAGCGCGATCCAGGAGAAGTTCAGCACGAACAACCCCAGCAGCGCCCACTTCAAGGTCGTCACCCCGCCGACGTCGACGACCTTATACATTTCGTGAGCGCCATAGGCGGTCAGCGCAAGGCCGCCGCCAAAGGTGACAATCCTCGCAAGCCACGGGGTGCGCCACAGCCAGGGCGCTTCGGCTTTGCGCCGCTGCCGCTTGTCGAATTTAAAAAGGTTTTGCGCCGGCATCGACAGCCGGCTCTCGATCGGAGTCGGCGGGGCGGCGGCGGGATCGGCGCTGCCGGTCCGCCATTCCATCGCCCGCGGCGGATCGTCTGAAGGAGCGAGGGTCACGACGTCCATCGATAAAGCCAGGTTTCGCTGATCGGTCGCTCGTCGGACTGCAGAACGAGCCGAAGCTCGCAGTAGTTCTCGCCGGCGGGGTCTACGTCGAAGGCGACGCGGCAGGACTTTGCCGACGGATTCAAATAGGTTCGAATATTCGTCGCCAATCCCGGAGAGGTCGTCAACGCCGCTTTCAGCTGCGTTGTGCGTTGAGGGTCGGCCAACACGTCGCCGGAAAACACGACAATAAAACGGCGGAGCTTGGCGCCGGGCGCCCGGCCCGAGCGCGCGTTCATGGCGATCGCCAGCGGCGGCCGCGTCGGCGGCTCCCAGCACCAGAACTGCCGATAGGCGAAGGACGCCTCCTTGCCGGCGACGAGAGCGGTCTTGGGCCGCCAATAGGCGACGATATTGGCGTTGATTTCGGATTCCGAGGGTATTTCGACGAGCTGCAGAGCGCCTTCGCCCCATTCGCCGAGCGGTTCGACCCATAGCGAGGGACGGCGCTCCCAGTGCTGCTGGTCGTCCTCATAGTCGTCGATGTCGCGCTGCCGGATCAGCGAGCCAAAGCCCCGCGGACCGTCGTCGACAAAAGAGGAGAACTGCAGGATCTCGCGGTTCGACACGGGTCGCCAGAGCCATTCGCCCTGGCCGCTGAGCATCTGAATGCCGTTGATGTCGGCGACCATCGGCCGCCAATCGTCGACCCTGGGGCGGTCGAGCGGCGTAAAGAGCGAAGCTCCGGCAAAGCCGGCGATTCCCAAATGATCGACCGCCGTCCGCGGATAGAGCGTCAACTCCGTGTCGATGAGCGTCGCTTCGCCGGGCCGCAGCGTGAAGCGATAGACGCCGGCGACGCTGGGCGAATCGAGCAGCGCATGGATGACGAGGGCGTTGTCGCCGAGCGCGGGCTTCTCGATCCAGAAACTGCGGAAGGCCGGGAATTCCTCGCCCCGCGGATCGGCTGTTCGAATGGAAAGGCCGCGCGCCGTGACGCCCAGATTCTGCCCGCGGGCGACGGCCCGATAGAAGCTCGCCCCCTGGAAGATGGCGAGCTCCGCTTCGGCGCCGCCATTTTGGGCGTGAAGCACCCGAAAGCCCGAAAAGCTGAGGTCGTGAAGCGTCTCCGGGACGTTGAGCGCGCCATAGTCGAATCGGCTCGCCTCATACGGCAGTCGCGCGGCGGCGGCGTTCTCGACGACGTAGATATCCACAGCGGCCGCAAAAATATGGCCGCGGTGAAGCGGCTCGATGCTGAAACCCGTGTTGTCGTGACGCCAAATCGCCGAATCGGGCTTCGTCTTGATCCCGACGAATTGTTCGTAGGAGAGATTGGCGAAGGGTTCCGGCAGGTCGGTTCGCGGCGGCGTATAAGGCTTCGCGGCCAGCGCGCGGGCAAGTTCGACGACCATGTCGCGCGAGAATGGCGCAGACTTGTGAACGGTCGGGGGAGCGACTTGACTGGCCATCCCCGCGCTTGACGGCTGCGGAACGATTCCCGCCGCGATAGCGCCCAAACCCGCTTTCAAAACATCTCGACGTTCAAACATGAGCTACCGAAGGAGGCCGATCCGCGCGGTCCATGAACGGGTGATTGAGCCTTTTTGCGGCGCTCGGCAGGCGACAGCCCCTCTATACAAGAAAGCTAAGGAGACAACATGGTTTTCTTGGCGGTTTTTGAGGACTGCGCGCGAAAGCCGCGGCGGCTTGCGCTCCGCCGCTCGAATCTGCCAGAACCGCGGCCTGAGCGGCGTCGCTGCGCCGGCTCCTTTCGCCAACGTCTAGCCTTTGGGCGCCCGATGCCGAAATCCAGAAGCGCGCTCGCGATTGTCCTTGCCGCCGGCGAAGGCACGCGGATGAAATCCAACCGGCCGAAGGCGCTGCACGAGGTCGCCGGCCGCTCCATGCTCGCCAATGTGCTGTCGAGCGCCGCGACGGCGGGCGTCGGCCGCGTCGCGGTGATCGTCGGCCCCGGATGCGACGACGTCGGCGCTGAAGCGCGCCGCTCGATCGCCGACGCAGACATCTTCGTGCAGAGCGAAAGGCTCGGCACCGCGCACGCCGTTCTCGCCGCGCGCGCCGCCATCGCGGAAGGATGCGACGACCTGCTGGTGCTCTTCGCCGATACGCCGCTGGTGACGGCGCCGACGATCGGCGCCTTGCGCGCCGCCCTAGCCGGTGGCGCCGCGGTCGCCGTTCTGGGGTTTCAGGCAACCAACCCCTTCGGCTACGGACGGCTGCTGCGCGACGACTCGGGGCGTCTCGTCGCCATCCGCGAGGAAAAAGACGCCACCGATGAAGAACGCGCGGTCACGCTCTGCAACGGCGGTCTGATGGCGATCGACGGCGGAGAGGCGCTGCGCCTGCTGGAAAAGATCGACAATAAAAACGCCAAGGGCGAATTCTATCTTACCGACGTGGTCGAGTTCGCGCGCGCCGACGGACGCGAAATGACAGTCGTCATCGCCGACGAAACCGAAGTTCTCGGCGTCAACGACCGTATCCAGCTCGCGCAGGCTGAGGCCCTCGCGCAGACGCGTCTGCGCCGCGCCGCAATGGCCGCGGGCGCGACGATGACCGCGCCGGAGACGGTTTTTCTCTCCGCCGACACCGTGATCGGCCGCGACGTGACGATCGAGCCGCATGTCGTCATCGGCCCCGGCGTTGAAATCGCCGACGGCGCGGTGATCCACGCCTTCTCGCATCTTGAAGGCGCGCGCGTCGGCGCGCGCGCGAGCGTCGGTCCCTTCGCGCGACTGCGGCCGGGCGCGGCGCTCGCCGAGAAAGCCAAGGTCGGGAATTTCGTCGAGATCAAGAACGCCAATGTCGCGCCGGGCGCCAAGGTCAATCACCTGTCCTACATCGGCGACGCCGACATCGGCGCCAACGCCAATATCGGCGCAGGAACCATTACCTGCAATTACGACGGCTTCCTCAAATATCGCACGACGATCGGCGAAAACGCCTTCATCGGCTCAAACTCGTCGCTCGTCGCGCCGGTGACCATCGGGCAGGGGGCCTATGTCGGCTCCGGCTCCGTCGTCACCAAGGATGTTGCGCCCGACGCGCTCGCGGTGGCCCGCGGCCGGCAGATGGAAAAGGCGGGCTGGGCGGTCTCGTTCCGTCTGGCGCAGGCGGCGAAAAAGGCGGAAAGAAAATAATAATGGCGCCGTTAAGCACGCGCATCATCATTTGACGACATTTTTCGTCCATCCGCCTGTGGCGGCGCTCTTGCTATTATGCTTTTGGAGGTCGTCATGTGCGGCATTGTGGGAATCATCGGCACGGCTCCGGTCGCCGGGAAAATCGTCGACGCGCTCAAGCGCCTAGAATATCGGGGCTATGATTCGGCCGGGATCGCCACTCTGGAGAACGGGCGGCTCACCCGTTTGCGGGCGAGCGGCAAGCTCAGGAACCTCGAAGAAAAGCTCGCGGCCGCGCCGCTCTCCGGCGCCATCGGCATCGGCCACACGCGCTGGGCGACCCATGGCCGCCCGACCGAGAACAACGCCCATCCGCACGCCAACGACCGTGTCGCGGTGGTTCATAATGGCATCATCGAAAATTTCCGCGAGCTGCGCGCCGAACTGACGGCGAAAGGCCATATCTTTTCGAGCGAGACCGACTCCGAGGCCGTCGCCCATCTTGTCGCCGACGCGCTGGGCGATGGCGCGACGCCGGAACAAGCCGTCGCGTCGGCGTTAAAGCGCCTGAAGGGCGCCTTTGCGCTCGTCTTTCTCTTTGAGGGCGAAAACGATCTTCTGATCGGCGCGCGGCGCGGGTCGCCGCTCGCCGTCGGCTGGAGCGACGAAGGCGCCTATCTCGGCTCCGACGCTCTCGCGCTCGCCCCATTCGCGACGTCCATCGCCTATCTCGACGAGGGCGACTGGGTGACGCTGACGCGCGACGCCGCGCGCTTCCATGACGCGAGCGACGCTCTCGTCGAGCGGCGCTTTCAACCGCTGACGGCCGGATCCTTCCTGGTCGACAAGGGCAACTACCGCCATTTCATGGCCAAGGAAATCCACGAGCAGCCGGAGGTCGTCGGCCGCACGCTGGCGCATTATCTCGATCTGGCCGAGGGCGTCGTGCGCCTGCCGTTCGACCTCACATTCGATCCGCGGACGCTCTCGCGGGTGACCATTTCGGCGTGCGGCACGGCCTATTACGCCGGTCTCGTGGCGCGTTATTGGCTGGAGCGCTTCGCCGCCCTTTCAGTCGAAATCGACATCGCTTCGGAATTTCGCTACCGCGAAGCGCCGCTGCCCGAGAACGGCTTGACGATTCTGGTCTCGCAGTCCGGCGAAACCGCCGATACGCTCGCCGCGCTGCGCTACGCCCGCGAACAGGGCCAGCACATTCTCTCGATCGTCAATGTCGAGACCTCGACGATCGCGCGCGAGAGCGACACGGTGGCGCAGACATTGGCGGGACCCGAGATCGGGGTCGCCTCGACCAAGGCCTTCACCTGTCAGCTCGCGGTTTTCGCCTGTCTTGCGCTGGCGCTGGGCCGCGCGCGCGGCGTGCTGAGCAAGGAGCGCGAACGTGAACTGGTCGCCGAGCTCGTCGCCACGCCGGGGCAGATGGCGCAGGCGCTCGCGCGCGAGGCGCAGATCGAACCCGTGGCACGCGACGTGGCGCGGGCCTCAAGCGTGCTCTACCTCGGCCGTGGACCGGCCTTTCCTCTGGCGCTGGAAGGCGCGCTGAAGCTCAAGGAACTCTCCTATATCCACGCGGAGGGCTACGCGGCGGGAGAACTGAAACATGGGCCGATCGCGCTCATCGACTTCGCCATGCCGGTGATCGTGCTGGCGCCCCCGGACGCAAGCCTGGAAAAAACCGTCTCAAATCTCCAGGAAGTCGCTGCGCGCGGCGGGCACCTGATTCTGATCGGTTCGCCGCACGCCCGGGACGCCGCGGCCGCCGAGCTCGCCGGTTTCGTCGAAATGCCGGAAAGCGTCGCGGGCCCCTTCGCGGTCCTCGTCTACGCCGTTCCGGCGCAGCTCCTCGCCTATCACGTCGCGACCTTCATGGGCAAAGACGTGGATCAGCCGCGCAATCTCGCCAAGAGCGTCACGGTGGAATAGGGCGCTCAGCCCTTCGTGATGATCTCGACGGCGTTCTGCGCCTCGACCAGGGCGCTCTCGACCGCCGGCATGCCCTGACCGTCCGAATGGGCGAGCAGAACGTTGCCGAAGCGTTTTGGCAAGGCGCGCATCGTCGCGACGATCCCCGGCGCGGCGATGAGGTGATGGTGGCCCCAGCGCGTCAGCCGCACCTCGGCGAGCCGCGCCGTGCCGAACGTCTCCGGCATGAAACGTCGCAGTTCGTCGACGATCGGCGCGGCGAAGGCGGCGCGTTCGCCCGCGAGCAGGCGGGCGCGACCCGCGCGAGGGTCTCGAAACGGCGCATAGACGGTCAGGACGCTGTGATCCTTGGGCCGCTCGGCGTCCGGCAGCACAGCGGTCGCGCTGATCGCGTCGCTGAAGCTCTGGGCGCCCAGGGCCCAGCTGTCATAGGGCAGCGCCGCCGGCGGTCCCTCGAAACAGCAGTTGGCGACGAGATAGCTGCCCTGCCGCAGCCCGGTCATTTGCGCCGTCGCGGCGGGATCGACGCCGCGCAGAATGCGGCCTGCGAAAAAATAGGGCGCGGCGACCACCGCCCAGCGCGCCTCGAGGCAGCGGGGCGCTTCTGGATGTCGCGCATCGAACCAGCCGACGCGGGCGTAGCCGCCTTCCGCCGGCTCGATCGCGTAAACCGCGGCGCTCGAGACGATGCGTCCCTCGCCGGCGCGTGCGAGGCGCGCCGCCAAGGCGCGGGCGATCGCCGCGTTGCCTCCCGGGAAGGCGTAGATCGGCGCGTTGATCTCCGAAAGAAAATTGACGCCCGCATAGGCGGATATTTCGGCCGTGGGCGCGCCGAGCGCCGAGAGGCTGTAGGCGTCGAGCAGGCCGAAGAGTTCGGCGTCGACATGCTCGCGCCGCAAGAATTCCTGCAGGGAGAGCTGGTCCAGCGCAAGCGCAGGCGCCGACGCTTCCCCGATCGGAATCTTGGGAAAGTCCGGGCTCCCGCCGAGGCGGCGCAAAAGCGCCTTTAGCCGCTCATAGCCGCCGCGCCATTCCCGCTCCCGGGGATCTCCCGCGCCGGCCGCCCCTGACAGCGCTCTGTCGACCGGTTCGCTGACGGGGTGCGGCGCGAGGCCCAGCGTCTCGTAAAGCGCAATGAAAGGATGAGATATGTCAACGATATAGGCCGATCCCAGCGCATATTCGACATCGCGCCAACGCTCGGATTTGGCGACGCCGCCAGGCTCCGCCTCGCGCTCTAGGACGAGCACGTCGCGCTCCCGTAGCAGCGCCGCGACGGCGAGGCCGGCCAGACCGCCGCCAATCACCGCGACGTCGACGCGCCGCTCAGGAGCCGGAAGCGGAGCGCGCCAGAGCCCGTCGCGGATCGCGTGCATGGGCGCGAAACTGTCGCCCGTCCATTCGCCCAGCCGATAGGGCGGCTCTTGCGCCGCTTCCACGCTCGGCAGGATCAACTGGGTCGCCAGGGCGCCCAGTCCCGCGATCGTCGCGCGACGCGTCACCATTGGCCGCTTCTCAAGACAATGAGTTCGATGATGCATGCCGTACCACGGAGGGTGAGCGTCGCCATTGACAGGGGGCGGGCTGAACTGGTCTATGCGGGCGGCGCCGCGTCAGGCGCGATAGCTTCGATCGGCGCACGATCCTGTCGAGGGACGTCTCGCGCTGTTCGAGACCAAGTTCTGAACCCGAAAGGACGCGCCGACACTTGCTCGCCTCGATCCCTCCTGTCTATGTCGCGCCCTTCGAACGGGCTTGGCGCAACCGGGAGCTTATCCGCGCCGTCGTGCGGCGCGAGTTCATTTCCCGATTTCGCGGCTCGGCGCTTGGACCGCTCTGGGCGGTGCTTTCGCCGCTCTTCATGCTGCTCACCTATACCGCGTTGTTCTCGATCACGGTTCCGCAGCTTTCCGCCGGCGTGAGCGTCACCGACTATGCAAGCTCGATTTTCATCGGGCTTATTGTCTTCAATCTATTTAGCGAACTCGCCTATCGGGCGCCAATGCTGTTGCACGAGCATGTCAACTTCGTGAAGAAGTCGATTTTCCCCAGCGAAACCATCGCCTGGACGGCGACGATCCGGGCGTTCACCTACGGTGGAGTGGGCTTCGCCGTCTACATCGTCTTTCGGTTGCTGACGGCGGGAACGATTCCCTTAACGATCGTGCTGACGCCCTTCCTGATCGCGCCCTTTTTTCTCTTTACCATCGGCATCGTGTGGTTTCTGATGGCGCTCGGGGCGTTCACGCGCGACGTCGCCCATATCATGGCCTCTGTCGTGCCGGTGCTCATGTTCGCGACGCCGATCTTCTATCGCCTGGACCAGATCGCCGCCATGTCCGGATCGGTCGCATGGTGGCTGCGTCTCAACATCGTCGGCGATTACATCGAGATGTTGCGCGGCCTTGCGCTCGATGGAACAATTCCAAACGTCTTCGGCTATTTCGCGCTTGTCGCGATCTCCTATGCGGTGTTCCTTGGCGGCTATCAGTTTTTCATGCGCTACAAATCGGTCATCGTCGATGTCATCTGAGCCCACTATCCGCTGCGCGGGCGTCGGCAAGGCTTTCCAGCTCTATGCGCATCAGAACGATCAGCTCAAGCAGATCCTGTTTGGCCTATGGAAGAAATTCTATAAGGACAAATGGGTTCTGCATGACGTCAATTTCACGGTTGAGAGAGGCGAGCGCGTCGGCATCGTGGGACGCAACGGCGCCGGCAAGACAACGCTGCTGCAAATTCTGTGCGGCATCACCCAGCCAACGAAGGGCGATTTCAGGGTCGGCGGCCGCATCGCGCCGATTTTGGCGCTCGGCTCGGGCTTCGACGGCCTGCTGACGGGACGCGAAAACGCCCGCATCGGCGCGGCGATCCTGGGGCTGTCGCGCAAGGAGGTCGACGCCTGCATCGAGGACATCGCCGCCTTCGCCGACATCGGGCCATTTTTTGAGCAGCCGATGCGCACCTATTCGATGGGCATGATCGCGCGAGTGGCTTTCGCGATCTGCGCCTACGCCAACGCCGACGTGCTCATCGTCGATGAAGCGCTTTCGGTCGGCGACGAAATATTTCAGCGCAAGTGCGAGAAATACATCGCCGAATTCGCCAAAACCGGCACCATTCTGATGGTGTCGCACGATCTCAACTTTCTCGCCTCTTTGTGCAACCGCGTGCTCTGGCTGGAGGACGGCGTCGTGCGCGAGATTGGCGATCCGGAGAAGGTGGTCGCCGACTACCGTAAGGCGATGCGCGCCGAAGAAACTCAGGCGAGCGGCGCCGCGTAGGCGTCCCGCCCGGATGCCGCGCGTTGGCCGCGAAGGCGCTTGGGCTTTGGGCTGCGGTTGAGCCGGGCGAGGAGCCAAACCGAAACGCCGACTTCGGCGAGGGCGAGCGCGGCGAGCAGCAAGACGAACAGCCCATTGATGCGCAGGAGCGATTCAAGCGCGACGAGAAAGCCGATGTGCACGGCTGGAACCGCAATCGTGGTGAGGCCTCCCGCCGCGCCGCGCCGGCCGGTGATGTTCCCGAATGTCAGGACGAGCGCCATGGCGAGCAGCGTATGGGCAAAGGCGAGCGCCGGCACGCCGAAGCGCTTCGCCGCCTCGGCCGTCCACTCTCCAAGCTGGCGCGGATCGCCCCGCGCCGCAGCATAATTGGCGAGAAAGGCGCCGGCCGACAATTCATAGACGCCGCGCCAGCCCCGGTCGGGCAGCGATGCGCTGCCCTGCATCGGCAGCGCCATGGCGTATTCATCGAAATTGGCGATGCGCACGTCGCCTGTCGTCAATGAGCGGGTCTGGATGCTGCCGTTGGAGAGCGCGACGATGACGCCTGATTCATTGCGTCGAAATTCGGCGCGCGCCGCGGTCACCGTCTCCTCCTGCATCTTTTCGACCGAAAGCTGGCGAACGAACAGATTGACCGCAAGGTCGGGCGTCTCCCAGCGCTCGATGTAGAGCGTCTTCACGCCATTGTCGAAGGTGTAGAAATGCGCCGCGTCGAGCATGCGGTGGTTGAGCGAATTGCGCACGACATTGAGCACATCCTGCATGCCGCTCGAATAATAGGGCGCCGCGAAATTGGCGAGCAGATAGCCGAGGACGACGACGCCGGCCGCCAAGACCAGCGCGGGGCGGCAGATGGCCCAGACGGAAAGGCGCAGCGCGTAGAGAACGGCGATCATGCCCTCGCTCGCCATGCGGCCGAATTCGAGCGCGGTGGCGACGCCAACCGCCATCGGCAGCGTCACATAGGCCACCGTCGGCGTCACCCCGATCAAAGCGGGAATGACAAGGCCGCCGCGCACGGCGGCCGGCGGCAGTTGGTACAGCAGATAGGACAGGACGACCGGAATGGAGAGCGCGAACTGGACGATGAGCACGCCGAATCCGATGCGCTTCAACAGATAGCGGAACAACAGGCGCGGCATGGCGGGGGCTCCGCGCTATCGCTCGGCGTCGCGCCGAGCGGCAAAGCAAATTCGCGTCGCGCCGCTTGAGCGGAAGAGCCGCGCGCGATGCGGGACGCCGCGCGTCATCGCTTGAACCTCGCCCAGGCGGCCTGCGAATAGTGCGTCCACGCCTCGTCGAACACGCCATGCTTCGGCAGCGCCGTCGCGCCGGCCCAATGCGCGAAATAGATCTCCTTGCCTTCATAGTCGACGGGCTTGCCGTTCTTAAATTCGACGCCTGGCGCCTTGTAGAAGCTTTCGTGGGAGGCGCCCGCGATGACGTTTGGCAAAAGCTCGATTTTCAGGCCCCGGCGGTGCGTGACGAAATTGACGAGCGGCTGAGCGAAGAGCTGGCCGCGCTTGCGCACGTCATGGAAAATGGCGGCGTCGTCGCGGATCGTCTCGATGAAATCGGACAGCTTCAGATATTGGTTCGACGTGATCCAGAAGCCGTCGTTGAAGAGGAGCGCGTCCTTGAGAAACGGATAGTGGTCGCGTCTGTCGTTATAGACATATTCGAAGCTGGGCGAGGCGACGATGAACTCCGTCTTGCCCTTGTCCAGACGGCCGAACAGCGGCGTGAAGTCGCGAAACAGAATCACGTCCACGTCGACATAGGCCACTTCATCAAGCGGCAGCGCGAGCGCCTGCAGCTTTCGCAGCCGACGACGATTGGCGTTGAAGATGCCGGGATAAAGTTCATGCGAGAGCTTGTCGATTTCGGTCGGCTCCTCGCCGACGTAATGCGCCCCGTAAATGTCCGCGGCGCGGCGCGTCATGCTGACATTGTCGTCATAGGGAATGAGATAAAGCGGCAGCGCGGAATTCGTGTCCCGGTAGCTTTCGAGAAAAGGGAGCAGCCAGTCGATGATCTTGTCATTGCCGACGATCGCGACGCCGTATCGCTTGGCGGGGGCGGGGCTGGGCGCCGAGGCGCCCTCGGGCGATAAGACTGGATTTGGAATGCGAAGCCTCATATAGGGGATGTATTTGAAAATGGCGGCCAAAAGCAAGGGGCGGCTCGGCATTCAGGGAAGATGCGGGTCGGAACGCCTCAATGTGAAACAGCAGCGAGTCGGCGCGCCTGAGAGGCCGAGCGCGCGATTTTCGTAAGCTATTTGAGAACGATCGACCATGTTGCAGCACAATGTCTGATGCGATGGGCCACACTTCGTCATCCGCGGCGCGGCGGGCGGAGACCGCCGTTCCGCAGGCGCGGCCTTTCGCCGGCAAAACCGTCGCCGTTGTTCATGCCGCCTGGCACAGCTGCGGCAGTTATCAGGTGAACGTCAGTCAGATCGCCGCCTATAAGGCGCTTGGCGCGCGCGTCGTGTCTGTCGCGATGATGGACGATCTCGCGCGCCGTCCGCCGCGCGGCGGGCGCTGGACGACCTATCTTGAGGCGTCGCACGACATCGGCGCCGATCGCCGCTTTTATTCGGGCGCGCCGTTCTCCGCTTTGGCGTCGCGGCTGCTCGTCGATGGCTGGTGGCGACTGATCCACGGCGATCAGGCGTCGTGGCTCATCGAACTCGCAAAGCGCGCGCCCTTGCCCGAAGGATTCGAGAGCGAGTCGATCGACTTCATTCACGCCAATCATTATTTCACGCTGCCCTTCACGGAAAGGCTGATGCGCGGCCGTAAGGTTCCTGTCGTTCTGGAGACGCAGGACATTCAGGCGCGCCAATATGTGTTGCGCAACAAGGGCGGGTTCTTCATTTCGCCCCATGCGACTTACGACGACATGCTCGAGGTCGAACTCTCGTGGATGCGCCGCGCCGATCTTTGCGCGCATCTCAACGAGGAGGAGCATCGCGATTTTCAAAAGCTGCTGCCGGAGTTGCGACATGCGCTCATCTATCCGGCGGTGGCGTCGGCGCCCTTGGCGCGCGGACGCGACATCATCATCGTGGCGAGCGACAATTACGCCAATTACATGAGCCTTCGCTGGTTCTTGCAGGAGGTCACGCCCTTTGCGGGCGGCGCCTGCGTCGCGATCTACGGGAATATCGACGGCGGCGTGAAGAGACGCGACGCGGCGCTCTATGAATCGCATCGCGCCTTGTTCAAAGGCCGCGTCGACGACATCGGCGCGGTTTACGCCAACGCCGGCTGCGTGCTGCTCCCGACCGTCGAGGGCCACGGCCTGTCGATCAAGGCGGTCGAGGCGCTATCCTGCGGCGCGCCCCTCGTCGCGACGCCGCTGGCGTTCCGCGGCATGCAGGTCAATCCCGCCAAATTGGGAAATGTCGCTCTCGCCGAAAACGCCAGGCAGTTTGCGTCGTTATGGCGCGACGCTCAGGCGCGGGCGGCGAGCGGAGAATCCGCCGAGCCGGAGCGGAGCGACACGCGCCGCCTGTATGAAAACGCGTTCAGCCCCGAAGCTTATGCGCATGCTTTGGCGATGGCCGCCGCCACGCTCTGAAAACTTGCGCCGAACGCGCCGTTGCGAACAGTTCCGCGCAAAGGCGATTGTCGGAACAGTTGAACTCTGCTTAGGCTGCGGCTCGCGCCAGCTGGAGGAACGGGTTGAGCGTTGCATCAAGTGATTGCTTGGCCTGCGCGCAGCGTCCGCTTCTTGGCCGGCGCGTCGCGCTGATCCACCCGGCTTGGCACTCCTGCGGCACCTATCGCGTCGTCCTTGGCCAGATCGCCGCCTATCGCGCGCTGGGGGCCGAAGTTTTTCCGATCGCGGTCAGTTCCGATCCGGGCTTCATTCCGGGCCGGAGCTGGCTTTGGAAATCTTTCAACCAGGCGACTCCGGAACTTGACGGCGGCGCGCGCTATTACGGCGGCGCGCCGTTCCACGCGATGCTCTCGCCTCGTTTTTTGCGTCATGTGCTGTGGCCCTATCTCCATGGCGATCAGGCGGTGGTGCGTCTCGCCATGGCGGAGCGCGCGCGGCTGTCGCGCGCGATCGAGGGCGCGACGTTCGATCTCGTCCACTGCAATCATTTTTTTCTGATGCCGATTGCGCGCCGTCTCGCGCGCAGCGGCGCGCCGATCCTGCTCGACACGCATGATCTGCAGGCGCGGCAATTCGCGCTGATCAACGAAACAATGCCGTGGCTGTCCCCGCGCGTCTCCTACGAATCGATGCTGGCGCAGGAGCTTGAGGCGATGCGCGGCGCGGATCTGCTGCTGCATCTCAATGCGCAGGAGGCGGAAGACTTTCGCGCTCTGGTTCCCGAGAAGGCGCATGTGCTGCTCTATCCGGCAACGCCTGAGGCGCCGACCGGCCCTGGCGGTCCCGACATCATTCTTGTCGCGAGCAACAACACCGCCAATGTCGAAAGCGTCGTCTGGTTTTTGCGCGAAGTCGCGCCGAAAGCGCCCGGCGTCGCCGTGAAGATCGTCGGCAACGTCGACGCCGGGGTGCGTTCAAAGGCGCCGGAGCAATACGCCGCCTACGAGGACTGGTTTCTGGGCCGGGTCGAAGATCCCGGCGCCGCCTACGCGAACGCCCGCCTTGCGCTGCTTCCGACGATCAGCGGAACGGGACTCTCGATCAAAGCGGTCGAAGCGCTGTCGAGCGGACTGCCGCTGATCGCCACCAGGCAGGCGATGCGCGGGATGGATGAGGAAGCGTTGCGCCTTCCTGGCGTCGTCATCGTCGATTCGGCTCAAGAATTCGCCGACGCGCTGCGCCGGGCGGCCGCCGGCGCGCTATTGGACGAAGCGGGGCGGCGCGGCAGCCCGGCGCGCCGCTATTACGAGTCGCGGTTTTCGCTTGCGGCCTATAAGGCGAGCCTCGGCATCCTCGCAGCGGCGCTGATCAGCGCCGGATCAGGGGGTAGATTCCAGTAAAATCATCATGTTGCGCGAGGGTGTGTCCCATCGGCAACGGCGCCGGAAAAACGCCGTTGCATGCCTTCGCGGTAATTACGTCTTAGGTTTGATGATGATACTTTGCATTCGAAACTGCCGTTCGTCCCAGGCGGGCGAGCTTATTGGAGGCGCCTCGAATGACTTTCAAAACCTGTATTGTTGGCGCCTTCGCGTCGGTGCTGGCGGCGAGCGCCGTCTCGGCGGCTGACCTGCCGATTTACAAGGCTCCGCCGCCGCCGCCGCGGCCGGTCTTCAGCTGGGAAGGCTTCCACATCGGCATCAGCGGCTCTTACGCCGGCGGCGTCTCCAGCCAATATTCGCAGACCTATGTGCTGTCGCCCGGACCCTTGCTGGCGATTCCGACGTCCAGTTCGGTCGGCACGAGCGGATATTTGGTTGGTTACCAGAACGGCTACAACTGGGTGTTCGCCAACGGTCTCGTCGCTGGCTATGAAAGCGAATTCAACTACGCCGACGTTCGCCCGACAAATACGGGAGTCTATTACGGAGGCGCCAACGCCGGCAGCCGTCTGCAGTGGTTTGGCATGGAGCGCCTGCGTTTCGGCTACGCCTACGGCCGGTTTCTGCCCTACATCACTGGCGGCCTGGCCTATGGCAAGGTGCGTCCCTATGGTCAGCAGTGGGGCGGAATTTTCCCCACCAACCAGTCCGTGTGGCAGGGAGGTTTCGCCATCGGCGCCGGCATCGAATACGCCGTCCTCGATAATTGGACCATCAAGGCGGAGTATATCTTCACCCGCATGAAGGGAGCGACCAGCGCGAATGTCGTCTATCCCTTCTACCGCACCGCCAGCGGCAATTACCTGGATACGAACATCGCCCGTATCGGCGTCAACTACCAGGTCAAGAACATCGGCGCGCTGATCGGCATGCCTGAACTCGGCCTCTGATCGACCGTCCTCCCCGACGTCGACGAAGCCCGGCCTCTTGGCCGGGCTTTTTTTGTTTGCGCTCCGATGCGATATTCTCGTGGAATGATCCGCAACGCCCCGCTTGCCCACCCTTCAGCCCTGAGCCTCGCGCAGCTCAGCGAGCGCGCCCGCGAAATCTTCCGGCATATCGTCGACAGCTATCTTGCCTCCGGCGATCCGGTCGGCTCGCGCAATCTCGCCCGGCTGCTGCCGATGATGCTGTCGCCCGCCTCGGTGCGCAATGTCATGCAGGATCTGGAGGAGCTCGGCCTCATCTATGCGCCGCATACGAGCGCCGGACGTCTTCCGACCGAGCTTGGCCTGCGCTTTTTCGTCGATTCCATGCTGCAGATCGGCGACGTCGAGGAGAATGAGCGCGCGCGCATCGCCGCCGAAGTTGAAGCGGCTTCGAAAGACCATGATTTCCCCGGCGTCCTGGCGGAAGCGACGAGTCTGCTGTCGGGACTGACGCGCGTCGCCGGCGTCGTCGTCGCCTCCAAGGACAATGTGCGTCTAAAGCAGATTGATTTCGTGCGGCTCGAGCCCGAGCGGGCGTTGGTCATTCTCGTCGCGGATGACGGATCGGTCGAGAACCGCGTGATTCCCGTCGCGCGCGATCTACCGGCTTCGGCGCTTACCGAAGCCGCCAACTATCTGAATGCGCGCGTTTGCGGACGAACCATCGCGGAAGCGCGCGCAAGCATCGAAAGCTCGCGTCAGGCCGCGCAAATGGAGCTCGACGAACTCGCCGCCCGGCTTGTCGCAGCGGGGCTCGCGACCTGGGCGGGCGCAATGGGCGAATCGCGGCAGCTGATCGTCCGCGGCCAGGCGCATCTTCTTGAGGATCTGACCGCCGCCGTCGACCTCGAACGCGTCCGGCTGCTGTTCGCCGATCTGGAAACGAAGACCGAGGTTATCGACCTTTTGGAGCGCGCCGAACAGGGCGAAGGGGTGCGCATCTTCATCGGCTCGGAGAACAAGCTGTTCTCGCTCTCCGGCTCGTCGATGATCGCCGCGCCGCTGCGCGACAGCGAACGTCGGATCATCGGCGCGCTCGGCGTCATCGGCCCGACAAGGATCAACTACGCTCGGATCGTGCCCATGGTCGACTATACGGCCAGGGTCGTGGCGCGAGTCATCGGAGGGTGAAGCGTCGCGCCGGGTCCGTCTCTAGAGCGCTTCCCGATCACATGGAATCATGTGATCGATAAGGAATCGCTCCAAATCAAAACGTTGGAGCAGGTTCTCATCGAAAAAGTCTGTCAACTTTTTCGGAACCTGCTCTAATCGGCGAACAGCGACAGCTTACGAAAAATTCTGCGGGTCGACGTCCACCTGCACGCGCACGCCGCCGCGCTCCTTCGGTCCGGCCGCGAGCATGTCGCGCAGAAACGCCTGCATGTCGGCGCTGCGCGGTCCTTTGGCGAGCAAGCGGAATCGATAGCGGCCGCGGATGAGCGCGATGGGCGCCTCCGCTGGACCAAGCAGCGCGATTTCATTCTGCTCTGGCCAGGCGCCGTGGGAGGCGATTTTGTAGCGCGGCGACGGCGGCAGTTCATGCGCGGCTCGGGCGAGCGCGCGCGCATGGTCTTCCGCCGTGGCGGCGTCCTTGGCGGAAACGATCAGGGCCGCGAGACGGCCGAAGGGCGGCAGTCCCGCGCGTTCGCGGATGGCGATCTCCTGTTCGTAGAACTTTTCCGCGTCTCCCGAGAGAAGCGCCGCGATCACCGGATGCGACGGCTGAAACGTCTGGATCAGCGCGCGGCCGGGCTTGTCGCCGCGCCCGGCGCGCCCTGTGACCTGATTGAGCAGCTGAAATGTGCGCTCGGCGGCGCGCGGATCGCCGCTGCCCAAGCCCAGATCCGCATCAATCACGCCGACCAGCGTGAGATAAGGAAAATTATGGCCCTTGGCGACGAGCTGCGTGCCGATGACGATGTCGAAACCGCCCTTCGCGATTTCCTCCAATTCGCGCCGCAGCCGCTCGGCGCCGCCAGGAAAATCCGACGAGAGGACGAGTAGGCGCGCATCCGGAAAGAGCGTCGCCGCTTCTTCCGCAAGTCGCTCGACTCCCGGTCCGCAGGCGGCGAGCGAATCTTCGCTGCCGCACTCCGGGCACAGGGTCGGACGGCGCTCGACATGGCCGCAATGATGGCACATCAGCGCGCGGCGGAAGCGATGTTCGACGAGCCAGGCGTCGCAGTTTTCGCAGCGGAAGCGATGGCCGCATGTGCGGCAAACCGTCAGCGGCGCATAGCCCCGCCGATTCAGAAAGAGCAGCGCCTGCTCGCCGCGCGCGATGGTTTCGCCGACCGCCAGAGCGAGGCGCGGCGCGATCCATCGGCCGCGCGGCGGACCTTCCTTGCGCATGTCGATCGCTTCGAGCGTCGGCATCAGCCGCGCGCGCGCCCGCGAATCGAGTTTGAGGTAGCCGTAGCGCCCGCGCATGGCGTTGACGCGGGTTTCGATGGAGGGCGTCGCAGAGGCGAGAACGATCGTGGCTTCCTCTATCCGCGCGCGCACGACCGCCATGTCGCGCGCGTGATAGCTCACGCCGTCGTCCTGCTTGTAGGCGCCTTCATGCTCCTCATCGACGACGATCAGCCGCAAATCCGAAAAGGGCAGGAACAGCGCCGAGCGCGCGCCGACGACCACGCGCACGTCGCCCGTCGCGCAGCCGCGCCAGACGCGCGCGCGTTTGCGCGCCCCGACGCCGGAATGCCACTCCGCCGGCTTTTCGCCGAAACGGTCCGCGAAACGCTCAAGAAATTGAGTCGTGAGCGCGATTTCCGGCATCATGACGAGCGCCTGTCCGCCCGCCTTGAGCGCCTCGGCGATCGCTTCGAAATAGACCTCGGTTTTGCCCGAGCCGGTGACGCCTTCGAGGAGAAAAGGCTTGAACGCCCGCGGGGAAAGCGACGCCTTCAGCGCGTCGGCGGCGTCCTGCTGCGCGGGCTCCAGCGCCGGCGCAGCGAACAGCGGGTCGAGCGGCGGCGAAATCGGCGTCGGCGATGCTGCGATCGTCTCCAGCGCGCCCTCGTCGACGAGCGCGTCGATGACGCCCGTCGAGCAGGCGGCGGCTTCGGCAAGCGCTTTCTTGGCGAAAGCGACGCCGCCTTCCGCGGCTTTGAGGACGCGTGCGCGGGTCGGCGTCAACCTTGCCGGGACCTCGCCCGTCGCGCGATAGAGAATGCGCGGCGCCTCGGGCCCGGCCTCTTCCGCGGCGCGCGTGGCGAGCCGCAGCGCCATGCCGCGGGGGGTGAGCGTGTAGCGCGCCAGCCAGTCGATGAAGCCGCGCAGCTCTTGCGAAAGCGGCGGCCGGTCGAGACGGGCGCTGACCATTTTGAGATTCCCGCCCGGGCCGGAGTCGCCGTCGATCGACCAAACGACGCCATAAGCCTCGCGTCGCCCCAAGGGCGCCGTGACGCTGTCGCCGGGGGAAAGCCGCATCGCCGCCGGGGCGAGATAGGAATAGGTCGAATCGACCGCGACGGGCGCCAAGATCTCGACGACTCGCGCTCTTTCGTCCTCGTCCTGCGCCGCGCTCATGCCGAGGGCTTAATCCATTTCCGGTCCCCAGCAAAAATTTTCTGGAACGAAGCGGCGCGCCGCCGGTTCGAAGTATTCAACGTCTCCACGGAGCCTTCGATGGAAAAGATGTCGCGCATCGGTCTGTCAGCGCTTGTGACGGGAAGCGTCGCAAGCGTCATCTCGACCGCCGCCCTGGCGGCGCTGGCGAAGCTTGAGGGCAGGGGCGCGCTTGAGCCCACCAACGCCACCAGCCATTGGCTTTGGGGGCGCAAATCGCGCGGCCGGCGCGACGTCGACACCGCACACACGGCGGTGGGCTACGCGACGCATCACGCATCGGCCGTCTTCTGGGCTTTCCCGTTCGAGGCCTGGCTGGCGATGCAGCCGCCCCGCTCAACGTTCGAACTGATCGGCGATGCGGCGATGATGTCGGGAATCGCCGCCACGGTCGATTATGGCGTCGCGCCCAAGCGAATCACGCCGGGCTGGGAGCTCGCCTTGTCGGACCGTTCGATGATCGCGGCCTTCGCCGCCTTGGCGGTCGGTCTGGCCTGCGGCGCGGCGACGTCTCGCGCGCTTCTGGGGGAAGCGGAGATGGAGCAGAGCTAGCGACTCCGGCCAAACGAATTAGCGCGTAATCAGTCGCGAGCCTCGATTGCCCGTCAGATAGGTCGCGATCCAACTGATCGCGACGAAGAAGCGGCTGCGCAAATTCACCAGAAAATAGATGTGCACGATGCTCCAGAAGAGCCAACCGGGAAAGCCGGTCAACTCCAGTCGGCCGAGTTTGACGATCGCCGAGTTGCGGCCGATGGTCGCCAAATTGCCGTAGTCGCGATAGCGGAAGGGTTTGCGCGGAAAGCGCCCTTGCAGACGCAGCCGGATGGCGCGTCCGGCGTATTTGCCCATCTGCTTGGCGGAAGCGGCGAGCGCCGGAACCGGCGCGCCGTCAGGGCCGATCAGGAGCGCGAGATCTCCAATCACATATACGTCGGGAAGCGTAGGAACGGTCAGGTCTTCGCTGACCGGAATGCGTCCGGCGCCATCGCCTTCGACGCCCAGCCAATGCGCAGCGGGGGACGCTCGCACGCCAGCCGCCCAGAGGATGACGCCTGCGGGGATCTCGTTCTCTCCAGCGACAATTCTGTCCTCGAAGACCTGATCGACAGGCAAATTCGTGCGCACGTCGACGCCGCTGCTTTCCAGCGCATTGCGCGCGTAGTGCGACAGCCGTTCAGGAAAGCTTGCGAGAATGCGGGGCCCCGCCTCGAGCAGAATGATGCGCGCCTTCCGTGGATCGGCGCGTCGAAACTCCGGCGGAAGCGTTCGCCGGGCGAGTTCGGAAATCGCGCCGGCGAGTTCGACTCCCGTCGGACCGCCCCCAACAATGATGATGGTCAGCAGCCTCTCGCGCTCGATGGGGTCGACGCTGACTTCGGCGCGTTCAAAGGCGAGGAGCAGCTTGCGGCGGATGAGCGTCGCGTCCGAGATGGATTTCAGCCCCGGAGCCAAGCTCGCCCAGTTGTGGCCGAAATAGGAGTGGGTGGCTCCTGTCGCGACGACGAGGAAATCATAGCCGATCTCGCATTTGTCGGTCTTGACGATTTTGCGGGCGGCGTCGACGCTCTCAACCGTGAGCATCAGCACCGTCACGTTCTCTTGGCGCCGCACGATGTGGCGTATCGGCCAGGCGACATCGGGCGAAGCAAGGGCCGCCGTCGCAACCTGATAGAGCAGGGGCTGAAAGCAATGATGATTGTTGCTGTCGAGGATGAATATGCGCGCTCCGGCGCCGGCAAGCGCCTGCGCAGCCGCAATCCCGGCGAAACCGCCGCCGATGATGACGACGCGAGGTTTACGCCCGGCGGCGCTGCTGTGCTGCTGCATATGAACCATCCATGATCGGGGCGAGTCGTCGACTGGGCCAGCCACGCGTCGCGACTAAGGATTTAAGCCGTCAAAGGCGCCAAGGTTCCAATCCGCGCGACGCCTTCCGCCGACATCCTTAGGCAAGGCGACAAACTCAGCCAGTGCAGGGCGCGACGCTTCGCGGGTCGCGCCGAAATTGCGCATTTCAACTGTCGGAGCTTCTGCGGCGCCGTCAGGCGACGAAGAACCAGTTTATGAGATTGACGACGATCGCCGAGCTGTCCAAGGCGACGTTTTGACGCCCTTCTTGCATTCCGTCGCGCGGGCGCCTATCCCTCAAGAGGCCAGTCGGCTGGACGGCCGCTGCCGAAATGCAGAGGAAAGTCCGGGCTCCACGGAGACACGGCGCCGGATAAGGTCCGGCGGGGGCGACCCCAGGGATAGCGCCACAGAAAGCAAACCGCCGCGCAAGCGGTAAGGGTGAAAGGGTGCGGTAAGAGCGCACCGCCCGAACGGCGACGTTCGGGGCACGGCAAGCCCCGCCGGGAGCAAGACCGAATAGGGGCGACGGAAGGCCTTAAGCGCGAGCTTTTGCCTTCAACCTGTCTCCGGGACTGTCGCCCGGGTTGGTTGCTAGAGGCGGGCGGCAACGTCCGTCCCAGAGGAATGGTCGTCACGTTCTGCATAGAACGTACAGAACCCGGCTTACAGGCCGACTGGCGTTTAGATCAGGGGTATTTCGTAGAGGAGATAAGCGGCTTCGGCGAACCAGGACGGCGCGCATCGACGCAGGAGCACGCCGCCATTGGCCTCGATCACGCGGCGCGAAGCGACATTGTCGACGTCGCAGCTTAACCGGGCGATTCCGATCCCCATGCCGCGACAGATATCCAGTGCGAGCGCGAGCTGGCGCTTGCCATATCCGCGCCCCTGCATCGACGGCCGCACGCCATAGCCGAGATGGCCGCTGAAATGCGCCAGCAAATGGGTGTCGATGCGCGCGCGGATCGTAATGGCTCCGATGAATCTCTCTCCATCGGTCAGCCAGAAGGCGTTGGCGGGAACGCTGGGCAGCTTTCGCTCGCCGAATGCGACGGGGTTTTGTCCGTCGCGGTCGAGACCCGCGAGGTGGCCCGCGAAATCCTGCTCTACGGCCGCGATTTCCATCGCGTCGTAACCGCGCCCGCCGCCGACGGACAGGCCTTCCCGCAGCGCGTCGAGATAGCTTTCGCGAAAAAGCGGCGTCGGCCGGACTAGAAAGCTGTGATTCATCCTGCTTGCGCCGCCTTGAGGCCGCCAAATTCGCGCCACCGTAAACGCTCCCTTAACGATAAAAAAGCCTAATGAAGGCGGTTGCCGAAGGCGCGTGGCGACCAGCCTGCTTTCGACGCCTCGCGGGTTTCATGTCGACCAAGACCGCTCAGCCGCAATCGAACCGTCTTGGCGAGCCAGCGCTCGCTGGGCGCACAGGATCGCGCCGGCCTTGCGTCGCGCGCCGCCTGGTGAGGAGCATGATCATGACGTCGGCGCCGCATATCCCGGTGCTGCGCGAGGAGGCGATCGCCGCCCTCGGCGTCCATCGCGGCGGCCGCTATATCGACGCCACCTTCGGCGCCGGCGGCTATACGCGCGCCATGCTGACGCAGCCGGAGACGCGCGTGCTCGCCTTCGACCGCGATCAGACCGCGGTGAGCGCCGGCCAGGCGCTTGTCGATGAGATGCGCGGACGGTTGACGCTCGTTGAAGCGCGCTTTTCTCAAATCGAGGACGTTGCGCGCGCGCAAGGCTTTGCGCCGCTGGACGGCGTCGTCTTCGACATCGGCGTCTCGTCGATGCAGTTCGACCAAGCCGCGCGCGGCTTTTCCTTCCGCGCCGACGGGCCGCTCGACATGCGCATGGAGGGGCGCGGGCGCAGCGCCGCCGACATCGTCAATGAAGCGGATGTGGAGACGCTCGCCGATATCCTTTATGTCTACGGCGAGGAGCGCGCCGCGCGGCGTATCGCCCGCGCTATCGTCCATGACCGTGAGATCGCGCCTTTCACAACGACAAGAGCGCTGGCCGAAATGATCGCTCGAGTCGCTCCCAATCGCGCCAGCGACATTCATCCGGCGACCAAAAGCTTTCAGGCGTTGCGCATCGCCGTCAACGACGAGCTTCAGGAATTGCTGAAGGGGCTGCTTGGCGCGGAACGGCTTCTCACTGAGGGCGGTCGTCTCGTCGTCGTGACGTTCCACTCGCTTGAGGATCGTATCGTCAAGCAGTTTCTCGCCGAACGCTGCGGTCGCGGCGAAACCGGCTCGCGCCGGCTTCCCGGCGAAACGCCGCCGCCGCCGCCAAGCTTCGTCTGCGAAGGTCGCCAACCGGTGACGCCCGCGCCCGCCGAGACGGCGGCCAATCCGCGCGCGCGTTCGGCCAAACTGCGCTACGCCACGCGCACGGCGGCGGCGCCCCATCCGCTCGACGACAGGCTCGCGCGACTCGCGCGCCTGCCGGATCGCGACAAGGGAAAAGCCTGATGCTGCGGCTCCTCAACATCGTTGCGGTTCTCCTGCTGGTCGGTTCGGCGGTTTACGCCTATTCGATCAAATATCAGACGAGCTATCGCGCCGAGCAGATCGCAAAGACCAAGATCGAGATCAGGCAGGAGCGCGACGCCATCGCGGTGCTGCGCGCCGAATGGGCTTATATGACCCGGCCGGAGCGCATTCAGCAGCTCGCCGACGCCTATCTGACCGGCATGAAACAGCTTGAAGCGACGCAGATCGTCGCCGCGCAATCGCTTCCCGAGAGATCGCCGCGCGTCGACTCCATCGGCAATAAGCTTGACGCGCTGGGATTGAGCATGCCCGCGACGCCGCCCGTCCCCGGCAGCGCGCCGACGACCACGCCCAAAGCGCAGGGACAAAGCCAAGAGCGACGCAAGCCATGACGCAGACGATGCGCGACACGCAACCCTCGCCACGGTCGGAAGGCAAGATAGGCGCGATGCTGCGCGCCCTGTTTTCGACGAGTCTCGCGCTGAGCGCATCGCGCATGCGGCTCGCTGCGCTGGGCTTTCTCGTGCTTTATGCGGTGATTGCGATCAAGCTCGTCTATCTCGGCTTTAAGCCGGAGGCGGCGACGTCGCGGCGCGCCGCGGCGGAGGCGGTCGCGGCGTCCCGCCCGGACATCATCGATCGCAACGGCGAGGCGCTCGCCAGCGACGTCAAGGTGATGTCGGTGTTCGCCGAGCCGCGCCGCATCATCGACAAGGACGAAGCGACCGAGCTGTTGACCGCGGTCTTGCCCGGCCTTGACGCCCGGGAATTGCGAGAGCGGCTCGGCTCCAAGAAGGGCTTCGTTTGGGTGAAGCGCGAGGTGACGTCGCATCAACGCGACGAGGTTTTCCATCTCGGACTGCCGGGCGTCGGCTTGATCGCCGAGAACAAGCGCGTTTATCCCAACGGACCGATCGGCGCGCATGTGCTTGGCTTCGCCAATGTGGACAATCAGGGCATCGCCGGCATCGAGAAATACATCGACGGGCAGGGGCTCGCCGATTTGCACGGCGCCGGCTTCGGCGTAACGCCGGAGGAGCTCAAGCCCGTGTCGCTTTCGCTCGACATTCGGGCCACGCATGCGTTGCGCGACGAACTCGAAAAGGGCGTAACTCATTTCAAAGCGAAGGCGGGCGCCGCGGCGATCATGGACGTCAACACCGGAGAGGTCATCGCGCTGGCGTCGCTTCCCGACTACGATCCGAACAAGCCGACGGAAGCGCTCGATCCTCTCCACATCAACCGCATGAGCGTCGGCGTCTATGAGATGGGCTCGACCTTCAAGGCGCTGACCATCGCGATGGCGCTCGACTCCGGCAAGGTCAATCTGAATTCACGGCTCGACGCGCGCGGCGTGCTCTCTTTCGGGCGCTTCAAGATCCATGATTATCACGCGCAAAATCGCGCGCTCACGCTGCCGGAGGTCTTCACCTATTCCTCCAATGTGGGCACCGCGCGCATGGCGATGGGACAGGGCGTGGAGCGGCACAAGGCGTTTTTGCGCAAGATGGGCCAGCTGACCCGCATGCGCACCGAACTGCCGGAAAGCGCCGAACCGATCGTGCCGAAAAACTGGGGCGAGTTGAACACCATGACCATCGCCTTCGGGCATGGCCTCGCGGTGGCGCCGCTGCAGGCGATGATGGCGGTCGGCGCGTTGATGAACGGCGGCTATCTGATCACGCCGACGTTCATCAAACGCAGCGAGGAGGAAGCGAAGGCGGGCGCCGAACGCGTGATAAGGCCGGAGACCAGCGAGGCGATGCGCTATCTCATGCGCCTCAACGCCGAAATCGGCACGGCGCGGAAGGTGAATGTCCCCGGCTACTACGTCGGCGGCAAGACCGGCACGGCGGAAAAGGTCGTCAACGGTCATTATTCGAAGACCAAGCTGTTTAACACCTTCATGGCCGTCGCGCCCTCGGACAAGCCGAAATATCTGTTCCTGACCATCATGGACGAACCGCAGGGCTTGCCGGAAACCGGCGGCTACGCGACGGCGGCCTATAACGCCGGCCAAGTCACGGGCGAGATCATTGAGCGCGTCGGTCCGATCCTCGGCCTCGCGCCGCGCTTCGAGCCGCCGCACCAGCCTTTCCCGCTTCTCGCCAAATTGGGTTATGGCTACGCCAATGTTCCCGCCCGCGGCGGGGGAGGGCATTGATGCTGTTGTCCGAACTGCTCGCGACGCCTGACCTTGAGCCCGCCTTGCGCGGGCTTGCCGTCTCTGGCCTGACGGCGGATAGTCGAATGGCGCGCGGCGGTTTCGCCTTTTTCGCCATCCCGGGCCACGCCGGAGACGGCCTGTCCTATGTCGCCGACGCGAAATCGCGCGGCGCCTGCGTCGTCGTCGCTCAACGGCGCGCCGAATGTCCGCTGCCGCTCGTCGTCGTCGATGACGTTCGGCGCGCCCTGGCCCTCGCCGCGGCGCGCTTCTTTTCTCGCCAGCCGTCGACGATCGCGGCCGTCACCGGAACGAGCGGCAAGACCTCGGTCGTGGCCTTCCTGCGCCAGATCTGGGCCGCGCTTGAACATGAGGCGGCGTCGCTCGGCACCGTCGGAATCGTCGATTCGCGCGGCGCGCATTACGGCGCGCTGACGACGCCCGGGCCCGTCGAACTGCACCGAACGCTGGACGAACTTGCGGGACGCGGCGTGACGCATCTCGCCATGGAGGCGTCGTCGCTCGGGATCGATCAGCGGCGGCTCGACGGCATGCGCGTCGATGTCGCCGGCTTCACCAATTTCTCGCGCGACCATCTCGACCATCACGCCAACATGGAGGAGTATTTCGCGGCGAAGATGCGGCTCTTCGACACGCTGCTGCACCCGGGCCAGACGGCGGTGATCGACGCGGACAGCGACGTTGCGTCCCGCGTCATCGACATCTGCCGCGCCAGGGGCCTCACAATTTTGAGCGTCGGTTCGAAGGGGGAGACGATAAGGCTCCTGTCGGCGACGCCGTCCGCCTTGGCGACGTCGCTGCGGCTCCGCCACAATGGCGTCGCCTATGCGGTCGATCTGCCGCTCGCCGGCGCGTTTCAGGTCTCGAACGCGCTCGTCGCCGCCGGGCTGGCGATCGCCAGCGGCGATGACCCGGCGCAGGTCTTTGCGGCGCTCGAAGCGCTCAGCGGCGCGCCGGGGCGGCTCGAACTCGTCGGTCAGCGTAATGGCGCGCCGATTTTCGTCGATTACGCGCATAAGCCCGACGCGCTGGAGAAAGTGCTCGCCACTTTACGGCCGCTGACAAAAAAACGCCTGATTGTCGTCTTCGGGTGCGGCGGCGATCGTGATCGTGGCAAGCGCCCGCTGATGGGAGACATCGTCGCCCGCGCGGCCGATGTCGCCATCGTCACGGACGACAATCCGCGCAGCGAGGACGCCGCCGCCATTCGCGCAGAAATTCTCGAAGGAACCCGCGGCGGCGCGGCGCACATCATCGAGATCGGAGACCGGCGCGCGGCGATCGCCAACGCCGTCGCGGGGCTTGAAGCGGGCGATGCGCTCGTCGTGGCTGGAAAGGGCCACGAAACCGGGCAGATCGTCGGCGACCGCGTTTTGCCTTTCTCCGATCATGAGGCGATTGCGCAGGCGCTCAAGGAGAATCATCCATGACCAAGAGGCCGTTATGGTCGGGATTGGCGCTGGTCGGCGCGCTGCGGGCGCGCGCGAGCGGCGGCCTTGCGCGCGAAGCCCACGGCGTTTCCATCGACACGCGGACGCTTCAGCCCGGCGATCTGTTCTTCGCCATCAAGGGCGAGACGCGCGATGGTCACGACTTCGTGCGGATGGCGTTTGAGAAAGGCGCGGCGGCGGCGGTCATTGATGAAGCGCATGCGCCCGAGCTTTCCGGCGCCGGGCCGCTTTTCGTCGTCAGAGACGTGCAACGCTCGCTTGAGTCGCTGGGCGCGCGGGCGCGCGAGCGAAGCGCCGCCTTCATCGCCGCCGTCACCGGCTCCGTCGGCAAGACCTCGACGAAGGACATGATCCGGCTCATGCTGTCGCGTTTTGGCGAAACGCATGCCTCGGCGGCGTCCTATAACAATCACTGGGGCGTGCCGTTGACGCTTGCGCGCATGCCGGCGGAGGCGCGCTTCGGCGTGTTCGAACTGGGCATGAATCACGCCGGCGAGATCGCCGCCCTCGTCGCGCAGGTGCGCCCCCACGTCGCCGTGGTCACCCGTATCGCCCCGGTACACCTCGAATATTTCGGATCAATCGAGAAGATCGCGGACGCCAAGGCCGAGGTTTTTTCCGCGCTCGATGGCGGCGTCGCGATCATCAACCGCGACGACGGATTTTACGAGCGTCTCGCCGCGGCGGCCGGCCCAACCGCCAATCATGTCTTCGGTTTCGGCGAGACGGAACGCGCGCATGCGCGGCTCCTGTCTTACGAGCCTGCCGGCGAAGGCGCGCTGATCGAGGCGGAAGTTCTCGAGCGGCGGCTGCGCTTTCGCATCGGCGCCCCCGGCAAGCATATCGCCGTGAACGCGCTCGCGGCGCTGCTCGTGGGCGCGGTTTTCGACGTGGATCTGGAGGAAGCCGCGGCGGCCTTCGCCGAATTCACGCCGCCGTCCGGACGCGGCCGGCGCGAGAAAATAGCGACGCCGGACGGCGAGTTTACGCTTATCGACGAAAGCTACAACGCCAACCCGACCTCCATGCGGGCGGCGCTGCAGCTGCTCGGCGGCGCGGCCACAGGGCCTGGAGGCCGGCGCATCGCCGTGCTCGGCGACATGCTGGAGCTCGGGCCCCAGGCGGCCGAACTGCACGCCGACCTTGCTCAGGATCTTATCGACGCCAGCGTCGATCTGCTATTCACCTCGGGACCGTTGATGTCGCGCTTGAGTTACGCTGCGCCTGATTCGATGCGCGCCGCGCATCGGGCGACGCCGCTGGAGCTGGAAGAGGCCGTTCTCGCAGCGGTTCGCGCCGGCGATGTGGTGATGGTGAAAGGCTCCAATGGTTCGCGGATGGCGCGGATCGTCTCGGCCTTGAAAAGCGCATTCGCTCGCGAAATGGCGAACTGAGGAGAGACGATGCTAACGCTGCTTGCGGACTTCTCTTATCTATACAGTCCGCTAAACATCTTCCGCTACATCACTTTTCGCGCCGCCATGGGGGCGGCGACGGCGCTGTTCTTCGTGTTTTTCTTCGGACCGGGCGTCATCGCCGCGTTGCGCATCAAACAGGGCAAGGGCCAGCCGATCCGCGAGGACGGACCGGCGTCGCATCTTGTGACCAAGAAAGGCACGCCGACGATGGGCGGCCTGATGATCGTCTCGGGACTGGTCGCGGCGACGCTGCTCTGGGCGAATTTGCGCAACGCCTATGTGTGGATCGTGCTCTTCGTCACCATCTGCTTCGGACTCATCGGCTTTTACGACGATTATCTCAAGGTGACCAAGCAGTCGCACGCCGGCTTCTCGGGCAAGATGCGATTGGCGCTCGAGTTTTTGATCGCCGGACTGGCCTGCTACGCGCTGATGGAAACCGGCGGCGACAACATGACGAAGCTCGCCATCCCCATGGTGAGGGGCTATGTCGCGACGCTGGGTCCGCTCTTCATTCTCTTTGGCGCCTTCGTCATCGTCGCCGCAGGGAACTGCGTCAATCTCACCGACGGCCTCGACGGGCTCGCCATCGTGCCGTCGATGATCGCCGCCGGCGCCTTTGCGATCTTCGCCTATCTCGTCGGCAATTCGATCTTTTCGAACTATCTCGGCGTCAATTACGTCGCGGGCGTCGGCGAATTGACGATCGTCTGCTCGGCATTCATCGGCGCGGGACTCGGCTTTCTGTGGTTCAACGCGCCGCCGGCGCAAATCTTCATGGGCGACACCGGCTCGCTGGCGCTGGGCGGGCTCGTGGGCTCCGTCGCCGTCGCGGTGAAGCAGGAATTCGTGCTCGTCATCGTCGGCGGGCTCTTCGTGATCGAAGGCGCGTCGGTCATCATCCAGGTCGTCTATTACAAGCTCACCGGCAAGCGCATCTTCCTGATGGCGCCGATCCATCATCATTTCGAGCAGAAGGGCTGGAAGGAGCCGCAGATCGTCATCCGCTTCTGGATCATCGCCTTTGTCCTCGCCCTGATGGGCCTCTCGACCTTGAAGCTGAGGTGACGATGACGCCGGTCGAGACATTCAAGGGCAAGCGGGTCGCGCTTTTTGGCCTCGGCGGGTCGGGCCTCTCCACGGCGCGCGCGCTGATCGCCGGCGGCGCGCAGGTCGCCGCCTGGGATGATGGCGAGGCGGGCCGCCTGAAGGCGGTTGCGCAAGGCGTCGCGCTCGAGGATCTTGCTGCGGCGGATTGGAGCGGCTTCGATGCGCTCATCCTTTCTCCCGGCGTGCCGCTGACCCATCCCGAGCCGCATTGGACGGTGCTGGCGGCGCAGGCTGCGGGCGTCGAAATCATCGGCGACGTCGAATTGTTCTGCCGCGAACGTGAAGCGCGCGCCGGAGGATCGCCCTTCATCGCCATCACCGGCACAAACGGCAAATCGACGACGACGGCGCTGATCGCGCATATTTTGCGCGAAGCCGGCCGCGACGTGCAGCTCGGCGGCAATATCGGCGTGCCGATTCTCGACCTCGAGCCGCCATCGGACGAGCGCATTCACGTCATCGAATGCTCGTCGTTCCAGATCGATCTCGCGCCCTCGCTGGCGCCGACGGTCGGCGTATTGATCAACATCACGCCGGACCACATCGACCGCCACGGGACGATTGAGAATTACGCCGCCATCAAGGAGCGCCTCGTCGCCGCGGCCGAAGTGGCGCTGGTCGGCGTCGACGACGCCTATTGCCATGCGATCGGCGCGCGTCTTAGCGAAGCCGAGACCCCCGAGCGGCGCGTCGTGCCGATCTCCGGGAAGCGCGCGCTCGACTGGGGATTTTATGTCGAGGATCGAAGCGTCTATTTCCGCGAGCAGGGACATCCGCCGGAAGAAGCCGAGCTGATCGGTTCGCTCGACGGCGCGCGCGCGCTGCGCGGCGCGCATAATGCGCAGAACGCCGCCTTCGCCGCCGCCGCCGCGTGGGAGTGCGGATTGGACGACGACGAGATCGCGCGCGGCCTGTTGAGCTTTCCTGGCCTGCCGCATCGGATGGAGGAAGTCCGGCGCATCGAGCGTGCGGTCTTCGTCAATGATTCGAAGGCGACCAACGCCGACGCCGCCGAAAAGGCCTTGGTGAGCTATACCGACATCTACTGGATTCTCGGCGGCCGATCGAAAGAGGGCGGCGTCGAACCGCTGCGTCCGCATTTCTCGCGCATCCGCAAAGCCTATCTGATCGGCGAGGCCGCCGACGATTTTGCGCGCACGCTGGAAGGCGCGCTGCCTTTCGAACAGTGCGGAACGCTTGACGTCGCGACGACGCGCGCGGCGCTCGACGCGCTTGCCGAAGGCGCGCCCGAGCCGGTGGTGCTGCTGTCGCCGGCCTGCGCCTCCTATGACCAGTTCGCCAATTTCGAGGCGCGGGGCGATGCGTTTCGCGGCGCCGTCGAAGGGCTTCCCGCCGTGATCGCGGCGCGAAAAGGAGGGCTGACATGATCTCCCGCGCGGAACGAACGCTATTCTCCGACTGGGCGTGGACCGTCGATCGCTGGCTGCTCGCGAGCCTCGCCCTGCTGATCGTCGCCGGTCTCGTCTTTTCCATGGCCGGCAGTCCGCCCGTCGCGGAGCGGCTGCATCTGGCGACCTTCCACTTCGTCAACCGGCAGGTGCTCTATCTTCTGCCGGCGCTGGTCCTGATGATTGCGACCTCGTTTCTTTCGCCGCGTCACGTGCGCCGACTGGCGCTGGTGATCTTCGTCGTCTCTCTCGCGCTCGTCTTCGCCACCATCCTCTACGGCCAGGAAGTGAAGGGCGCGAGGCGATGGATTTTCGGGATCCAGCCGTCCGAATTTCTCAAGCCCGCATTCGTCGTGCTCGTCGCCTGGGCCTTCTCCGAAGGGGCGCGTCGCAAGGATGTTCCAGGCAATCTGATCGCGCTTCTGCTGCTGCCGATCGCGATCGCGCCGCTGATGCTGCAGCCTGATTTTGGCCAGACGATGCTGATTTCTATTGTGTGGGCGGCGCTGTTTTTCATGGCCGGCTTGCACTGGATCTGGGTTGTCGGATTGGGCGGGCTAGGCGGCGTCTCGGCGCTGCTCGCCTATAAATTCGTGCCGCATGTCCATGCGCGCATCGAATCCTTTCTGGAGCCGCCGCCGCCGGTCGCAGGCGTGCCGGCGAATTTCCAGTCGGAGACGGCGCTCGAGAGCTTCATCGCCGGTTCGTGGTTCGGCAAGGGCCCGGGCGAAGGGGTCATCAAGCGCATCCTGCCCGACTCGCACACGGATTTCATCTTCGCGGTCATCGGCGAGGAGTTCGGCGTTCTTATCTGCATCGCGCTCGCCGCGGTGTTCGCCTTCGTCGTGGTGCGGGGGTTATTCTCGGCGGCGCGCAACAGCGATCCCTTCTGCCGTTTTGCGACGGCGGGACTGGTGATGCTGTTTGGCCTGCAGAGCTGCATCAATATGGCGGTGAACGTGCATCTGATGCCCGCCAAGGGCATGACGCTGCCCTTCGTCTCCTATGGCGGCTCTTCCCTGATTTCGCTGTCGCTCGGCATGGGTTTCTTGCTCGCCGTCACGCGTAAGCGGCCGCGGTCCCGCGTGCTGAGCGAGCTCGCCGCGACGGGCGCGCCCGCCGCCGCATGATAAAAGCTTCGGTATGAGCGATTCGCCGATTCTCCTCGCCGCCGGCGGCACCGGCGGCCATCTTTTTCCGGCCGAGGCGCTCGCGCATGCGCTCGGCGCCCGCGGGCTGGCGGTGGAGCTGGTCACCGAGGAGCGCGCCCTGCGCTACGGCGGCGCCTTTCCGGCGCGGGCCATGCATGTGATTCCCGCCGGCACGCCGCGGGGCGGCTCGCTGCTGGCCAAAGCCCAGGCGGTCGCGCGTCTCGCCCTCGGCACGGCGCAAGCGGCCGCGCTGCTGCGTCAGGTCAAACCGGCCGCGGTGATCGGTTTCGGCGGCTACCCCACCGTCCCGCCCTTGCTTGCGGCGTCCTATCTCGGCGTGCCGAGCGCTCTGCACGAAGCGAATGGCGTCATGGGCAAGGCCAATCGCTTTCTCGCCGGCCGCGTCGACAGGATCGCCGCCGGCCTACCGACTCTCGCCGTGCCGGCGGCCCTGCAAAGCAAGCTCGTCGTCACCGGCAATCCGGTGCGCCCCAAGGTGCTCGAGGCCGCCAAGATTCCCTATCCTTCGTTCGACGATGGAATGTTCCGGCTGCTCGTCGCCGGCGGCTCGCAGGGCGCCCGCGTCATGGCGGACATCGCGCCGGCGGCCGTCGCGGCGCTGCCCGACGCGCTGCGGGCGAAAGTCGCCGTCGTGCAGCAGGCGCGTCCCGAAGATATCGCGCGCGTCGAGGCGATCTACGCCGGCGCCGGGGTCGGCGCCGAGATTGCGCCCTTTTTCGCCGACTTCCCGGCGCGGCTCGCGGCGGCGCATTTCGTCATCACCCGCGCCGGCGCGTCGACGGTCTCGGAGCTTGCGGTCGTCGGGCGACCGGCGATGCTGGTGCCGCTGCCGCATGCGCTCGACCAGGATCAGGCGGCGAACGCCGCTTTTCTCGAAGCGGCCGGCGGCGCGGAAACCGTGCGCCAGAGCGACTTCACGCCGGAATTTTTGACGCGGCGGCTTTGCGACCTCATCAATGCGCCGACGCAGCTTTCCGCGCGCGCCACAGCCGCAAAAAGCGTCGGCGTCGCCGACGCCGCCGATCGTCTCGCCGATCTGATCATCAGCGTCGCGGGAGTGGACGTCGCGCAACGGAGACAGGGATGAAACTGCCGCGGGAGCTCGGGCCAATCCATTTCGTCGGCATCGGCGGCATCGGCATGTCTGGAATCGCCGAAGTGCTGCTCAATCTCGGCTACAAGGTGCAGGGGTCGGACGCCGCCGAAAACGCCAACGTCAAGCGTCTCATCGAAAAGGGCGCGACGGTCAGCATCGGACATGACGCGAAAAATCTTGGCGACGCCGCAGTCGTCGTCGTCTCGACCGCAATAAAGCGCGACAATCCCGAACTTGTCTTGGCGCGCGAAAAACGTCTGCCGGTCGTGCGCCGCGCCGAAATGCTCGCCGAGCTGATGCGCCTCAAGCAATGCGTCGCCATCGCCGGCACCCATGGCAAGACGACGACGACCTCGCTCGTCGCCACGCTGCTCGACGCCGGCGGCCTCGATCCGACCGTGATCAACGGCGGCATCATCAACGCCTATGGCACGAATGCGCGTCTTGGCGCCGGCGACTGGATGGTGGTGGAGGCCGACGAAAGCGACGGCACGTTTCTCAAACTGCCGGCGGACGTCGCCATCGTCACCAATATCGATCCCGAACATCTCGACCATTTCCATACATTCGACGCCATCAAGGAAGCCTTCCGCAACTTCGTCGAGAATATTCCCTTCTACGGCTTCGCGGTGATGTGCCTCGATCATCCGACCGTGCAGGAGCTCGTCGGCCGCATCGAGGACCGCCGCGTCATCACCTATGGCGAAAATCCGCAGGCCGACGTGCGTCTGCTCGACGTCGATCTCGAGGGCGGCGTGTCGAAATTCAATGTGCTGCTGCGCGACCGCAAGACGTCGCAGGCGATCTATCTCGAAAATCTCGTCCTGCCGATGCCGGGCCATCACAATGCGTTGAATGCGACGGCGGCGGTCGCCGTCGCCAATCAGCTCGGCCTGTCGCCCGAACAGATTCGCAAGGCGCTCGCCGGCTTTGGCGGCGTCAAGCGGCGGTTCACGAAGACCGGCGAATGGAACGGCGTGCAGATTTTCGACGACTATGGACATCATCCGGTCGAAATCGCCGCCGTGCTGCGCGCGGCGCGCGCCTCGACCAAGGGCAAGGTCGTCGCGCTGATGCAGCCGCATCGCTATACGCGGCTGCAGTCGCTTTTTGACGCTTTCGCCACCTGTTTCAACGACGCCGACGTGGTCATCGTCGCCGATGTCTATCCGGCGGGCGAGCAGCCGATCGATGGGGTCAATCGCGACGCGCTCGTTTCCGCGATCAAGGCGCATGGCCATCGCCGCGCGATGGGGCTGCCTTCTCCCGAAGTGCTGGCGGCGATGGTGCGCGAGATTGTCGCGCCGGGCGATTATGTCGTGTGTCTTGGCGCCGGCAATATCACCCAATGGGCCTATGCGCTGCCGGAGCAATTGGCGGCGGGGCAGGGGTGATGGCGTTGGTTTCGCCCCCTCCCTGTCCCTCCGCGCTAAAGCGGAAGAGGGGACCCTAACGAGCGGCGCTCGCGGGGCTTGGACGAAACGCGCGACCCGCTCCCTCTCCCGCGACGCGGGGGAGGGTCGGACGCTTCGTAGCTTGTGACGAAGCGTCGTGAATTTATGTGGCGCAATTTGACTTCCGCAGGATTGTTACTACAATTGACTACATCGTAGTCAGCCCTATCTTCGTCATGAAACCTGCGCCATCCACGCCGACATCCGTTCGTCTGACCGACGAAACGCGCAAAATACTCGACGAGGCGGCGCGGCGCACGCGGCGCTCGCGTTCTTATCTCGTTGAGGAAACGCTGAAGCAATTTCTTCCGCGCATCGTGCAGAAGGAAACCCAGCCTTCGCCTCAGGAGCGCATTCGTCGCCTGAAGGAGCTTGAGGGCATAGGCTATCGGCTCGTCGGACCGCAATCCATTGAGGAGATCGACGCACGCATCCGTGAATTCCGCGGCGATGAATGAAACGAATTCCGCCTGATCCGTTCGCACGGACCTTGTCATTCCCGGCAGGCCGCAGGCCTGCCCGGGAATCCAGAGCCGATCCAGGAACGCTGGTCTTGCTCTGGATTCCCGATCGCGCGCGTTGCGCGCGTCGAGAATGACAGCCGAGCCATTCAAGCGGATGCCGTATGAAACGCTTCCGGTCGAAGGCGGGCGGGCCTATTTCGACTCAAACTCGGTCATCTATTTTATCGAAGCGAACCCGGCGTTTTATTCGAAAATATCCAGCCTCTGGTATGCCCTCATCGAACAAAACACGAGCTTTGTCACGAGTGAATTCTGCGTTGCGGAATGCTTTTACGGCGCGTTCAGACGTCAGAGTCAGGTGCTCGAAAACGGTTATGACCGCCTGTTCTTTGAGGAGAGGAGCTTCGACATTCGGCCCGTGGACCTCGAAACGCTCATTGGAGCGGCGCGCCTCGGCGCTGATCTCGGCCTAAGACTGATAGATGCGGTGCATTTTCGAACGGCGTTGACCGCGCAATGCGATATCTTCGTCACCAACGATCGCCGATTCCGCTCGGGCCACGGCCTGCGCGTCGTCCAAATCGCCGAGCTGTGACCTAGCGTCGATACGCCGAAAGCCGCACATGATCTTCCCCGACATTTCCGCCGACATCGCCGCCGCCATGCCGCAGTTGCGCGGGCGCATCACGGCCAATGAGCCGCTCGCGCCCTACACATGGTTTCGCGTCGGCGGGCCGGCGCAAATCCTGTTCATGCCGGCCGACGAAGCCGATCTCGCCTATTTCCTCGCCCGGCTGCCGCGAGAAACTCCCGTCACCGTCATCGGGCTTGGCTCTAACCTCATCGTGCGCGACGGCGGCGTCGAAGGCGTGGTCATTCGGCTTTCGGCCAAGGGATTCGGCGAGATCATCGTCGAAGAGGGCTGCAGGCTTCGAGTCGGCGCCGCGGTTCCCGACGTCAAGGCGGCGCGCGCCGCCGCCGACGCAGGCGTCGACGGACTCGCCTTCTATCGCGGCATCCCCGGCGCGATCGGCGGCGCATTGCGGATGAACGCCGGCGCCCATGGCGGCGAAACCAAGGACGCGCTGATCGAAGCGCGCGGCGTCGACCGCGCCGGCGACATCCATGTCTTCTCCAACGCCGATCTCGGCTATTCCTATCGCCATTGCTCCGCGCCGGATGATGTGATCTTCACCCAGGCGCTGTATCAGGGCCGTCCGGGCGATCCGGGGATGATCCTCGCCGAGATGGAGCGCATCACCGCGGCGCGCGAAGCCTCCCAGCCGATCAAGGAAAAAACCGGCGGCTCGACCTTTAAGAATCCGGACGGCCGCAAGGCGTGGCAGTTGATTGACGCGGCCGGGTGCCGCGGCCTTGTCGTCGGCGACGCCCAGGTCAGCGAAATGCACTGCAATTTTCTCATCAACCGCGGGCGCGCCACCGCCGCCGACATTGAGTCGCTCGGCGAAGAAGTGCGCCGGCGCGTGTATGAGACGAGCGGCGTCGAGCTGCATTGGGAGATCAAGCGGATCGGCGTCGCTTGAGATGAATGGCGCGAGAAGATTGCGTCCTCGCTGCTGAGATCTTAGCGTGGACGCTTGAGGAGATTCCCGCCGTGCCGCCTCGAAAAAAATCGCACAGATCATCGGACGCTACTGAAGCGGCGGCCACGTCGAAAAGCGGCGACGAGCTGGGACCGAAGGAGAGTCCTTCGGACGAAGATCGAGTTTCGCGAGCGTCAGGCGCGTTAAGCGACTCCCTCTGTCCTTTCGCCACGTTTACCGAATGAGCTTCGGAAGCCGACGAAGCCGCCTATTCGGATCTCTAGTTGGCATTTTTCAAGTCGAGAGCACATGACCAAGCACGTCGCCGTTCTGATGGGCGGACTTTCCGCCGAACGCGAAGTTTCCCTGCGCTCGGGCGAGGCCTGCGCGAAAGCCCTCGTAGAGCAGGGATTTCAAGTGTCCCGCGTCGATGCGGGGCATGACGTCGCGACTGTCCTTGCGGCGCTCAAACCGGACGTCGCCTTCAACGCGCTCCATGGCAGGTTCGGCGAGGACGGCTGCATTCAGGGCGTGCTGGAGCTGCTGCGCATCCCCTATACGCACTCCGGCGTGCTCGCCTCTTCGGTGGCGATGAAAAAGGACGTGGCCAAGACGGTCATGGCGGCTGCTGACGTTCCTGTTCCGAAAGGACGCCTCGTGCACAGGCTGGAGGCCGCGAAGGCGCATGCGCTGCCGCTTCCCTATGTGCTCAAGCCCATATCGGAAGGCTCCTCTTTCGGGGTGTTCATCATCAACGAGGGGCAGGAGCATCCGCCGCAGGAATTGTGGCGCGAGGATTGGGCGCATGGCGACATGATGCTCGCGGAGCAGTTCATCGCCGGGCGCGAACTCACCTGCGCCGTCATGAACGACAAGGCTCTCGACGTGATCGAAATTCTCGCCGCCGACGGCGGCTGGTACGATTATCACGCCAAATACGCCAAGGGCGGCTCGAAACACGTCCTTCCGGCGAATCTTAAACAGAATATTTACCAAGAGGTCCAACATTTGGCGCTTGAGGCTCACCGAGCTCTCGGCTGTCGCGGCGTAAGTCGCGCGGACTTCCGATACGACGACCGCCCCGGAGGTACGGGCGAGCTCGTCGTATTGGAGGTGAACACGCAGCCGGGAATGACGGAGACCTCGCTCGTGCCAGAAATGGCGGCAAACGCAGGTTTTTCATTCGGCGAGTTGGTCAGATGGATGGTGGAAGACGCATCCTGCGATCGTTAAGAGAGTCGTTTACGGCTCGGCACGCGCTCGTCCCCATCGTTCCCGCAGACGCCCCATACGCCTTGGCGACGGCGGCCGCTGCGACCGTCCCGCCGGCAGCCGTTCCCGCCGCCGCCGCGGTCGCGCCGCGCGCCTCTACGCGAAGAACCCGCGGCGAGCGACTCCTGTCGCGCCTCGCCTTGCTGGGCCGTCCCGGCGTCGGCGCTCTGGCGACGCTTGCGCTCTTCGCCGCGATCGGCGCGGCGGGATTCGTCGAGAACGGCGGCTATGCCGCTCTCGTCGCAAGCGAGGGCGAGCTCTACGACATAGCGGGGCGCGTCGCCGGCTTTCCGATTTCCGCCGTCACCATCACCGGTCAATCGCGTTTGACCGAACGCGAACTCCTCGACGCCGCAGGCGTCGGGCCGCGAAACTCCTTGCCCTTTCTCAATGCGACGGCGGTGCGCGACCGGCTGATGCAGGTCCCCCTCGTCAAATCCGCGCGGGTGATGAAGCTCTACCCCGATCGTCTGGTCATCGCGATCGAGGAGCGGCAGCCAAGCGCCTTGTGGCAGCGCGACGGACGCGTCGCCGTCATTTCGGAAGACGGGGTGCCGATCGATGAATTGCGCGACCAGCGCTATCTCGGTCTGCCGTTCGTCGTCGGCGAGGGCGCGCAGAAACGGCTGCTCGAATTTCTCATGCTGATGACGAAGGCCGGCGATCTTGCGCATCGGATCAAGGCTGGCGTGTTCGTCGCGGGACGCCGCTGGAACTTCGAGATGACGAACGGCGTCACGGTGAAACTGCCGGAGATTGATCCGGGCGGCGCGCTGGAGACGCTCGCGCGGCTGCAGCGAGAGGCGCGGATCCTCGACAAGGACGTCATGTTCATCGACTTGCGCATTCCCGACCGCGTCAGCGTCAGGCTGACGGAAGAGGCCGCAGCGGCGCGCGAAGCGCAGCTTGCGCCGCACAAGTCGACCAAGAGTGGTGGTTAGCAGCATGATTTCCCCTGGTGTCCCACCGCGCATGAAGCCGCTCTCGCCGCGTCGCTCGGCGACTTTCGCGGCGCTTGACGTCGGCACGTCCAAGATCGCCTGCCTGATCGCGCGGCTCACGCCGCTCGGCGCGGTCGCGCCCGGCGATTGGCGCACGCATCGCGTTCGCGTCGTCGGCATTGGCCATCAACGCTCTCTGGGCGTGAAGAACGGCCTCGTGGTCGACATGGACGCCGCCGACGCCGCGATCCGGCAGACCGTGGACGCCGCCGAGCGCATGGCCGGCATGCAGGTGGAGCGCGTCATTGTCACGGCGTCGGGCGGCCGACTGTCTTCGCAGCATTTTCATGCGAAACGCGTCATCGGCGGCCGCGAAGTCGCCGAACACGACATTCATCGGGTTCTCGAGGCCTCGGCCGCGCATCATCTCAACCGCGGCCGCGTCGCCGTGCATTCGCTGCCGACGGGCTTTTCGCTCGACGGCGTGTCCGGCATCCGAGAACCCAAGGACATGATCGGCGAAGAGCTCGCGGTCGATCTCCACGTCGCGACCTGGGATCAGGCCGCCGCGCGTAATCTTCTCCTCGCCGTCGAGCGCAGCCATCTCAACGTCGAAGCCATGGCCGCCGCGCCATATGTCGCCGGACTCTCCACGCTCGAGCCCGACGAGGCCGAGATGGGCGTCGTGGTCGTCGACATGGGCGCCGGATCGACGTCCGTGGCCGTCTTCGCCCGGGGCGAGATGATTCACCTTGACGCCGTCACGCTTGGCGGCGGCCACGTCACGATGGACATCGCGCGCGGACTCGACGCGCGGCTCTCCGACGCGGAGCGGCTGAAGACCTTTCACGGCTCGGCGATCGCGTCGACCTCCGACGAGCGCGAAACCATTTCCTTCGATCACGTCGGCGAGAGCGATCACAAGGCGCATGCGCCCAAATCGCATCTCGTGCGCATCATCCGCCCGCGAATCGAGGAAACGCTGGAGTTCCTGCGCGATCGCTTGGCGAAGGCCGGCCACCCGAGCGGTCCCGGCCGCCGCATCGTGCTGACGGGCGGCGCGAGCCAGCTCACCGGCGTCGCCGAGGCGGCGCGTCGCATTCTCGGCGGCCAGGTTCGGGTCGGACGGCCGATCGGCGTCGAAGGCTTGCCGGATTCGTCGAGGAGCCCCGCCTTCGCGGCCGCGGCCGGGCTGCTCGTTTATCCGCAAGTCGCCGCGCATGAGTATTTCGAGCCGCGCCGGGTCGAGCGCGCGGCGACGGGAACTGACGGATACATCTCGCGTGTAGGGAGATGGTTAAGAGAAAGCTTCTAGTATCGCGTGAAAGTGATTCTTTCGACCCGGCGCGCCGTTCGACGCGCCGAGCATGATTGCCAAGGACGACGCGTTCGGCGACCGGGCGTCCAGGGGCGAAGGACAACGGGCGCCGAGTTGTGAACGCATTGGTGAGAGGCCTGGCAGATGACGATCAACCTTAAAGCTCCCGAACTCAGGGAATTGAAGCCCCGCATCATGGTTTGCGGCGTCGGCGGCGGCGGCTGCAACGCCGTCAACAATATGATCACCTCTGGTCTGTCGGGCGTCGATTTCCTTGTCGCCAATACAGACGCGCAGGCGCTCGCCTCATCGCAGGCCGAGCGAATCATTCAGATGGGCCTGCAGGTGACGGAAGGACTGGGCGCCGGCGCTCAGCCAGAAGTCGGCCGCGCCGCTGCGGAAGAAGCGCGCGAAGAAATTCGCGAGCATCTCTCCGGCGCGCATATGTGCTTCGTCACCGCCGGGATGGGCGGCGGCACCGGCACGGGCGCCGCGCCGGTGATCGCGCAGATCGCGCGCGAAATGGGCATTCTCACCGTCGGCGTCGTCACGAAGCCCTTCCATTTCGAGGGTCAGCGTCGCCTGCGCATCGCCGAATCGGGCATCTCCGAACTGCAAAAATGCGTCGATACGCTGATCGTCATCCCGAATCAGAATCTCTTCCGCATCGCCACGGAGAAGACGACCTTCGCCGACGCCTTCGCGATGGCGGATCAGGTTCTCTATTCGGGCGTGGCGTCAGTGACCGATCTGATGGTCAAGGAAGGCCTGATCAACCTCGATTTCGCCGACGTCCGCTCGATCATGCGCGGCATGGGCAAGGCGATGATGGGCACCGGCGAAGCCACGGGCGAAAATCGCGCCAATCTCGCCGCGGAAGCCGCGATCGCCAATCCGCTGCTTGACGAAGTGTCGATGAAGGGCGCGCGCGGCCTGCTGATCTCGATCACCGGCGGCCACGATCTGACGCTCTATGAAGTCGACGAGGCGGCGAGCCGCATTCGCCAGGAGGTCGACGAGGACGCCAACATCATTTTGGGCGCGACATTCGATTCGTCGCTTGAAGGCGTGGTGCGCGTCTCCGTCGTCGCGACGGGCATCGACCTGACCGCAATCACGGCCGATGATCCGACGAGCGAATCGCGTCTCGCCGAGGCCGCCGAGCGTCTGCGCGCCCAATTGCAGCAGGCGCGCGCCCAGCAGGCCGCGCCGGCCGTCGAGGCCGCGCCGGTCCTGCGTCATCGCGAAGAGCCGCAGGCCGCAGCGGGCTATTATTCGGAGCAGGCGCCGGCGCATGGCGTCTACCTCGAGCCGGCGCCGCCGCGTCTCGCCTATGGCGAGCCGAGGTTCGAAGCCGAGCGCCACGACGCGCCGGCCGGCGCCTATGTGCCGCCGGCCCCGGAGCAGCCGCGCGCGCCGCGCATGCCTCAGATCGAGGATTTTCCGCAGCCCATCCAGGAACAGCTGCGTCAGCAGATGGGCGCCGGCGATCCTCGCCGCAAATCGATTTTCGAGCGCCTCGCCTCCTTCGGGGCGAGCCGTCAGGAAGATTCGATGCATGGCGCGCCCGCGGCGCCGGCCCCGCGCCCGCACATGGCTCCCCCAGGCCAGCCTTCGGCGACGCACGCCGAATATGGCAAGCGGCCGGTCGCGCCGGCGCCGGTTGTTCCCGGCGGACATGCCGCGCTCGATTCGCATGGTCGTCGCGCCCTGCAGCCGCGCCCGTCCGAGGAGGATCATCTGGAGATCCCGGCCTTTCTGCGCCGCCAGGCCAACCACTGAGAGGCTCGACAATCGGCGAAAGGCCCGCTTCGCGCGGGCCTTTTCATTTTGGCTGCAGGGGTTTGTAACAAATTGTAAGAAAGCGTGACTGGAGCGTCGGCGCCCGGATTTGCTATCGTTCGTCCGGGCTTTAGGGGAGGGTTGCGCCATTCGTTCGGATTCACGCCGACATGCGTTGCGCGCGCGCCGCGCTGCGCTACCCGGAAGCGCGGCCGCGCCGGCGGTTCAGCAGACACTCGCACGAAGCTTCACGTTAACCGGCCAGGGCGTGCACGGCGGTCGTCCCGCCAGCATGACGCTCGCGCCGGCCGGCGCTGACGTGGGGATTGTTTTCAGCGTCGCCGGAGCCGAGATCGACGCGCACTGGTCGCGCGTCGACGCGTCGACATTGCGCACACGGCTCGCCGGCGACGGCGCAAGCGTGTCGACGGTCGAGCATGTGATGGCCGCGCTTGCCGCGCTTCGCGTCGACAATGCGCTGGTTGCGATCGACGGCGACGAGGTTCCGGCGATGGACGGCTCGGCCCGCGACTTCGTCTCGGCGATCGACGAGGCCGGCGTCGTCACGCTACCCGCGCCGCGCCGCGCGTTGCGCGTCGTAAAGCCCGCACGCATATCCGACGGGGCCGGCTGGGCGGAGCTGCGGCCAGCGGAAGCCGGCCTTCATCTGGATGTGGAAATCGCCTTCCCCTGTCCAGTCGGACGCCAGCGCTTGGCGCTTGATCTGACGCCGGAGACGTTTCGGCGCGAATTGGCCGGGGCTCGCAGTTTCGGATTCATGCGCGATGCGGAGCGGCTTTGGCGTGAAGGTCTGGCGCTTGGCGCCAATCTCGACAATACGCTGGTCTTTGACGCGCGCGCCGCGATCAATCCGCAGGGGGAGCGATTCGCCGACGAATGCGTGCGTCACAAGATGCTCGACGTCGTCGGCGATCTGGCGCTGGCCGGGGCGCCGATCATCGGCGCCTTCCGCTCCTATCGCGGCGGGCATCGTCTTAATCTCGCGCTGCTCGAAGCTGCGGCGCGCGCGGGCGCCCTGGCGCTCGAACTCGACGCGCGTAACGAAGGCATGAGCGCGACAGGCCGTAGCCTGTCGCCATAATCTCGCCAGATGAAGGTTCTTCTTTCAGCCGACCGCAAAGGCGGAATCGGCGCGCCGCTGCGCGCCGTTGGGCAGGGCAGGGGCGTCCTGCGACGCCATTTGGCTGATTGAGCTTAGAGGCGCCGGGACCGCGCAGCGCCGCAATGGGGCAACACATGTCGGTTTTCGTTCGTTCATTCAAAGTGTTGGCTTTGGCGTCGGCCTTGTCGATAGGCGCAGCGCCGGCGCGCGCCGACCTCATGGACTCGATCACCAGCGGTTTTGGTCTCTTCGGCAGCGGCGGGACGAAATATCAGACGGAGATCACGCCCGACATTCCGGCCGAGGATTTCTATAACGCCGGTCTGGCGCGGCTGAAGGTCAAGGACTACGAGGGCGCGGCCAAGAAATTTGGCGAATTGGAAAAGCAATATCCCTCATCGGACTGGGCCCGCAAAGGCCTGCTGATGACGACCTTCGCTCAATACGAGCATCCCAAATATGACGACGCCGTGCAGTCGGCGATGCGTTACATCGGCCTTTATCCGAATTCCCCCGATACGCCCTATGTCTATTATATCGCGGGCATGTCCTTCTATAATCAGGTGCCCGACGTCATGCGCGATCAGCAGTCGGCGGAGAAGGCGCTGGAGGTTTTCACGCAGCTCGTCCAGAAATTCCCGAAGTCGGAATATGTGAACGACGCCAAATACAAGATCCAGGTGACGCGCGACCAGCTCGCCGCCAAGGAGATGAACGTCGGGCGCTTCTATCTGCTGCGCAAGAACTACCCCGCCGCGATCAACCGTTTCCACGACGTTCTCGGCAAGTATCAGATGACGCGCCATACCGAAGAGGCGCTCTATCGTCTCACTGAAGCCTATCTGGCGATGGGCGTCACCAACGAAGCGCAGACCGCCGCCGCCATCCTGGGGCATAATTACCCGGATTCGCAGTGGTATAAGGACGCTCACGCGCTGCTGAAAACCGACGGTCTCGAGCCGCACGAATACACAGATTCATGGCTCTCCAAGATCGGCAAGACGCTGCACGCGATCTAGCCGTCTTCTAAAAAGCGCGCCTGCATAAAAGCGCCGGCTTGCGCAAGCGCGCGCCGGCCGTCCTCCAGCCTTGCATTCCATAAGGGCCACGCGTGGATCATGCGCGGCCAAATCTCCAGCGTGACCGAGACGTCGGCGGCGCCGGCCGCCGCGGCGAGTCGCGTCGAATCGGCGAGCAGCGTTTCGTTCGAGCCCACCTGGATCATGAGCGGCGGCAAGCCGCTCAGCTCGCCGAAAAGCGGCGAGATGCGCGGGTCACGGCGATCGACCTCGGCCGGGACATAGGCCCGCGCGAGCTCCTCGAGATAGGCCTTATGCAGCAGCGGATCGACGCCGTCCTTGGTCGCCAGCGTTTCGCCGGAGAGCGTGAGGTCGGTCCAAGGCGAGACGAGCCAGGCGCAGGCGGGGAGCGCCTCCTCGAGGTCGCGCAGCCGCATCAGCAGGGCAAGCGTCAGGCCGGCGCCGGCGCTGTCGCCGCCGACCGCGATCTGACGCGCGGCGAACCCCTGTTCCCGAAGAAACCGCCAAGCCGCGAGCGCGTCGTCATAGGCTGCGGGAAAAGGATGCTCGGGCGCCAATCTGAAGGCGACGGCGAGCGCGCGGGCGCGCGCGGCGCGTCCGGCTTCAGTGGCCATCCGGCGGTGGCTGAGGATCGAGCCGGAGCAATAGCCGCCGCCGTGGAAGAACAGCAGCGCCCGCGCGGGGTCGCTGGTTGGCGCGCAAGACCATTCGGCGGCCATGCCGTCGATCGAAACCGGCTCAAACGAAATGTCGGGCGCCGCCGGCCAAGCGGCGCCGACTTCCTCGATGCGGGCGCGCCGCGCCGGCCAGCCGATGGGTCGCGGTTTTGCGCTCAGCAGCGCGCGAATGTCGTCGATGCCAAGATCGGCCATAAAAATCTCCGTTTGGAAAAGGGCGCTGGCGACTATAATCGAGGGCCGTCCGCGCGTCGCCGGCGCGCGGCTTCCGGCGCATGTGCGCGCCCAGGGCATTTGAGCGAAGCCTCATGCTGGTCCGTCTTTCCATTCGCGACATCGTGCTGATCGACGCGCTCGACCTGGAGTTCGCGCCGGGCCTGACGACGCTCACGGGAGAGACCGGGGCGGGTAAGTCGATCCTGCTCGACGCCTTCGTGCTGGCGCTCGGAGGGCGGGGCGACGCGTCGCTCGTGCGCGCCGGCTGCGAACAGGGCCAGGTGACGGCGGCGTTCGATACGCCGGCGAATCACCCCGCGCATCTCGCGGCGCGTGAATTCGGCCTCGCGAGCGAGGACGAGCTGGTGTTGCGCCGCGTGCAGGCGGCGGACGGCCGCACCCGAGCTTTTGTGAACGATCAGCCGGCGACGGCGCAGGCGCTGCGCGCCATTGGGCGCGAACTCGTCGAAATTCACTGTCAGCATGACGAACGCGCGCTGGTCGATCCGAATGCGCATCGCGCGCTCGTCGACGCGCATGGCGGCCTTATCGCGCAGGCGAATGACGTGCGCGCGCGCTATGGCGCGTGGCAGGCGGCGCGCCGCGCGCTTGTTGAAGAAGAAGCGCGCATCGCCAAGGCGCGCGCCGACGCCGACTATCTGCGCCATGCGCACGCCGAGCTTTCGGAACTCGCGCCGCAAGAGGGCGAGGAAGAGACGCTCGCCGAGCGTCGGCTCTTCATGCAGCGCGCCGAGAAGGTCGCCGCGGACATTTCCGACGCGCTCTCGGCTTTCGCGAATGACGGATCGCCGGCGCGGGAAATCGCTCAGGCGGCGCGGCGATTGGAGCGGCGTCTGACGCAGGCGCCGCAACTGCTGGACGCGCCGGCGCGCGCCTTGACGCAGGCTGTCGACGCCTTGGGTCTCGCCGAGGAAGCGCTGGAGCGCGCGCTCGCTGAGACGAAATTCGATCCGGCGGAATTGGAGCGCGTCGAGGAGCGGCTGTTCGCGCTGCGCGGCGCCGCGCGCAAGCATCAGGTCGCGGTCGCCGACCTTGCGAAGCTTGAAGAGAAATTCGCCGACGATCTTGCGGCGCTTGACGCAAGTGAAGCGCGGCTGCTCGCCCTTGAGCGCGCGCTCGCCGACGCGAAGCGGAATTTCGACGAAGCCGCCTTGGCGCTCTCGCTCGCGCGCCGCGCAGCGGCGAAGAAACTCGATGCGCTGGTCGACGCCGAGTTGAAGCCGTTGCGGTTGGAGGGCGCGCATTTCACGACGCAAGTGACGAGCGACGTCGAGTCCGCCGGGCCGGAAGGAATCGATCGCGTCGAATTCTGGGTGCAGACCAATCCGGGCTCGCGCCCGGGACCGTTGACGAAAGTCGCGTCGGGCGGCGAACTCGCGCGCTTCATGCTGGCGCTAAAGGTCGTGCTCGCCGATCGCGGCTCGGCGCCGACGCTCGTCTTCGACGAGATCGACACGGGGGTCGGCGGCGCCGTCGCCGACGCCATCGGTCAGAGGCTGGCGCGTCTCGCCGCGCGCGCGCAGGTGCTGGCCGTCACCCATGCGCCGCAGGTCGCCGCGCGCGCCGGCCAGCATCTGCGCATCAGCAAGGGCGCGCCGGCGAAGACCGGCAAGGACAAGCGCGTCGCGACCAGCGTCGCGGTGCTGGCCGAGGGCGAACGGCGCGAGGAGATCGCCCGCATGCTGTCGGGCGCCGCCATCACCGAGGAGGCGCGCGCCGCCGCGGCGCGGTTGTTGGAGGGGGCGGGGTAGGGCTGGCCCGCCCTGTCGGGGCGGCACCTCCGTTTGAATCACGGCCTTGGGGGAAAGCGGAGACTTTTGGCTGGCAGGCGGGATGGCCAGTTTGCGCCAAAAGCAGCCATTAACCTAGGCGGCCAGAGACGGCAAAGTAGTGGCCGGACGGCAGTGAGTCGACACCCTGCGGCTAAATTCTTTCCAGCATCGCATACTGGAATTGATCGGCAATCAGTATCAGAAGTGAAGATGCGAAATTGATGTGAGCCTCGACGTTCATCGTCGTCAGGTTCGGAGAGTCCCCATGGGCCACGGCGTGCCGCCAACCTACCAGTTCCTTGTCCAGTCGGTTTCGGACCTTCTGCATCGTTGACAGATCAAAATTGAGAAGGCCGTAATTCCCCGACAACCTGGCAAAATCCAGATTTGAACGAGCCTCGACAATTTTCCCATTGACTGCGTCGAACCCGCAGTCGATGCGGGTCTGCAGATTCTTCACGAAGGATAGACGGGACTCAAGCGAATGGTTTCGGTCTCGTAGGCTTTCGAAATCGGTATCAAACGCGCCGACCAATAGCATCCAGTCTCGGTCGCGTACCTTTCCTCCTTTCTGGGTAAGAAACCTGATGTACGCGCGAGCGCATTCGTTGTAGAAGCCTTCCCAGTTGGCGTAAGCGAGAACGACCACGGCCTTCGATGCAACTCCGTAGACGTCGTTCGTGACCAGCTGTCCGAATGATCTCTTGATCTCGGACAGCTCCTTCGCGCGGCGCACCCTGGCGGTGTCGATCTCGTCAAAAAATTCGTCCGGTTTAGGCATTGGGATTGAACCACTGCGCCCCGAACGGAATTGTCCGCTGCAATCTGACGGTCCCTCGGAGCCCGGATGCACTCATCTCGGCGACCTGGCGCTCCCGCCAGAAGCCTTCGATCCTGTCCTTTACAAACTGGTCAGGGTTCGCGTGAACCACTATCGCAGCCTTATTTCTCGCGACCCCCACTGCGATTGCCTCGAGCGCTCGCAGCGAGAACCGCCTAGCAATGCCCTCCTCAGCGCCTTGCGGGGGCATCAAAGCTCTGTCGCCAAGAATCCTATGAAGAGTTTCTAGGGTCCAAGTGATTGTTTGCATCACTTCGTCGCAATCTCTATCCGTCAGGATTTCAACTATTGCGGCGTCAAGAAACTCCTGCACGTCCAAGCTGCGGTCATAGTCGACGAACGTATGTACAATCATTCGCACAATGTACTCGACGTCCCGCTGAACCGCCTTCTGTTCGGAGGTGATCTGAAAGATGCCAGCCACGTCGTTCCGCTGGGCGACTTGACGGATGGCCTGAGTGAACTCGGCATTCGCCAAGACCATCGAGCAGGTCCTCACTTCCTGCTCGTTTGCGTACGCTCCGCCCCGATTGAGGCGCTGGAAAAGATCGAACTTGGTCTTTGGGTCGCTGGGGTGCTTGAGTATCTGGAAATCCAGTCGCGCTCTGCGGAAGAACAGCTGGAGGGCCTTGTCGATCTGTATCTCGCCTTCTGCCTTCTGCTCCCAAACCATGCCTTGGAGTGACCTCAGATACTTAGTCTTTTGAAGCCGGGATCGAAGAATTTCGCCAGAGTCGACATCCCTCAAAACTCCCATGAACTCTAGCAACGTGGAGATCCGCTGAAGCCCATCGATCAGCTCCCAAGTGCCATCCTCTTTTTCGTAAACAAATACCGGAGGGATGGGTATGCCTATTAATATGGATTCGACAAAACTGGACTTGCGTTCGTTTGTCCACCGGAACAGTCTTTGAAAGTCAGGCAAAATATTCAGTTCACTGGAAGTGTACATGTTGCTCACTTCTCCGATGGTGATCTGAACGGTGTCTGTATTCACCGCGCGCTTTGCTGCATCGATTTCGTCTTTGAGCATTCGAGGTCTCACAAATCTTGTTTTAAGTAACTGTATGGCTTTGTAGCCGATCCGGGAAGTCTGGGTTTGCTGGAAAACCAATTAACGTCCGCAAGTCGCGGTTTGCGCTCAGCTGGCCGAGAGCACAGTGAAGACAGGAAGGTCCGTCAAGGGTCAAATCAAGCCCTTCATCATCCGCTCAGCGGGGCGACTGCTGCGGGCCGCAAGCCGAAATTCAAACCGATGACCCACCGCCTTTTGGAAGGCGCAGGCTGACCTCACAGCGACTCCGGCCAGCGACGCGCCCCATGATAGATGCGCAATATCTGAAGCGCGTTTCCTTGACGCGATAAGGAACGATGTAAGGCGTCTTGTCGATGACGAATTCGCGCGTTCCAGGCACGCGGCCGGGGCGGCCGATAGGCGGATTCTCCGCAAGAGGCGTCCCGATCATTTCGAGAAGGTGAAGGGCGACGCGTCGCGCAGCCGCGGGATTGTCCCGTGAAATTTGTGCGCGTAGGGCGGCGAGATCGTCGATCGCCTCGGCGCCCAGATTATCTTCAAGGTCGACGCGTTTCGTCAGGCGTTTCCCAGCTCTCGATCCAATGGCGCACGTCTTCATGTTCAACGCCGCCGCCGCGATCGAGAGAGCCCAGGGCTTGGCGAATTCCGGCGACTTGCCACTCGTTGGCGTCGACACATTCGGCGATGGCCTCGGCCGTGAGAAAGGAGCGGCGGCGGCCCGTGCTCGCCGCGAGGCTGGCGAGCCGTTTCTTGATCTCGGGACCGACCCGCACGGTGAAGGTCTCGGATGTTTCGCGCTTTGTGCGCTTGATCTTTGCAGCCGGTGATTGCATGTACACAGCATAATACACCGCCTGTCGGCGACAATCGTCGTTCAGCAATATCCGGGAGGACGGCGGATCGCCTTTCGTTGCCTCCCGTCCCGCGCTGGCCTAAGAGAGTGCGCCATGCAGAATGCGCCTTTGCTCATGCCCGCCGCGGACACGCTTGCCGAATTGCGCGACGAGATCGATCGGATCGATCGCGACATGCATCGGCTGTTGATGGAGCGCGGCGAGATCATCGACCGGCTGATCGCCGTGAAGCGCGCGCAGGGCGTCGGCTGCGCCTTCAGGCCCGATCGCGAGGCGCAGATGATGCGCGCGCTGGTCGAGCGTCATCAGGGGCTCCTGCCGCTCGACGCCGTCGAAGGCGTTTGGCGCGTCATCGTCTCGACCTTCACCTATGTGCAGGCGAATTATTCGGTGCATGCCGATGATTCCGGCGGCGACGCGCAGATGCGCGATTCGGCGCGCTTCCACTTCGGCTTCACCGTTCCCTATGTCGCGCATCACGGCGCCGGCGCGGTGATCGACGCGGTCGCCGCGTCGACCGGCGATCTGGGGATCTTGCGCGCGACCGGCGGGCTGTCGGATGGCGCCTGGTGGATGCGCCTCGTTGGCGAAGGCGCCCCCAAGATCATCGCGCGCCTGCCTTTCGTCGAGCGGCCCAATCATCCCGCGGGTCTGCCGATGTTCGTCGTCGCGCGGCTCCCGGCCGAGGCCATGGCGCATGGCGTGACGCTTTATGCGGTCGGCCTCGCGCGCTGGACGCATGCGCTGCCCGCCGCTTTCCAGACGCTCAAAGGCGAAATCCTCGCGAGCGCGCCCCATCCGGAAGGGCTCGCGCTGCTTGTCGCCGCCGCCGGCGACGCCGACGCCCAGTCCTTCGCCAAAGCATTGGCCGAGGCGGGGGTGGAGGGCGCGCGCGTCGACGTGATCGGCAGCCATGCGATGCGCTTCCAGCTTAACGACGCGCGCAGCGGCGTCTTCGCGCCCTAACTCGGCCTAGGCCTCGCCTGGACCGGCGAAAGGATCCAGGACCTGTGCGCCCGTGACCGCGACGTCGCGTATATTGCGCGTCACGAGAACGAGTCCGCGCGCCAGAGCCGTCGCCGCCATCAGGCCGTCGACGAAGGGCAGGGGATTGGGAATGTTCAGCCGCGCCCAGCAATCAGCGACGGCTTCGTCGACCGGAAGGACGCGGTCTTCCAATTTATCGCGCATGCGTGCGAACCACGCGTCGAGCCTCTCCGCCTGCGCCGGGTCTTTCAGTCGCTTCAACTCGACGCCACGGCGAATCTCGGCGAGCACGAGGACGCTCGTTGCAAGATCGCGCGGGTCGATGGACTGCGCCCAGGCGACGACGTTGGGATGCGCGCGCGTTCCTTTCCGCAGTTCCGAGATGACGTTCGTGTCGAGCAGAAATTTCATAGATCGATCTCGCGCCAGCCGCTTTCACGTCTCTGCGGGAAGACTCCTTCGAACGTGTCGTCTGGCAGGTCGGACGCAAAAATATCGAGAACGGATTCGGTCTTTGGCGTCGCTAGCGCGGCGATGATCGCGCGGCGAAGCTTCTGCGCTTGATGTTCGTCATCGCCGCGCAGAACTTCCAGCACTCGCTGGACGAGCGCGAGATCGTCCGGCGGTTGCGGCGAAGGAGCCGTCGGCGGCGTGTCGGGATCGGGCGCGGCGGCGCCTGTGCGTTCGAATGTCAGGCGCTCGCTTTCCATATCCACGTCGCGCGTGCGGTAACCGGCGCTCAGCCACGCCTTCGTCATCACATTATTCGAGCCGTTGTTCGACCACCAAGCCCGATGCTGGCGCGCTGAGGAGGGAAGCTCGAAGCCGAGAATCTTCTCGAGATCGCGAAAACTGCAGCTGACCTCGCGATAAGGCTGCTTGCGCAAATAGACGGTCAGGGATTCGTATTTGGACATGGCTTCCTCCTTCGAACAGTATGTGTTTAATATACACACACACTGTTTGTAAAGACTCTCAGCCCGTCCTCGAAAGGCTTTGCGCGCGATGCGCCAAGGATTATGAGAGATCGCCCTGCGTTGCGCCGCCGAAAAAAGACGAGATGACCAAGCCCAGCCCCCGTTCAACCGTTCTCGCGATCGACGCTTACGTGCCCGGCAGGAGCGCCGCGCCGGGCGCTGCGCGCGTGTTCAAATTGTCGGCCAATGAGACGCCGCTCGGGCCATCTCCGCGCGCGATAGAGGCCCTGCGCGGAATGGCGGACCATATTGCGCTTTATCCCGAAGGCTCGTCGCGCGCCCTGCGCGAGGCGATCGGCGCGCGTTACGCGCTGAACCCGGACCGGATCATCGCCGGCGCCGGCTCGGACAATCTTCTGGAGCTGCTTGCGCTCGCCTACATCGGGCCCGGAGACGAGGGCGTCTACAGCCAGCATGGGTTCCTTGAATACAAGATCGTCACGCTCGCCGCGGGGGGAACGCCCGTCGTCGCTCCCGAGACGAACTACACGGCGGAAGTTGATGCGCTGCTCGCCTGTGTGAGCGAGAGAACGAAGATCGTTTTTCTCGCCAATCCGAACAATCCGACCGGCACTTTCCTGCCCGCGAATGAAGTCTCGCGGCTGGCGCGTTCGCTGCCCGCGCATGTGCTGCTCGTGCTCGACGCCGCCTATGCCGAATATGTCCTACGCGAGGATTACGAGGCGGGCGTCGCGCTGGTGGATGCGCATGAAAATGTCGTGATGACCCGCACCTTCTCGAAAATCTACGGCCTTGCGGGGCTGCGCGTCGGCTGGGCCTACGGGCCCGCGCATGTGATCGACGCGCTGAATCGAATCCGCTCGCCGTTCAATGTCTCGAGCGCGGGTTCAGCAGCGGCGATCGCCGCCCTGTCGGATCGCGCCCATCTCGACGCGGCGATCGCCCATAACGACCGCTGGCTGCCGTGGCTCTCGCGAGAAATTTCCGCGCTCGGTCTCGACGTTCTGCCGAGCGTCGCCAATTTCGTCGCCATACGTTTTCCCGACGCGCCGGGATTGACGGCTATCGACGCCGACCGCTTCCTCATGTCGCGCGGCCTGGTGCTGCGCGCCATCGGCGCCTATGGCATGGGGGAGTTCCTGCGGCTCACCGTCGGCGCGCAGGAGGCGAATGAGCGCGTCGTCGAAGCGCTTGCCGAATTCATGCAGGGCGCCGGGGCGCCGCAAGACGCGCAAGCAGACGTTCATGGCTGATCCTGCGTGCGAACGCCTGGCGCTGATCGGCGTCGGGCTCATCGGCTCGTCGATCGCGCGCGCGGCGCGCGAATTCGGCGCGGCGCGGCATATCGCCGTGATGGATTCATCGCCGCAGGTCGTCGGCCGCGCCGGCGAACTCCGCCTCGCGGACGTCGCGACGCAAGATTATGCGCAGGCGGTTGGCGGAGCCGATCTCGTCATCGTGTGCACGCCTGTCGGGGCTTGCGGCGACGTCGCACAAAGGCTCGCGCCGCATCTTGAAAGAGGCGCCGTTCTTTCCGACGTCGGCTCGGTGAAAGGCGCCGTCGTCGCGCAGATGACGCCGCATCTTGCCGAACCGGCGCGTTTCATTCCCGCCCATCCGATCGCCGGCACGGAGTTCTCCGGACCGGACGCAGGATTCGCCACGCTGTTTCAGAACCGCTGGTGCATTCTCACGCCGCCGGAAAACGCCGACGCCGCAGCCGTGGAAATGCTGACGAAATTTTGGTTGGGCTTGGGGGCCAACGTCGAGACGATGAGCGTCGCGCATCATGACGCCGTGCTCGCGCTCACGAGCCATTTGCCGCATCTCATCGCTTATAACATCGTCGGCACGGCGGATGATTTCGGCGACGAGACCCGTTCCGAGGTCATCAAATTCTCGGCGTCCGGCTTTCGCGATTTCACGCGCATCGCCGCGTCGGATCCCATCATGTGGCGAGACATCTTCCTCGCCAATAAGGACGCCGTCCTGCAGATGCTCGGACGCTTCAACGAGGATCTCAGCGCGCTGCAGCGGATGATCAGGCGCAATGACGGGCAGGGGCTGCTGGAATTTTTCTCGCGCACCCGCGACATCCGCCGCTCGATTGTCGAGCAAGGTCAGGACACGGCTGCGCCCGACTTCGGAAGGCGGGCGGAAGGGCGGTGAACCGTCTCGCCGGGGCGGTCTTCACGGGAATCACATATGACCGAATCGAATCTCGACGCGCTGCGCGCCGCTTTCGAAAACGCCGTTCCCGGCTATGACGCGCTGCGACGCAAACTCATTCCGCACTTCGACGCCTTCTACGGGACCGCGCTCGACCTTCTCGAAGAGGCCGTGGGCGCGGGAGAATGTCGATGCGTCGACCTTGGCGTCGGCACCGGTCTCTTATCGGAAATGATTCTCGAGCGGCTTCCCGGCGCGCAGGTCGAAGGCGTCGATCTCGCGCCGAAAATGCTCGATGCGGCGCGCGAACGGCTCGCGAGTTACGGCGCGCGCCTGCGCCTGTCGCTCGCCGATTATGCAACCGCGCCGCTCATCGGGCCGCTCGACGCCGTCGTCTCGGCGCTCTCCATCCACCATCTCGATCACGAGGCGAAACGCCGCCTCTTCCGGCGGATTCATGACGCGCTGCGACCCGGCGGCGTCTTCATCAACGCCGACCAATCGCTCGGCGCGACGCGCGAGATCGAGGACGCCTATCAGCGCCGCTGGGAAGCGGATGTCCGAGCTTCGGGAATCGCCGCCGATGATTTCGCGGCGGCGAGAAAGCGCGCGGAGCTCGACCGCAGCGCGACCTTCGCCGATCAGATCGCCTGGCTCGAAGACGCGGGATTCCGCGACGCCGACATCGGCTGGAAGCGCCATCGCTTTACGGTGTTTTACGCCCGGCGCTAGAGTCGTTTTGCGGCGCGTGGCCGATGCGCAAGGCGTCGCCGGCGTTGCGCGAGATGACTTGCTGCAGCTTGCCTGAAATGGCCGCCAACACCCAGGGCAGCTGAACGTCGATGCGCAGCAAATCTTTCAGCACCGTGATCTGCGCCGTCGCCGTCTGGCCTAGCGCCGTCACGCGAACCGTTCCGACATCGCCGGCCCAGGTGACTTCGGAATGCGCGACCTTGTCCACATATTCGCGCTGCATCCTTGCCAGCTGTTCGGAGACTCGGGCTTTCGCCGTTTCGACGCCGAGATCATGCGGCACTGTGACGGTGATGGCGTTGGACATAGGCTTCCTCCACTTGCCCCAATGTAGGCGCCCTCCGCGGGATTAGAAGAATGGCGCGGCTAAAGGCGATGACGAGGACGAGCATGTCGCGCGAGCTTGTAAGCTGCGCAGTCGAGGTTGCGCTCGCTCTGGCGCTCAACGTCGTCGCCACTTCCGTTGGGGCGCGCGACGCGCCGTCGCCTCCACGACGTCCGGCGGTTCAAACTGCGCCCTTGCCCGAGGCAAAGCCCTCGGTCGTGGACGAGGCGCCGCGCGGGGAGACCGAGTCCGCCGAGGATTGCATGGCGAAACTGCGCGCGGCCGGCGTCGCCTTCGGACCCGCCGAAGCGCCAGCCGGCGCGCTTGACGGTTGCGCGATCGAGGCGCCGGTCCGTCTCCTTTCGGTCACGGTCGGCGTACGGCGCGTTGCGCTCAATGCAAAGCCGCTGCTGGCTTGTGGTTTCGCGCTGCAGTTTTCGGATTACGTGAAAAATCTGTTGGCGCCGCTCGGCGCGGGGACGATAGGCGCGTCGCTCGTCGCGATCGACACAGGTTCGGGATATGAATGCCGCGGCCGCAATCGCGATAACGGGGGCAAGCTGAGCGCGCACGCCAAAGGGCTCGCTCTCGACATCGCCGGATTTGACTTCTCGAACGGTCGAACAGTCGGCGTCGACGCTCAGCCGGATCCTCAATCGACAGCTTACGTCAAGACGCTGAGAAGGGCGGCGTGCGGCTGGTTCACCACGGTCCTTGGCCCTGGGTCAGATCCCTATCACGCAAGCCATCTGCATTTCGACATCGCGCGCCATGGATCGAATGACGACTACCGCATTTGTCAGTAAGCGGGCCGCGCGTTCAACTCTGCGCGCGGTCAATTCGCCGATGCGAGGAGGCCGAGGCGCGTCAGCTCGTGCTCGCGAATATTGCGGGTGATCGGATAGTAGCCGCCTTTTTTCGCCTGGGTCTGGCCATCTCTCGAAAGCACATATGTGACGAATTCGCCGCTCAGCGTGTCGATCGGCTTCTTGGGATCTTTCAACAGGTAGATGTAGAGACCTCGCGCCAGCGGATATTTTCGCGAATAGGTGTTGTCGAAGGAGGCGTCATAGCAGCTCTTGCCCGACGACAGTGGAACCGCGCGAACCTCGGCGGTCTTGTAGCCTATGCCGGAATAGCCCATCGCATATTTGTCGGCGCCGACGGCGCTCACGACGGCTTCCGATCCGACCTGCATCTTGATGTCGTCCTTGAAATCGGCGCCGCTCAAGACATGCTGTTTGAAGAATTTGTACGTGCCGGAAAGCGTGTTGCGGCTATACATGGCGATTGGCTTGGCCGCCCACTCGCCGGTCAAGCCAAGTTCGCCCCAGGTGCGGATGCTTTTTCCGCCGCCGCTTTTCGGATCGGCCGCAAAAACCCGCTCCATCTGCTCCATGCTGATGCATTTGAGCGGATTGTCCTTATGGACATAAATCGCGAGGGCGTCGATCGCGACCAGAACCGCCGTTGGCTTGTAGCCGAATTTCGCTTGGAAGGCTCCGATTTCGTCGGGGTTCATCTGCCGCGACATCGGCCCAAGCTGGGACTCTCCCGAAAGGAGCGCCGGCGGCGCCGTGTTGGATCCCTTGCCTTCAATGTCGATCTTCACATTCGGGTATATCGACTGGAAGCCCTCGGCCCAGAGCTCCATTTCGTGAAGCATGGTGTCGGAGCCGACAGACTTCAAATTTCCCGACAGCGCGCCGATGCGCTTGTACGGAGAAAGCTCCAGATCGAGCGCGACGGCCCCGGCGGCCATAACCACGAAAGCCGCGACGGCGGCGGAGAGGGCTCGCAGTTTCATGGCTTTACTCCGTTGCATCAAATAATTGCGGCCGAAGCCACCTCTCCGCGGCAAGCTCGCGATCGACGTGGAACGGCTGGGGAATCGCCCTCTAGGCGGAATTCGGTGAGTCGTTCTTGCTTTCGCCGCAATTTCGCTCGCCGAAATGACAGGCGCATGACGCTTGTGCGACGGCGTGGCCGCGCAATGCGCAGCGCAAAAAAAGCGCAAAAAAAACCGGAAGGCGAGGCGTCGCCTTCCGGTCTGACGTGATCGGCGGCTGCGCGAAGGCGCGGCCGCGTCTGTTCTTTAGTAGCTGTAATACATGTCGAATTCGACCGGATGCGGCGTCATTTCGAAGCGCATCACGTCCTGCATCTTGAGGTCGATGTAGGAGTTGATGAAGTCCTCGTTGAAGACGCCGCCGGCCGTCAGATAGGCGTGGTCGGCTTTGAGATTCTCGAGCGCTTCGCGCAGGCTGCCGCACACCGTCGGGATGGCCTTCAACTCTTCAGGCGGCAGATCGTAGAGATCCTTGTCGGCCGGTCCGCCCGGATCGATCTTGTTGGCGATGCCGTCGAGGCCCGCCATCAGCATGGCGGCGAAGGCCAGATAGGGATTCGCCGTCGGATCGGGGAAACGAACCTCGACGCGCTTCGCCTTCGGGCTGGAGCTGAAGGGGATGCGGCACGACGCCGAGCGGTTGCGCGACGAATAAGCGAGCAGCACCGGCGCCTCATAGCCCGGAACCAGACGCTTATACGAGTTGGTGGACGGGTTGGTGAAGGCGTTCAGCGACTTCGCATGCTTGATGATGCCGCCGATGTACCACAGGCACTCCTGAGAGAGGCCGGCGTATTTGTCGCCCGCGAAGACCGGCTTGCCGTCCTTCCAGATCGACTGATGGACATGCATGCCCGAACCATTGTCGCCATACACCGGCTTCGGCATGAACGTCGCCGACTTGCCGTAGGAATGCGCCACCTGATGGATCGCGTACTTATAGATCTGCAGGTGGTCGGCGACCGTGACGAGCGTCTCGAACTTCAGACCGAGTTCGTGCTGGGCGGAGGCGACCTCGTGATGGTGCTTCTCGACCTTGACGCCCATGGCCGCCATGGCGGCGAGCATCTCGCTGCGCATGTCCTGTCCGGCGTCGACCGGCGGCACCGGGAAGTAGCCGCCTTTGGTGCGCACGCGGTGGCCGAGATTGCCGCCTTCATAGGCCGTGCCGCTATTGGAGGGCAGCTCGGTCGAGTCGAGCGTGAAGCCCGTGTCGTAGGGCTCGGTCGAAAAGCGCACGTCGTCAAAGACGAAGAATTCGGCCTCAGGACCGAAAAACGCCGTGTCGCCGACGCCGGTCGATTTCAGATGCTCCATCGCCTTCTTCGCCATGCCGCGCGGGTCGCGGTTGTAGGGCTGGCCGGTCGAGGGCTCGACGACGTCGCAGACGACGGAGAGCGTCGACGCCGCAAAGAAGGGGTCCATGGCGATGGAATTCAGATCCGGAAGGAGCGTCATGTCCGATTCGTTGATCGCTTTCCAGCCGGCGATCGACGAACCGTCGAACATGATGCCTTCGGTCAGAGCTTCTTCATCGACAATCGAAACGTCGAACGTCACATGCTGCCACTTGCCGCGCGGGTCGGTGAACCGGAAATCGACGTATTTCACGTCGTTATCCTTGATCTGCTTAAGAACGTCCTTGGCCGTTGTCATGTGGTTCGATGCCTCTCTTTGCTGATCTTGCTGTTTCGTTGTTTTCGCGTTGGGCGCGGCGGAGCGTCTGAAGATGTTGGCGAGAAAGCTCATGGGGCGGGGGCTCAGTGCTAGATGGCGTCCGCGCCGGTCTCGCCCGTGCGAATTCGGATCGCGCCTTCGACGTTGGAAACAAAAATCTTGCCATCGCCGATTCGGCCGGTTTGCGCCGCCGTGCGTATGGCCTCGACGGCGCGCTCCACGGCGTCGTCCGCAAGAACGATCTCGATTTTAACTTTCGGCAGGAAATCAACGACATATTCGGCGCCGCGATAGAGTTCCGTGTGCCCTTTTTGACGGCCAAAACCCTTCGCCTCGGTGACCGTAATCCCCTGGAGGCCCGCCGCCTGCAGCGCTTCCTTCACTTCATCGAGCTTGAACGGCTTAATGATCGCCTCGACCTTTTTCATCAAATCCCCCGCGCGCTTAGCTTAAGCCCCGGCCCGCTAGCGACTTTGGCTCTGCTGAAGAGCCGCCGAGCTTCTAACATTGCCGCCCTAGTCGCGCCATGGCCAAAGTTCCGGCGCCAACCCAGGTCTTGCGCCTATTAAACATACTGTATGCACATATTATCAGCGATAAGCCTAATCTATAGGCGATACCTGCTCGTCGACGATCGCAGGCAGGTCTTCCCGGGCGCCCCATTCCGACCAGGAGCCGTCATACACCGTCGCCGGCGGACGCCCCGCCGCTGCGAGCGCGAGGCTGATGAGACAAGCCGTGAGCCCGGAGCCGCAGGTGGCGATGACCGGCGCGTCGGGATCGACGCCCGCCGAGGAAAAGGCCGCTTCGAGGCCGGACTTGTCCTTTAGTCTTCCGCCTTCGAGGAGATCGCCGAACGGAAGGTTCAGCGCGCCGGGCATGTGGCCGGCGCGCAGGCCCGGGCGCGGCTCGGGCGCCCAGCCGTGGAAACGCGCCGCGCCGCGCGCGTCGACGACTTGCGGTCCGCCGAGATCAAGGGCGCGCCTCACCGCCTGCGCGTCGGCGACCAGACTTGCGTCGAAACGGGGCGTAAAAACCGCCGGCGCTCGCTTGCGCGCCTCGCCCTGTTCGAGCGGACGGCCTTCCTCCCGCCACGCGGGAAGTCCGCCCGCAAGGATCGAGACGCGTTCCACGCCGAAGACGGTAAGCGTCCACCAGAGACGCGGCGCGGAAAATATGCCGAGGCTGTCGTAGACGACGGCCTGCATGCCGTCCCCAAATCCGAGCCGGCGCATCTCGGCCGCGAAGACTTCGGGCTCGGGCAACATATGCGGCAGGTCGGTGGACGGATCGGCGATCGCGTCTATATCGAAGAATTGCGCGCCGGGAACATGCCCTGCAAGGAACTCGGCGTGGGCGTCGCGGCCGGCCGCCGGCATGTGCCACGACGCGTCCAGGATAATGAGATCCGGCGCATCGAGACGCTCTGCGAGCCACGCCGTGGTGACAAAAAGGCTTTCGGGATCAGTTTTAGGCGACATCGTCCGCTCGCTGCGCCCGACGCTGCTTGCATCCGGCGATCCGGCGTTCACAATACGCCGATTCGATTCTCACGCCATCGGCGCTTGACCGACATGCTCGACATTCCAGGCAAGGCCTGCGGCTCCTGCTTCTTCTGCTGCAAGGTTCTTGAAATCGACGAATTCAAGAAGCCGGCGGGCAAGCTCTGCGAGCATTGCGTGCTGACGGGCGGCTGCGGCGTTTATGACACGCGTCCGGACGTGTGTCGCGACTACTACTGCCGATGGAAAGATGAGCGCAGCTTTTCGTCGCAACTGCGACCCGACAAGGTCGGCACGCTGTTGATGGATGACCCGGACAGCGACGAATACCACGCCGTCTGCGACCCGGAAAAGCCGTTTTCCTGGCGCAATCCTCTCGTATTTAGGCATCTTGTCGCCGAGGCGAAGGCGGGACGGCTCGTCGTCGCAAAGGCGGGGTTGCGGGCATGGCGCATTTTCGAAGACGGACGGTGGCAAGAATGGGCCTGAGCCTCACAGCCGCGCGCGCCAAGAATTCGAACGAGAATTCGATCAAGAATTCGAACGAGAATTCCGAGGAACTGTCTGCGCCAAGCGACGCTTCATGGCCATGAGAGCGGCCGCCCAGCTTTTCCGCCTCGCGTCGCGCGGCGGCTGCGCCGCCGCAGCGTTGTCGGCGGCGCTCTGCGCGCCCGCCGCCGCGGAGGTGCTCAGGGCGCACTACGCTTTGAGTCTCATGGGGCTCTCCATCGGCAGCGCATCCGCGTCCGGCATCGTCGACGCGCAGAATTATCGCGTCGAGATCTCGATGCGGACGACAGGGCTCGCCAATCTCATCAACAACGCCAAGGGCGCCGCCAGTGCGAGCGGCGGCCTGACCGCCGGCGGCCCATCGCCGGCAAATTACGCCAACACCACCTCCAACAGCGACGAGACGCGGACGGTGCGCATGTCGCTCGCCGGCAATGCGGTGCGCGCGGTGGAGGTGAGGCCCGCGCCCTGGGACGCCGAAGCGCGCGTTCCCGTGACGGAAAGCGCCAAGCGCCACATCGTGGATCCGGTCAGCGCGCTGATCATGCGCGTGCCGCCTGGACAGGATCTGACGGGTCCTTCGGCGTGCAACCGAACCATTTCCGTTTTTGACGGCGTGACGCGTTTCGACGTGGAGCTTGCCTATGCCGGCGATCACATGGCGCAAACGCGAGGATACGCCGGCCCCGTCACCATATGTTCGGCGCGTTACACCCCGATCGCCGGGCATCGCCCCGACAGCTCCGCGACGCGCTATATGGCGAACAACAGCGACATCAGCGTCTGGCTCGCGCCGCTTCCCGACGCGCGGGTGGTGGTGCCGATTCACATCGCGATCGGCACCGCCGCCGGCAAGCTCGTCATCGATGCGTCGGAGTTCCAGATCGAGCAGCGCCGCGCCGATTTCAGGCGCTGACCGGCGTCGGCCGATCTCACTCGACGCGAACTTCCTTGGTCTTTTTTCGGTTCATGCGGTCGGATTCATATTCGAGATATCTGACTTCCAGAGGGTCGGCGCCCTTATTCGGGCGCAGGCAGAATGACGGGCGCGGCGAAAAGCCTCCGTCCTGCGCCTCGAAGCAATCCGAGAAGCGCACCTCGCACTGAAACATCGTTTCGCTTTTTGGCGCCGCCCGCGCCACGACGGCGCGCGCTTTCTCGATCGCCTGCCTGCAGACGTCGGGGTTGAAGCCCCAGGCCTCGCAGTCGCTTTGCGTCGCCATATACTTGCCGTCGGCGGAACAGACGGGCGAGCGCCGGAACGCGTAGTAGGCTGAAAATCCAGCGGCCGCGACAGCGACAGCGATGATGAAAAACTTGAACATCGGACTTCACGCTCGCGAGATGGACTGTTGCCGCGCTCCGATAGATAGTAGTCGGCGCGCAGCGGCGGCAAGCGTAAACTCAGCTCTTGTACGAGCTTTCATGCGGCGATGCAGCGCAGCGGCGGCCCTGTCGATCGCTTGACAGCGCTTTGCGTCTGCAATACTCCGAAACCACCGCATTTCGGAACCGCGGCCGAGAGCTGCGAGCATTATGGCTCTCCGGACGCGGCTAGGGCCGAATAAGCGATGCAGACGCGTTCCCGCCTAGGTGAGGTCAACGTTGAACCAAAACCGGGGCGGGCCGACGTCAGCCATGCTTTCCACTTGACCAATTCGACGAAGAAAGCAACGCCGCGATCGCGGATTGCAGCCTGAATCTCGGCTTGTGGCGAAACCGGCAGTGTGTGTGACAGAAGGAGGAAACTATGGGCGCTATTCTTGAACTGACGAGCTATGCTGCGACCCCGGTCGGCATGATCGCGATCATCGTCATCGGCGCGGCCGCTTATTTCGCCGCCCGCTGGGTGTTCAGCGACTAATACAAGTTTCAGCATTCAAAACGCGGCGCGCTGGCCTTGGGTCAGCGCGCCGTTTTTGTTTGTCTGCTCGCCCGCATGTGGCGCGCGCAAAGAGGCTTGCATCCGCGGGAGCCTGCGGTATTGTGACTTACGCCCCCACCTCTAACGGGCAGGGCGCGCCGACCCGCCGGGCACCAGGATTGGGGCGCGTCCAAGGCCGGTGTGGGGCGATCTCGACCAATACGCTGCGCTTCGCGCAGCGGCGGAGGCTGAATGGCTCCTACCTCTTCGATCAGGGCCGCGAATGACCAGAGGGACGGCTCGCGCGCCGCTCGGCCCGATGGCGCCGACGGCGCCCGCGCGGCGGCGGAGCCGGACCGCATCGACGTCGCCATCGCCGATAAGAGCCCGCTGATCCTCGCGGGGCTGGACAAGCTGCTGTCGGACGACCGCCGGTTCACGCTTGTGGCGAAGCTGACGGACGGCGAGGAGTTTCTCGAAGCGGCGCGTCAGCAGAAATTCACCATCGCCGTCATCGGCTGGCAATTGCCGACGCTGCACGCCCGCGACGTCTTGCGCGCGCTGTCGCGGCAAGTCGCGGCGCCCAAGATCGTCGTCTACAGCGGCACCAATGATCCAGCCGCGCCGGCCGAAACTCTGCAGCTCGGCGGCGCAGGCTTCGTCTCCAAGCGCGCGCCGCCGGAGCGGCTTCTGGATGTGTTGGCCGCGGTGGCGGCGGGCGACATGGTGTTTCCCTTCGTCGACATCCGCAAGATGCGCAGCGACCCGCTGGAAAATCTAACCCTGCGGGAGCGGAGCCTGTTGTCGGCGCTCGGCTCCGGCCACACCAACAGTCAGCTCGCCAAGGATTTCGGCGTCTCGATCAACACGATCAAATTCCATCTGCGCAATCTTTTCGAGAAGCTCGATGTGCGCAACCGGGCGCAGGCGATCGCGCTCTTTCTGGAGATGAAGCACGGCGCATATCCGGGCGGGGCCGGCGGGCGCAGCATGGAGCCGGCGGGCGCGTCGCGCGGAAGACGGCACCGTTCCGATTAGATCACGCTGCATTCGGGCGGAATCGCCCAAATTGCAGATAAGCGCGCTCAGGACGCGCATAGGCGGCCCGCTCTACCCAATCGCCGGACTATGGCGCGGGAAACAACGCGTCGCTTTTTCCGGTCAGCCGATAGGCGACCAGTCCCGCCCATTCATGTGCGGCGAATTCGACAAGGCTGAGCGCCTTGGTCGGAAAGCGCGGGAATTCGAGCCCAGCGTCGCCGTTGGTGCGATAGTCGACCGGATAGGCGATCACGTCGAAGCCCGCCTGACGGAACACGCCGACGGCGCGCGGCATGTGAATCGCCGAGGTGACGAGCAACCAACGCGCGCCAGCCTTGGGGCCAAGCAGTTCGCGCGTGAAGACGGCGTTCTCGTAACTGTTGCGCGAGCGGCGCTCGTAGAGAACTTCGCCACGATCGAGCCCCATCTCACGCCAGAAGCGCTGCACGGCGTCGGCTTCGGCGTAGGGCGAAGCCTGCACCGCGGCGGAGCCGCCGGTAAAGACGAGTCGCGCATCGGGATATTTGCGTTTGAGCGCAATTGGCGCCGTGAGGCGCTCGGCGGCGTCGACCAGCGTCGGACGATCGCGGCTGGCGCTCAGCCGCTCGTCGATCGTTCCGCCGAGAACGATGATGCCGTCGGGCGCCGGCATATCGTCGGGCGGCGGAGGAAAACGCGCCTCGAGCGGACCCGCCAATAGACCGCCGAGCGGTCCGAAGGCCATCAGCAGCAGCGCGAACGCGCTGACCGTCGAGAGCGCGCGTCCCCAAGTTCGCCAGCGCGTGAACAGCAGCACTGCGCCGATGACGGCGAGGAAAATGAAAAAATGGACCGGCGCCAGAAAGAACGCGAAAATTTTCGAGACGATGAAGAACATCGGTTCACGCAAACTCCTCGCGAGTCATGGCGCGGCGGCCAATCACATATTCGGATAGTTCGGCCCGCCGCCGCCTTCCGGCGGAACCCAGGTGATGTTCTGCGCCGGGTCCTTGATGTCGCAGGTCTTGCAGTGCACGCAATTCTGCGCGTTGATCACGAAGCGCGGATCGCGGCGCGTCGCCTCGTCGGCATAGACGACTTCGTAGACGCCGGCCGGGCAATAGAGTCGCGCGGGCTCGCCGTAGATCGGCAGATTGCGCGCGATCGGAATCGCGGGATCGGCAAGCTTCAGATGAACCGGCTGATCCTCCTCATGATTGGTGTTCGAGACGAACACCGAGGACAGCTTGTCGAAGACGAGTTTGCCTGCGCGTTTCGGGTAGACGATCGGCGTGACTTCCGAGAGCGGCTTCAAGGTCTCGTAATCGGCCTTGCCGTGCTTGAGCGTGCCGAAGAAGGAAAAGCCGAAAAGTTCGTTCGTCCACATGTCGAGGCCAAAGAGCGGCGCGCCGACATAGGTGCCGTATTTCGACCAGAGCGGTTTGACGTTGCGCACGGGCTTCAAATCGCGGCCGATCTCGGAGGCGCGCCAGGCTGCGTCATAGGCGTCCACCGCGTCATGCGCGCGGCCTTCGCCGATCGCCGCCGCGATATGTTCGGCGCACAGAATGCCCGAAACAATGGCGTTGTGGGAGCCTTTGATGCGCGGCACGTTCATGAAGCCCGCGGCGCAGCCGACCAGCGCGCCGCCCGGCATGACGAGCTTTGGCACGCTCTGCCACCCGCCCTCGGTCAGCGCGCGCGCGCCATAGGAGAGACGTTCGCCGCCTTCGAGCGTCGGCGCGATCATCGGATGCGTCTTGAAGCGCTGAAACTCGTCGAAAGGCGAAAGGGTCGGATTGGAATAGTTGAGATGCACGACGAAACCGATCGACACGAGATCGTCGTCGAAATGATAGAGGAAAGAGCCGCCGCCGGTGTCGGCGGCAAGCGGCCAGCCGAAGGAATGCTGCACAAGTCCGTCCTTGTGCTTCTCCTTCGGAATGCGCCAAAGCTCTTTGAAGCCGATGCCGAATTTCTGCGGCTCGCTGTTTGCGCAAAGGTCGTATTTCGCCAGCAACTGCTTGGTGAGCGAACCGCGCGCGCCTTCGGCGAAGATCGTATATTTGCCTTTGAGCTCCATCCCGCGGGTGAAGCTGTCCTTGGGTTTGCCGTCGCGGCCGACGCCCATGTCGCCGGTCGCGACGCCGACGACTTCGCCCTTGTCGCCGTAAAGAACTTCGGCGCCGGCGAAACCGGGATAGATCTCGACGTCAAGGTTTTCCGCTTCCGACGCGAGAAAGCGCACGACATTGCCGAGCGAACCGATGAAATTGCCGTGATTGTTCATCAGCCGCGGCATCAACATATTAGGAATGCGAATGCTGGCTTGTTCCGACAGCAACAGGAAATGGTCCTCATGCACTTTCGTCTTCAGCGGCGCGTCGTCGCGCGTGCGCCAATCGGGCAGCAGCCGGTCGAGGCCAATCGGATCGATCACCGCGCCGGAGAGAATATGCGCGCCGGGCTCGGAGCCTTTCTCGATGACCACGACGGAGAGATCCGGCGCAACTTGCTTCAGGCGAATCGCCGCGGCGAGGCCGGCCGGCCCCGCGCCGACCACGACCACGTCATATTCCATAGATTCGCGTGGCGGCAGCTCCGTCTCTTCAGCCATTTTCAATCCCTTTTGCCTTTTCTTGGAGGCATTCTAGCCTTTTTGCCGCCGCTGCGGCAAAAGGAGTTTCGCCTTGGGAGGGGCTTTGTTGGCAGCGCCGCGCGGCAAGTTTCGTCGCGCGGCGGGGAAGGTGCATAATCCGGCCATGCTCGAACCGCTCTACGCCGCCCCCGCCGCATGAAGCGTCTCGCGGTCTTCATTGCGCTGGCGCTCCTCGCCGCTGTCGTTTGGCGCGTCGCCTATCGTCCGGCGACTCCCGCCGATGTCTTTCTGGGCTATGTCGAAGGAGAGATGCTCTACATCGGCCCTTACGAGACCGAGAGGGTCGCGAGCCTCGCGGTTTCGGCCGGCGCCGAGGTCAAAAAGGGCGATCCGCTGTTCACCTTATCGACGACGCTTCTCGATCGCGCCCGCGATGAATCATCGGCGCGCATCGCCCAACTTGAGGCGCAAGTCGAAAATCTTCGGGCGGCGATGAATCGCCCGGAGCAGATCGCCGTTCTGCAGGCCGCGCTGGAGCGCGCCGAGGCCGCTCTCGAATTGTCCCGCGCTGATTATGAGCGGCAAAAAAAACTATACGCCAAAGGTCATGTCGCGAAGGCCGCGCTCGATCGCGCCGAAATGGCCCGCGCGCGCGATGAGGCGAGCGTGCAGGAAGCGCGCCGGCAGGTTCAGGCTTCGCGCATGGCGAGTCGCTCGCAGGAGATCGAAGCCGCTGAAGCCAGCCTGAAACAGGCGCGCGCGCAACTCGACGCGCTGAACGTCCGCATCAAGCGCCAGAGCGTCGTCGCGCCCGCCGACGGCGTCGTGCAGGACGTCTTTTTCCGACCAGGCGAGATCGTCAACGCGGGTCAGCCGGTCGTTGCGCTGTTGCCGCCGGAGAATCGCAAAGTGCGCTTCTTCGTTTCCGAGCCGGAGCTGCCGAAGATCTCGCTGGGCGAACGGATGCGCGTCACCTGCGACGGCTGCGCCGACGACCTCTTTGGGCGCGTCAGCTATATCGCCAGCCGGCAGGAATATACGCCCCCTGTGATCTTCAGCGACAAGGAGCGCGCAAAACTCGTTTTTAAGGCCGAAGCGCGGCTCGAAGGCGCGGCGCGCGCGTTGCCCCTTGGCATGCCGGTCGCCGTCGCGCCGGCGCCGGAGTCGACGGGAGCGGCGCCGTGAGCGCTGCAAGCGACATCGCGATCGATGTGCGCGGGCTCACCAAATCCTTTGGCGCCAAAAAAGTCGTCGACGATTTCACGCTGCAGGTGGCGCGCGGCCACATCCAGGGCTTTCTCGGCCCCAACGGCAGCGGCAAGACGACGACGATCCGCATGCTCTGCGGCCTGCTGACGCCCGATTCGGGCGAGGGCGAATGTCTTGGCTACGACATTCGCCGGCAGCAGGAACAGATCAAGCGCTATGTCGGCTATATGACGCAGGGCTTTTCGCTCTATCGCGACCTCACCATTCGCGAAAATCTGGAGTTCGTCGCGCGCGTCTACGGCCTCGAAGCGCCGGAAAAAGCAGCTCAGGGCGCGCTCGAGCGGCTCGGCCTCGTCGCGCGCGCCGACCAACTCGCCGGCGAACTGTCCGGCGGCTGGAAGCAACGACTGGCGCTTGGCGCATGCATTTTGCCTGGCCCGTCGCTGCTCCTCCTCGACGAACCGACCGCGGGCGTCGATCCCAAGGCGCGACGCGACTTCTGGGACGAGATCCATCATCTGGCGACGCAAGGCTTAACCGTGCTCGTCTCGACGCACTACATGGACGAAGCGGAGCGCTGTCACCGGATCGCCTATATCGCCAATGGGCGGCTGCTCGCTTCAGGCACGATTCCGGAGATCATCGCCGGCGCGAATCTCTCGACCTGGGTGGTGACGGGCGAAGGCCTCGATCCGCTCGGCGGCGAATTGAAACGTCAACCCGGCGTAGACATGGTCGCGCGCTTCGGCTCGGCGCTGCACGTCGGCGGGCGTGACGAGGCGGCGATGGAGCGCATCGCGCGCCGCTACAGCGCCGAGGGCGTCCAAGATTGGAGGCGCGACGAGCCATCGCTCGAAGATGTGTTCATCGATTTGATGACTCGCGCTGGAGCCGACCAGTGAGCGCGCAGGAAGGCCGGCCGAACGTCGTTTCGCGTCCGGCGCGCCGCGGCGCGCTCGCGCAGTCCTGGCAGCGTTTCGTCGCGATGTTCGTCAAGGAATTCATTCAGCTTCGGCGCGACCGGCCGACCTTCGCGATGATCGTCGGCATTCCGATCATTCAGCTGATGCTTTTCGGATATGCGATCAACACCGATCCCAAACATCTGCCGACGGCGGTGCTGACGGGCGACGACAGCCCGATCGCGCGCGCGCTGATCGGCGCCTTGCGCGCCACCGATTATTTCAACATCAAATATGTCGCGCGCGGCGAGGCCGACGCCGACAAATTGATCCTCTCGAACAAGGTGCAGTTCGTCATTCAAATTCCGCCCGATTTCTCTCGCCAGCTCGTCCGCGGCGAAAAACCGGGGCTGCTACTCATCGCCGACGCCACGGACCCGACGGCGACCTCGGGCGCGGTCGCCGCCGCGCTCGGCGCCGCGAATCAGGCGCTCGACCGTGAACTGACCGGACCGCTGGCGTCGCTTGCGCAGAATGCGCCGCCTTACGAGATCCGCGTGCATCGGCGCTACAATCCGGCTGGAGAGACGCGCCGCAATATCGTGCCCGGACTGATCGGCACGATTTTGACCATGACGATGCTGATGTATACGGCGATGTCGGTGACGCGGGAAATCGAGCGGGGAACGATGGAGGCGTTGCTCGCCATGCCGATACTCCCGGTCGAGATCATGCTCGGAAAGATCGCGCCCTATGTGGTCGTCGGCGCCGTGCAGATGTCGACGATTCTCATTGTCGCTTCCCTGTTGTTTCAGGTGCCGGTGGTCGGCTCGCTCTTTACGCTCACCGTGCTGACGCTGCTTTTTATCGTCGCAAATCTGTCGGTGGGCTACACTTTCTCGACGGTCGCGGTAAATCAGCTGCAGGCGATGCAGATGACCTTCTTCTTTTTTCTGCCGAGCATGCTTCTTTCGGGGTTCCTTTTTCCTTTCCACGGCATGCCGATGTGGGCGCAATATACGGGTGAGGCGCTGCCGCTCACCCATTATCTGCGCATTGTGCGCTCGGTGATGTTGAAGGGCTCTAACTTCGGCGATCTCGCCGTCGACGCCGGCGCGCTTGCGGCCTTTACGCTTGTTGCGATGAGCGTCGCGGTGATGCGTTTCCGGCAGACGCTGGACTGACGTTGACGGCGCAATTTTCGGCGGCTTAACTTTGGCGCGGAGACAAACAATGTCGGACACCCAGGACGCGGAAGCGCGATTCAACTTCATCATGAAAATCGCCGCCGTCGCCGCGGTGGTGCTGACCGGCTATTACATCTGGTCCTTTTTCGTCAGCAGTCGCTATGAGGCGCTCTGCGGCGGCTCCTATTGGGATCTCGACAAGAAACAAATCGATTCTTGCGTCGATCGCAAAAAGGAACTCGAGAAGTAGCGCAGTTCCGCATCGCGCATCGCCCGAGGCGCTCTAGAAAAGGAAGGCGACGCTCTGCGCAAAAAAGCCTGCGAACAGCAGCAGACCGGCGTCGCGATTTGAGCGGAACAGGCGCAGGGCGGTGAACGGCGCGACATCTTCCCGGGTCTGCGCGGTCTGCCAGGCGAGATGCGTCGCATAGGCGGCGACCCCGGCATAGGCGAACCATCCGCCGCCCGCCAGATAAACGGCGAAGGCCGCGCATGCGGCGGACATGGCGTAGAGCGCGCCGACCGCCAATTGCACGCGCCGTCCGAACAATCTCGCCGTCGAGCGCACGCCGACGATCGCGTCGTCGCGCATGTCCTGGAGCGCGTAAATCGTGTCGAAGCCGATCGTCCATGAGATCGCCGCCGCGTAAAGAAATAGCGCCGGCGCGCCGAGTTCGCCCGTGCGCGCCGTCCAGCCGAGCAGCGCGCCATAGGCGAAGGCCAATCCGAGGATCGCCTGCGGCCAGGAGGTGAAGCGCTTGGCGAAGGGATAAATCAGCACGATCAGCGGAGATATCAGCCCAAGACCGATCGTGAGGCCGTTGAACGACAAGAGCACCGCGAGGCCGACGAGGCATTGCGCGACGAGGAAGCCCACCGCCGCCGCAGGCGAGAGGCGCCCGCTGGCGAGCGGCCGCAGGCGCGTGCGCTCGACCTTGGCGTCGATCTCGCGATCAACGTAATCATTATAGGTCGAGCCGGCGCCGCGCATGGCGACGGCGCCGATAAAGAAGAGCGTCAAGTGCCAGACGTTGGGGCCTTCGCGCATCGAGGCGGAGGCGAGCGCGCTCGCTTCCCAGCAGGGAAGCAGCAGCAGCCACCAGCCGATGGGCCGATCGAGGCGCGCAAGCTGGATGTAAGGCAGGAATGCTGGCGGCGCGCGGCGCAGTACCGGATGATCCGCGATGGCGTCGGGCAGCGCGGTCGCTCCCGCCGAATCGCCGCTTCGCCGTAAGTTCACAGCGGTCCGGCGGGCAACTTTGGCGGCGCCATCATGCCGCCGCCGCCGGCCGCCGCTTGATCGCGCATCTCTTTCATCTTCGCTGCGGCCGCGCAGGCCTGCGACGCGAAGCCCTGAGTTTTGGCGCGCGCTTCCTTGAAGCCGTCGGCGACATTGTCAGGAATGTTGCACCATTCCTTGTTCTTGGTGATGTAATTCATCATCTCGGTTTCGACGGCGACGAGACGTTTCGCCGCGGGGCAGGCGGCTTCGGGATCCATCTTGCCCTTGCCAGCCTTTCCGAGCGTATTGAGCGCCTCGATTCCCGCCATGCGCTTCTCGGTGAGCTTCCTGAAGTCTTCCTGACAGGCTTGCGCATGCGCGCCGGTAGAGGCGAGCAGCATCGCGAACAGCGAAAGTCGCGCGACAGCGCGAGAAATATCGACAGCGCCGATGATCATGTGTCTTGGTCCGCTCATCAGGCTCGCAGCATTACCAGCAGGCTTGCCGGCGACGCAAGTTTTGGCGAACCTGCACGCAACAAAGCGGCGGCTTCATGGCGAACGGTCCCTGCGCTCGCGTCTCCGCTTGGGAGCCGTCGTGTCCGCTTATGATTTTTCTGCGCAGCGCCTGTTCGTTCGTGACGATCTCGCGCCGGACGTCGAACTCGCGCCTTCAGCTGAGGCGTCGAACTATCTGCTCAATGTCCTGCGCATGCGGGAGGGCGCCGCGATCCATCTGTTCAATGGCCGCGACGGCGAATTTCGCGCGACGCTCGCAAACGCCTCGCGGCGCTCCGCCAGATTGCGCGTCGGCGAGCGGCTGCGCGTCCAGACCGAACGCGCCGACCTCGATTATTGTTTCGCTCCGCTAAAGCAGGCGCGGCTCGACTACATGGCGCAGAAGGCCACGGAGATGGGCGCCGGCCGTCTCCTGCCGGTGATCACGCGTCGAACCCAGGTCCGCCGGCTCAATTCGGGGCGGCTCGAGTCCAATGTGATCGAGGCCGCCGAGCAATGCGGCGTGCTGGCCGTGCCCGAAGTCGCGGCCGCCGTCGACCTGTCAGAGTTTCTGGCGCGCTGGCCGGCGCGGCGGCTCCTCGTGTTTTGTGACGAACGCGCCGCGCTCGCCAACCCCTTGGACGCGCTCGAGGGCCGTACGGCGCGGGAGGGCGTGAGCGTGCTCATCGGACCGGAAGGCGGCTTCGACGAGGCCGAACGGGCCGCCGTCGCCGGTCTGCCGAACGTCGCGCGCCTTTCGCTCGGGCCGCGCGTGCTGCGCGCCGACACCGCCGCCGTCGCGGCTCTGGCGATCGTCCAGGCCGCAATCGGCGATTGGCGTTCTCGGACGGACGCCGTCTAAACCAAAAATAAATAAATAGAAAATAAAGGGTAGTTCTGACGTGGCGCCGACTGGCTTCGCCCGTGGGCGTTCAAGACACGATCCTGCCACGATGTTTGGCTCTAGTTGGATTTGCAGCGCCGGAATGCGCCGCTCGAAGGCGAGGAGGTTCTCGTCGCCGCCAGCGCGATTACGGCGTATCGAGACATTGTCGGGATCGCAAGGCTCCGGAAATCTCGCGCGACGCGCGCGCAACTTTCGGAAATGAGGCCCAAAACTCATGACGCTAGGCAACATCAGCCGCAGTAACCGTCTTCTGCCGGCGGGCTTTTTCGGCGCCATCGCGCTCGCGGCCATCGCCGTTGCGCCCGCGCATGCCGATAATGTCAGCCAATGCGCCCGATATGGCGCCGATTATGTCGCAGTCGCGGGGTCAAACGGTTGTGTTCGGCTCGGCGGCCACGTCCGCGTCTCCATGCCTCGCACCCCCGTCGCCCCATTGGGTTACACGGATATGCGCCGGGACGGCATGCAGCATGCCGCTGCGCGGTCCTCGCTGCCGCCGATGGCGCCCTTCGGGTTGCACGACCTCTTCCCGCGCTGACCGTCGCGGCGGCGCAGGCTCCAAATTCCACGGCGATTTCTATTGCGGAAGCACGCAGTCGGTGAAGGCGGCGTCGATCGACCGCCCCCACGCGCCGTAATAGGCGTCCAAGCGCCGCTGGGCCAGGGTGCGTCCGTCTTCGAGAATTGCTTCCAGCGGCGCAAGAAAAACGCTCTCATCGCGTCCTTTGACGTCTAGGCGGGCGCGTCGGCGCAAGCCGACCTTCGCCAGCGCAAGAACGTCGCGCCCGACGTCGCGGAGGCTGCGGCCCTCGATTCTCGCATCAAGCGCCAGACCGGGCGCATCCGCGCGCAGCGCCTGACGCGCGGCGGCGCTCCACCCCTTCGTCAGTTCGCGCGCCTGATCGAGCCCGGCGGCGTCATAGAACAGGCCGGCGCAAAGCGCGGGAAGGGCGGTGAAATGGGCGCGCGGGCCTGCGTCCGCGCCGCGCATTTCGAGATAGGTCTTTAACCGCACCTCCGGAAAGATCGTCGAGAGGTGATTGGCCCAGTCGGACATTGTGGCGCGCTCGCCAGGCAGTTGCTGAAGGCGGCCCTCCATCAAGTCCCGAAAGCTCGCCCCCGCCACGTCGTGGTAGACGTCGCCACGTTTGACGAAATACATCGGCACGTCGAGCGCATAGTCGACATAGCGTTCGAAGCCGAATCCCTCCTCGAAGGCGAAGGGCAGCATGCCGGTTCGGTCGGGATCGGTGTCGAGCCAGATATAGGAGCGTTGCGACAGCCGGCCGGTCGGCTTGCCGTCGAGAAACGGCGAATTGGCGAACATCGCGGTGATGAGCGGCTGCAAAGCCAGGCCGACACGCATTTTTTGAACCATGTCGGCCTCGTCGACGAAGTCGAGATTGACCTGCACGGTCGCGGTGCGAAACATCATGTCGAGCCCGAGCGCGCCGACTTTCGGCATGTAGGCCTGCATGATGGCGTAGCGCTGCTTGGGCATCGACGGCGTCTCCGCGCGGGACCACTTCGGACTGCAGCCAAGATCAAGGAAGCGCACGCCGAGCGCGCGGGCCAGGGGCGCAAGCGCCGCGAAATGCGCGTCGAGCTCCTCATGCGTGGCGTGGACGTCGGCCAGAGGCGCCCCGGAGAGTTCGAACTGTCCGCCGGGCTCGAGCGAGATCGCGCCGCCGCCATCGGACTGATAGAGGCCGATCAGCGCGTCCCGGTCGAGGATGGGGGCCCAGCCGAGCGTGTCGCGCAAGCCTTCAAGCAGCGCGCGCACGCCGCCCCGGCCGCCGGCGCCCTCATAGGGGACCGGCGCATCGTCGGCCGCATAAAAGGGGATTTTCTCATGCTCCGTGCCGATAAGCAGCGGGGCGCCGCCAGTCTTGGAGCCGGCTTCGAGCCATTCGACCAACATGTTGCGCGACGTGATCGGCGTCGTGTCGGATACGTCGCGGGCCATCTACGGGGAATTTTCCGTGCTAGAGGAGACGCGCGATTGCGGCGCGGGATGCGCCTCGCGGGTGAATGAATCGCGCCGATGGATTGCAGGAAAGCGGGCGTCGCGCAAGCACCCCCGCGCCGGGCGCCGGCGTGGCGCGCCGATGGGCGTCCCGGGTTTGGAACGTCGCGGGTCGTCCCGAGCTAGGCGGCCGGCGCCTAGCGCTTGCCGAACATCTGGCCGAGAATGCTTTCAAAGTCCGAGCGCGCGCCGGCGTTTTCGCCGCCGCCGCCGCGTCCGATCTGCAGCGTCTGCTTGATCTCTTCGATCGCCTGCTGAATCGACGCCTGATCCATATCATCGGGCAGGTCTTGAGAGCGCCCGGCGCCTCGGTCGAGGTCAAGCGGCCCGCCCATCGGCCCGCCGACAGGTCCGCCCATGGGCCCGCCCATGGGCCCGCCCAAGGGTCCGCCGACAGGTCCGCCGTAGGGATCGGGCGCGGGCCGGCGGCCGCCGAGCAACGCGCCCAGTATCGACCCCAGAAGCCCGCCCAGAAGGCCGCCGCCGCGAGTTGCGCCGCCAGCTGCGCCGCCTCGAGACGTCGGCGCCGGCGCGGGTTCGGGCGGCGAGGCCCGCCCGCCGCCGAGCATCTGCTCCAAAATGGAGCCGAGCGCGCCGGAGCTGACGAGCTGGCCGAGCACGCCGCCGAGGCCCCGGTTGCTCACATTTTTGAACAATCCGCCGATGAGCACGGAAACGAGCACCGGCAGCAATTGCGAGAGAATGTCCGGACGCAGCCCCGACTCGCGGGAGGCGACCTGCACGACGCGCCCGGCGGCCGCCGGCGAGCCGAAGAGATCTTCGAGCAGCTGTCGCGACTGGGCGAGAGAATCTGCATCCTGCGCGGCGCCGGGATCGTCGAAGGCCGCCGCGCGCAGCGGGGACGCGATATCGCCCAAGAGCTTTTCGAACAGCAACGGCTGTTCGGCGGCGTTGCTCAGGCCGACTTCGAGCGCGGGAGAAAGGGCTTTGATGGCGCGGTCCATCTGTTCGTCGGAGAGGCCGAAGCGCTGAGCGAGATTGGACACCAGCTGGCCGCCTTGCGCGGACTGCAAGATCTCGTCGAGATAGGACATGCGCGCAGCTCCGTTCACGCGAGCCCGGAAGGCGAGCCCGCCGTCATGGTGTCACAGTCCGGGCGGTCGCGCCAATCGGCGGGGGAGCTGGAAACGTGTTGCGCCGCGGCGGCGTTAGCAACGCATTGACCGCGTTCGCCGAGGAGCCTCCCGCAGCGGATCCGCGCTGCGCCGCGGCTTGACACCGTCGCGCATGCGCGACATTGCTTGCCGGCATTCAGCCGGGTGATCCGGATGGCCGCGTTTGGCGCTTGAGCGGCTCGCCGCTCGGCGCCGCCTCTGCCAAAAGGCGCGAAGATGAACGTTCACCCCCGACCGACAAAGCCGCCGCTCAAGATTCTGCTTTGCTCGCCGCGGGGATTTTGCGCAGGCGTCGTGCGCGCGATCGACGCCGTCGAGCGGGCGCTGGCCAAGTTTGGCCCGCCCGTTTATGTCCGCCATGAGATCGTCCACAATCGCTACGTCGTCGAATCGCTTAAGTCGAAGGGCGCGATCTTCGTCGAGGAGCTCGACGAAATCCCCGACACCAACGCGCCGGTGATCTTCTCGGCCCACGGGGTCGCGAAATCAGTCTCGGCCGCAGCGGAGGGACGCGGACTCCTCGCCATCGACGCGACCTGCCCGCTCGTCACGAAAGTGCATCGAGAGGCGGAAATTCACAGGCGACGCGGCCGCCGGGTGTTGCTCGTCGGACATTCCGGCCATCCTGAGGTCGTGGGCACCATGGGACAGCTGCCGGACGGGGCGGTGGTGCTGGTCGAGTCCGTGGAGGACATCGACCGGCTCAAACTCGATGACGAATCGAATCTGGCCTATGTGACGCAAACGACGCTGTCGCTCGACGACTCCCAGGAGATCGTCAGCGCGCTGATGCGGCGCTTTCCAAAGATCATCGGCCCGCACAAGGAAGATATCTGCTACGCGACCACGAACCGCCAGGCCGCGGTGAAGGAGGTCGCGCCGCATGTCGCGGCCGTGATCGTGGTCGGCTCGCCCAATTCCTCGAACTCGCAGCGGCTGCGCGAGGTGGCCGAACGCGCTGGCGCGCCGGCGCAGCTCGTGCAGGGCCGGGGCGAGATCGACTGGGAGATTTTTGGCGACATACCGTCGCTCGGCATCACCGCCGGCGCGTCCGCGCCCGAAGTTCTGGTCGAGGAGATCATGGACGCATTCGCCGAACGCTACGACATTGTCGTCGAAACCATCTCCAGCGCCGACGAGAACGTGTCCTTCCCTCTGCCCAAGGAGCTGCGGGCGATCGCCTGAGGGCGGCCCGCAGTGAACGGTCGGCGCCCATGGCCGTCTACACGCTGGTTGACGACGAGGAGCTGATCGCTTTTCTCGCGACATACGATCTCGGGCCGCTGCTCTCCTGCAAAGGCATCGCCGAGGGCGTCGAAAACTCCAACTATTATCTCCATACCGGCGCCGGCAGCTTCATCCTCACGCTCTATGAGAAGCGCGTCGCGGAAGCCGATCTGCCATTCTTCCTGAACCTCATGGAACATCTCGCGGCGCGGGGCGTGACCTGTCCGCTGCCGGTGAAAAACCGCGCCGGGCTGGCGCTGGGGCGCCTCGCCGGCCGACCCGCCGTCATCGTCACTTTTCTGGACGGCTATTCGATCCACCATCCGGAAACCGCGCACTGCGCCGCGCTCGGCGCAAATCTCGCGCAACTACATCTCGCCGGCGCCGATTTCGCGCAGCGCCGCCGCAACGCGCTTTCTGTCGAGGGATGGCGGCCGCTTTTTTCGACATGCGCGTCCCGTGCGGAAGAGGTCGCGACGGGATTGCGCGCGCTCGTCGATGCGGAGCTCGATCATCTGGAGCGGAACTGGCCGCGGGAATTGCCGAGCGGCGTCATTCACGCCGATCTTTTCCCCGACAATGTCTTCTTTCTCGGCGAGCGGATCTCGGGGTTGATCGACTTCTATTTCGCCTGCACCGACGCCTACGCGTACGATCTCGCGATCTGCCTCAACGCCTGGTGCTTTGACGCTGAGCATCGCTTTCAACCGGACAAGGGCGCCGCGCTGCTCGACGCCTATCAGCGGATTCGACCGCTGTCCCGCGCCGAGATCGAGGCCTTTCCCATGCTCGCGCGCGGCGCGGCGCTGCGTTTTCTGCTCACCCGCTACGTCGACTGGCTCAACGTGCCGCCAGGCGCGCTGGTGCGTCCCAAGGATCCGCGCGAATATCTCGCCAAGCTCCGGTTTCACCAGTCCGCCGCCGATGCGCGCGTCTATGGAGTCGGTTCATGACGCTCGGCGTCGAGATCTGGACCGACGGCGCCTGCTCGGGCAATCCGGGGCCGGGCGGCTGGGGCGCGATACTCCGTTTTGGCGATCGCGAAAGAGAGATCAACGGCGGCGAGCCGCTCACCACCAATAATCGCATGGAGCTGATGGCGGCGATCATGGCGCTTGAAACGCTGACGCGTCCTTGCGCGGTCGATCTGCATACCGATTCGCAATATTTGCGCAGCGGGGTCACCTCATGGATCGCCGGCTGGAAAGCGCGCGGCTGGCGCACCGCCGACCGAAAGCCGGTCAAGAACGTCGATTTGTGGCAAAGGCTCGAAGCGGCGGCGGAGCGGCATGAGGTCGACTGGCATTGGGTCAAAGGCCATTCGGGCCATGACATGAACGAGCGCGCCGACGAGCTGGCGCGGGCCGGCATGGCGCCTTTCCTCCCCGGCAGACCGCCTGCAAGCGCGCGCTTTTCCTCCAGATAGACTTGTCGAAGAGCGGGCGACGCCTATCTCACAGTCGACCAGGACTCTTCTTCGCCTTTGGGGAGCGCGGCGCGGCCGCGTTCCCCATTTTTCTTTGCCATCATATTGACACGTCGCCGCGCAAAACGACCTTGTGCGGTTGAGTTAAGCGCGTCTTCGCTGATTCTCTCTTCGATGGAGGGCAAGACGTCGATGCACCTTCCCAAAAAATGGTGGATTGGACTGCCGGTCCTTTTAGGACTGGGCTATTTTGCGCAGGGCGCGTTGACGCCTCGTCTTGAGGACGATCTGCGCGCCGCCGTCTTGTCGCGAGTCGCACGCTCTCCCGACGCGATCGATAGGCCGGAGGTCCGCGTCTCCGGCCGCGACGTCGTCCTTGCCGGCGTTTCGCTGTCGCCTGAAGCGAAAGCGAGTCTTTTGACGGCCTTAGGCGTTGAGACGCCAGCGCGGCGCATCATGGACGCGACGCAGCCGCTCTCGCGCGCGACGCCCTTTGTTCTGAGACTCGAGCGCCGCGGCGGCAAGGCGATGATCTCGGGCAACGTCCCGCCGACGGGCGTGCGCGAAAGGCTGCGCGCCGAGATCGCCGCCTTAGGCTTGGAAGTGTCGGACTCCGCCGCCTACGCCGACGGCGCGCCGCACGCCTTCCCCGATCTCGCCTCCTTCGCCGTGCGCCGCCTCGCCGAACTTGATCCCGCGACGACGACGATGACCGACGCGACTCTGGCTGTTTCCGGCGAAGCGCGCAGCGCGGCCGATTACGAGCGGGCGCTCGCCGCGCTCAAGGCGTCGCCGTTTGAGAGCGCGGTAAAAGTGGAAGTGTCGCCGCCGCGCGTTTCTCCCTATGTGTTTACAGCGGCGGCGCGCGACGGCGTCATCAGCCTCTCCGGCCATTTGCCGAGCGACGATCTGCGCAAACAGGTCGTCGCCATGGCGGCCGCGGCCGGCGCCGGCGCCGCCGTCAGCGATGCGACCGAGCTCGGCGCCGGCGCGCCGGCTGGCGATTTCGCGGGTGCGCTTGCGTTCGCGGTCGGCGAGCTCGGCAAATTGTCGCAAGGCAAAGTCGCCGTATCGGATGGCAAGATCATCATCGAAGGGCAGGGGCGCCAGAACATATTTGGCGAGACGATCCGCGCCGATGCGAAAGCGCGGTTGCCTTCCGGATTTGAGATCGCGCGGCTCGACGTCATGGCGGGTCCGATGACGCCCTATGTTTTCAGCGCCCAGCGCGCCGGCGGAGAGGTCACGCTCACCGGCTATGCGCCGGACGAGGCCGTCCGTAATCGCCTCATCGAAACCGCGCGCAGGAATTTCTTCGACGCGAAGGTCGTCGATCGGCTCATGATCGCGAAAGGCGCCCCGCAGAACTTCGCGGAAGCGACGGATCATTCCCTTGCTGCGCTCGCGCGACTCGACGAAGGCAAGCTCGCGATCAGCGACTCGAATATCTCGCTCGCGGGCGTCGCGCGTCATCAGAGCGCGCGCGCCGAAATCGCGGCGAGCTTCGCCGATGCGCTTCCGCAGAGTTTCCGCGGCGAGGCGCAGCTGTCGACCCGCATCGTCGGATCGCCGCTCGACGCCAGCCGATGCGCCGCGGCGCTCTCCGAGCTTCTCGCCAAATCGCCGATCGTTTTTGCGTCCGACGATTCGGCGATCGCCGCTGAATCCGCGCCTCTCGTCGATGCGATCGCCGCGACGGCGCTGCGCTGCCAGGGCGCCACTCTCGAAATCGCGGCGCACACCGACAACATCGGCATCGCCGAAGTGAATCTGGGGCGCAGCAAGCGCCGCGCGCAGGCGGTCGTCGAACGGCTGGCGAAGGCCGGAGTCGACCCGTTCAGAATAATCGCCGTCGGCCACGGCGGCGAGCGCCCAATCGCTTCCAATGACAGCGACGAAAATCGCGCGCGCAATCGCCGCGTCGAAATCGTCGTCAAGTAGCGCCAGAGAAGGAGACGGAAGATGTCCTACTTGCTGACGCTTGGCTGGCCTTGGTTCGCCGCCGCCTGTGCGCTTGGCGCGCTCGCCGGCTATGTGACGACCTCGCGGGCGAAGGACGCCCCCGCCGCGCCCGGCTGGAATCTCATCGCGATCGCCGCGACGCTCGGCGCGGGCGCGGCCGCCTCCTGGCTGGGGCTCCTTGACGGACGCGCCGCGCTGACGATGGACGTGCTGCTGATCGCGGCGCTCGCTTATCTCATCGGTCTGCCGGTCGGCGGCGCGCTCAAGATGACGCAGTCCGCGCCGGCTTTCGCCGCCAAGCGGCCGATCGTCGTGCTGCGCGGCGCGACGCGCGACGTTTGCGAACCGACCGCCGCGCCGTCGCCCGAACCGCAAGACGAGCTAGATGAGATTTTCGCGACGGCGGAGCCAGGGACGCCGACGGGCGTTGAGCCGGCGCTGGAGGCGGCGGCTTCAGCCGCCAAGGCGCTGAATGAAAAAGCCGCGCAAATGCGCGCGCCGGGCGGCAAAATGGCGCCGGGCGCGCGTCCTGCCGCGCTGTCCGCGCCGCGTGACGGCGCGGCGGACGATCTTGCCAAGATAAAGGGCGTCGGACCAAAGAGCGTCGAGAAGCTGCATGCGCTCGGGGTTTTCCATTATGATCAGATCGCCGGCTGGAGCGACGACAACGTCAAATGGATCGAGGCGTCGATCGGCGCGGCGGGGCGGGTGAAGCGCAACGGATGGATCGCGCAGGCGCAAGCGCTGAGCGGCGGCGCCCGCGCCGATCGCAACGCCGACGCGGCGTAAGCGTCGGCAAAAGGACGAGTTCGCGCGCATGCGTATGGGTCTGAGCTTCGTCCTCATCTGCGTCGCGTCATTGTCCAGCCAAGACCTGCGCGCGCAGGATATGCTGCAAGGCGTCGATCTTGCGCAGCCGGCCTATTCCAAGGCTGAACTGACGCGCGCCGAGGTCGAAGCGGCGCTGCTGCATCGCAAGAGCGGGAACAGGGTCGATCTTTCGGAAAAGAGCCTCAACGGACTCGATCTTTCCGGACTCGATCTGCACGGCGTCGATTTCCGCGCCGCCCGCATGAACAAGACATCGCTCGCCGGCGCACGGCTGGACGACGCGATCCTTGACCAGGCTTGGCTGATCGAAGCCGACCTCACCGGCGCGTCGCTGAAGGGGGCGCACGCCTTCGCTGCGCAAATGCAGCGCATGCGGGCCGACCGCGCGGACTTCGCGCATGCGCGTCTCGCCGGCGATCTGACCGGCGCATCGGCGCGCGGCGCCAATTTCAGCGAGGCGGATCTCTCCGCCGACATGAAGAACCAATCGATGGGATTGATGCGCGCCGTGCTGCGCTCGGCCGCGCTCGAGGGCGCGCGTTTTCACAAGGCCAATCTCGCGAGCGCCGACCTGCGCTTCGCGCGCGCCGCTGGCGCGGATTTTTCCGAGGCGAATCTGAAGGGCGCCGACGCCGCCGGCGCGGATTTGACCGGCGTAAACTGGACCGGCGCCATGACCGACGGTCTTGATCTCGATTCCGCGCAGATCGACGCCGCCGCCGGGAGCGCGCTCGCAGGCGCGCAAAACATCGATCGCGCCCGCGTGAAATGACGCGCGACATTATCCGCATCGGCGTCGATCTCGGCGGCACCAAAATCGAGGCGATCGCGCTCAACGCCGCGGGCGAGACGCTGGCGCGTCGCCGCGTCGCGACGCCCGCCGACGATTATGCGGCGATCGTCGACGCCGTCGCGACTCTCGTGCGCGATATCGAATCGAATATCGGGCGGCGCGGCGTCGTCGGCGTCGGGGCGCCTGGCGCGATCTCGACGCATACCGGCCTCGTGAAAAACTCCAACACGGCCGCCGTCAACGGCAAGCCGCTCGACGTCGATCTCGCGCGGGCGCTCGAACGTCCGGTGCGGGTCGCCAATGACGCCAATTGTTTCGCGCTGTCGGAGGCGATCGACGGCGCCGGCCGCGGCGCCGGCGTGGTGTTCGGCGTCATTCTTGGCACCGGCGTCGGCGGCGGCGTCATCGTCAACGGAAAGATCCTCGAGGGGCGCAATCGCGTCGCCGGCGAATGGGGCCATACGCCGCTGCCGTGGATGACCGCGGAGGAATATCCCGGCAGCCTATGCTTTTGCGGGCACAGCGGCTGCATCGAAACGTTTCTTTGCGGCGCCGGCCTATCGCGCGACTACGAGAAGCGCGCCGGCGCGCGCCGCCATGCGGCCGAAATCGCCGCGCTGGCGGATGCCGGCGCGCCCGCCGCGCGCGCAAGCCTCGATTGCTATCAGGACCGTCTGGCGCGGGCGCTGGCGGTGGTCGTCGATCTCATCGATCCTGACGTCATCGTGCTCGGCGGCGGGCTTTCCAACATCTCGCGGATCTATGACGGACTCGCGGCGCGCGTGGGGGAGAACGCCGTCACCGACGCTTTCGATACGAAAATCCTGCCGAATGCGCATGGCGACTCGGGGGGCGTGCGCGGCGCCGCCTGGCTGTGGGGCGCCGGCGAGGCCCACCAATGAGTTGCTCATTTGGAGGCCGCCGAAGCGCGGCGCGCGCGGAGGTCGCGTCGGCGCCGTTCCCTCCGGCCTCGCGCCGGTGTATGCGGAAGCAATCGCGGCGGCTGCGGCGAGCGTGAGGGGAGTTTGCGATGGGCGCCGCCGGAGATCGGCAGAATCACGCGAAGAAGCCGTGCGCCCATCTGGCTTTTCTCGCCTCGGGCGCGCCGGAGGCGGAGGAGTCGCGCCAGCGCCTCATCGAAAAATACGGCGACTGCCCGCCTGAGGAGGCCGATTGCATCGTCGCGCTCGGGGGCGACGGCCTCATGCTTCGCACGTTGCATCGGTTCATGGACGCCGGCAAGCCGATCTACGGCATGAACCGCGGCTCGGTCGGCTTTCTGATGAACCAATATCGCGAGACGGGGCTGCGCAAGCGGATCGCCGAGGCCAAGCCTTCTATCATTCACCCCTTGCTGATGCATGCCGTCAATGTGCGCGGCGACGAGTTTTCGGCGCACGCCATTAATGAGGTGTCGCTGTTGCGCCAGACGTCGCAGATCGCGAAGCTGCGCATTCTGGTCAATGGCCAGGAGCGTCTGCCGGAACTCGTCACCGACGGCGTGCTGGTGTCGACGCCCGCTGGCTCCACCGCCTACAATCTTTCCGCCAATGGTCCGATCCTGCCGCTCGATGCGCCGCTCATGGCCCTAACGCCCATCTCCGCTTTCCGCCCGCGCCGCTGGCATGGCGCTTTGCTGCCGGACCTCGCCAAGGTGCGGATCGAGGTCCTCGAAGCGGCGAAGCGGCCGGTCTCCGTCGTCGCCGATCATGACGAATTCCGCGACCTTGCTTATGTGGACGTGGTGATGGACCACGCCACCAGTCTGATCCTGCTCCATGACGCGGGCCATTCGCTGGAAGAACGAATCCTGCGCGAGCAGTTCGGATACTAGACCCAATGACTGAAACAGCGATCAAACCGTTCCGCCTCCACGTCTTCGTCTGCGTCAACACGCGCGACGGCCGATCCGCCTGCGAGGACCACGGCGCAAAGGAGGCTCTGGCGAAGGTGAAGGAAGCGCTCAAGGCGCTGCCCTTCGCCAAGCGCGACGGCGTGCGCCTGACGCAGTCGGGCTGCCTCGGCCAATGCGAGCACGGCCCCGTCGCGGTCGTCTATCCTGGCGGAAAATGGATCAGCTATGCGTCGGCCGACGAGCTGATCCGCTTTGTGCTGGAGGCGATCGAGGCCCCGGACTGATCAGCGGCCGGGCGGCCGACGGACCCAGCGGGGGGCGAATTCGCGGGTAGGATAGTTGATATATTCGGCCCGTTCGCCCTCGGGCGCGCGGGGGCCGGTTGCATCGAGCCGCGCCATTTCGGCCTCGTAGCGCACGCGCCATTCTTCCGCCTCGGCGTCATCGGCGGTGATGCCGTAATAATATTCGGCGCTCTCGATGAGACGGACGCGGCCCCAGGCGCGCTCGTCCGCCCAAGCCTTGACGGCCCTTAATTTTTCGAGCGCCCCCAGGGCGCCGCTGCGCACAGCCTCTGGCTTGGGGATATAGACGTCGCGGCGCGGCGGCGCCGCCTCGCCAAAGAGATCAGGCTGGTCGGGCGGGAACAGTCCCGGCTGGTCGTATGATCGCTTCGCAGCGCGGCTCGACATGGAGGAAATATAGCGCTGTGAGCAGCGCGGGTCTCGCGTCTTGGAGAGTTATCCCCTGTCCGGGAAAGCCTTGCGCCAGGCGTCGTCGATTTTCTCCATCTGCTCGATGGTGAAGGCCAGAACGTCAGCGACCGCGGCGACATGATTGATCTCGTCGAGAGAAAACGTCCGCCCCTTTCGAGACTTCAGATATTTCTCGAGCACCTGATAACCGCCGATGTGGAATTCCCAAATCTCCTTCGGCACGGGCGCGAAGGATTGCGCGTCATTGATGAAAACGCGTTCCTCGGCTTCGACATAGCGGGGCTTTTCGACGCTGTTGTCGCCGCGCCCATGATAGTCGCCGAGACCGCGACGCGGGAAGTCCTTCAGAAGATGCGCCTCGATCAGTTCGGTGCCCATGCGCGACAGCGTCTCGAAGTCCTCGCGTTTTTCCGCGAAGGGAATGCGGGGGAAATCTATGCGCAGAAATTCTGCGTAGCGGCGCCGGTAAGTCGGCGCGTGCAGGACTGCGTAAATGTATCCGAGAATTTCTTCGGCTTCGAAATGATGGCCATCATATCGAGCGTCGAGGAAGCTGCGGAAGGGGGGAGAGAAGTTTTCTATTCTGCGGGAATCTGAGCGTGTATATAATGGGAAACCATAGGTTATGTCATAGCGAGTAGCCGATTTATGCCGAAATGCGGAAGACACAATGATCGCAGATATTTCGTCCTTCGTGACGCGACTGGAAAGCAAGACGAAATTTTCGTCGTCAATTTCATCCATGAGCTTTCTGACGGTACGCCAAACGAGATGATCTTCGTAAAGAATTTTTCGTGAGTCAAAAGGTGAATAAGCGATTTCTCGAACAAAATCCGCGGTCTTTCGCGGGCTTTGTGAGAGAGCTTTCCATCCTCTTAAAATATCCCAGCCAGTTTTTTCTTCGACGTCAAATTCCTGATGAAGAGCTTTGGCGTCTCCTTTGGCCTTTCGGAATTTTTCGAAGCGAGCGATTAGCTCGCGACTTTCAAAGCTAATCGAGAACGCGTCATGAGCAGTCACGATTCCCGCGCCTCCAAGGGAATAGATTTCCGCGAGGGCCCATCCGCTTCCGTAGCTTTTTTCTAGCTCTCTATTTCGAAGAATAAAGTAAAAGTCTCGCTCGTTGAGCTCAAGTCTCTCAACCTTGGACGACTTGAGAGTTTGCTCGGCCCCGGCCTTATATTTTTCCAGCCTTTTCCCCCACCAGTCGCCGCGCCAAACCCCGCGTTCCAAGCCGGGCTTTTTGACGAAGATGCTGATCGCCACACCCTGCTCAATGTCGAAAATATTTTCGTCCTTCGAGCCGTCTGGCGCGACTTCCTTCTTCTTGGCGTTTCCGTGCAGGTCGATTACGTAAATTCGATCGAAGCTGCGCATTAGCGACTGGCGCATGCCGCGAAATGTCGGATTGTCGAGCCATGAATGATTGGTGATGATTCCGACGACGCCTTCATCGACTGCGTCCATTTTCAACTGCGCGAAGCGAATGAACTTCACGTAGTCGTCATTGAGCCACTTCGGATTGCGTTCACCGAGCGGCTTAACGAATTCCTTGCCCTTATCGTCTTTTTCGATCGTGTATTTGTATCCATCGATTGCGGTCGTTATCCATGCGCCTTTATTCTTGGAATGACCAGAATAGGGTGGATTCCCCAAAATCACCAATATCGGCTTGTCCTTCACGGCCTGCGCCGCCTCGACCTCAGCCGAGATCGCCGGCAGCAGGAAGTTCTTCTGCGGCTCGATCGGTTCCAGCGTGTTCGTGAGAAAGACCTGAAGCCGCTCGTCATCCTTCAGCGCATGGCCGCGGTCCTTCAAAAATTGTGAGAGCTTCAGATGCGCGATGGTGTAGGGCGCGATGAGATATTCGAAGCCGTAGATGTTCTTCAAAATGTGTTCGCGTACGATCGGGTCGGCGCGCCCTTTGTCGGCGCCGCCGATATTGTCGAAGATGCGCTGAAACACTTCGAGCAAAAACGTTCCCGTGCCGCAGGCGAAATCGAGCACGGTGACGCGCTTTGAATCCGCCAGCCCCTCGCGAATGCCGAAACTGTCCTTCAGAACATCGTCTACCGCGCGGACGATGAAATTCACGATCGGCGGCGGCGTGTAATAGACGCCGCGGCTCTTGCGCATCTTGGCGTCGTAGGCCTTCAGATAATCCTCGTAGAAGTAAATGAAGGGATCGCGCTCGAAAAGCCGATGCTCTTCTTCATCCTGCGCGCGGACCTTGCGATTGATCGCCTTGCGGGTCCGGAAGGATAAGTCCTCGTGAATCGCGGGCAGATCGAGCCCGTTGACGATGGAGAGCACCTCTTCAACGACCCATCGCACCTCGCGATATTCGTCGCTATCGAGCACGGTCAGGAAGTCGACGAGTTCGCGAATCAGTCGGAAGGAGCCCGGCACGAACTCGCGTGCATTATGCAGCGTGACGCGTTCAGTATCGGCGTTGAGCTTCGCGAGAAACAGACCGTAAGCCAGCATCTGCGCGAAGGCGTCGGCGAAATCCGCAGTCGTGAGTTCGTGGAAGACTTGGTCGCGAAAAATCTGAAATAGGCCGAACAAACGGCCCTCTTGATGTTCTCGTTGCTGTCGTACCAATTCTTCGCCTAAAAATTCGCGCAGCAACTTGCTGCGCGTTGCGAGCGCCAGCGCCAATTGCTGAGCGCGGCCAATGCCCTCGGGCGCTTCGGAGAAGAACGCCGATATCAGTTTGCCGACGGCCTCCGCACGCTCCGGCGCGATGCGAATTTTGCGCGCGTCGAGGTCGGTCGGGAAGGCGAGCGCTTCGCGCGCATTCACATGCGCGCCATCGATCCATATCCACTGCAAATAGTCCGTAAGGATTATATTGGCTGAGAGTTCGCGATACCGCTTGATCTGGTCGGACTTGAGAATCTTGTCGAGATTGGCGCCGATTTCCTTGACCTCGACATAGCCGAGGATCATGCCATGGCGGGAAACCTTGAAGTCAGGCGCGCCCTTGTCTTTATCGCGCTTGGGTTCGTGCTGGACCCGCAGACCTGTGTGCGCGTCCTTGGCGAATTGGCCCAAGAGAGATTCCAGGGCGGCGCGGCCCGTATGCTCGGTATGCTCCGCGAGCGGCGTTTCGCGCAGTTTCAATAGATAGGTTTCAAAACGATCGATCATCGAGGCGCTTATGCGCGCCGCTCCGCGGGCCGTCAACGCAGCCCTCGCCACGCTGGCCGTTGAGCATGATAGAAGTGGCCCGAGGTCTCCCGAGAAAAGCCACTCAGCTCGCATGCGCTCTTGTTTGATCCTTGAGTCCGACGCCAGCGATGAGGATGTCGCAGCGGCGCTTGAGTGCGGCGCCGATGCGCTCCTGTTGCGGCTCGGCCCCTGTGCGGAAGACGCGGCGCGACGCGGCGTCCGCGCGCGCGCTTGCGCGCTGATCAATGAGGCGCGAGGCAAGAGCGCGGCGCCGAAGCTCTTCGTGGAAGTCGCCGCTCTCGACAGCGAGCTCATCGAAGCCGACCTCGACGCGCTGTTCGGCCCGGGGCCGGACGGCGTCTTTCTTCCATCCTGCGACGGCGCCGCGAGCCTGCAGCGCATGGCCGTGAAGCTCGCCGTGCGCGAGGCGCAAGCCGGCCGCGCCGACGGCGCGACCAGGATCGGCGCCTTCGCGGGGGGCGATCCCGCCGCCGTGTTGGCGTTGCATTCCCTTGCCGGCGCGTCGCCGCGTCTTGCGGCGCTGGCCTTCGACGAAGCCGGGCTGCGCGCGGCGCTGGGGCTCGCCGAGGGTAACGGCGCCGCTGTCCAAATGGCGCGCGGAGCGGTCGTGATCGCGGCGGCCTCGGCCGGCGTTCCGGCGCTCGCGCCGCCCGCGCAACCCGGGGAAACGCAGGCCTATGCAGCGGCGCGCCGCGACGGTTTTCGAGGGGCGATGGCGCTTTTTCCCGGCGAGATCGCGGCCATCCATGAGGTCTTCCCGCGGAGCGAGAATCGACAAAGACCGCAATCCTCGGCATAGACAGGTCGATGAAAAAAGTCCGATTGGACGCGCTTGGCCGGGTCGCCGCGGCGGCGCTCGCCGGCGCAGCGCTTCTCCCCGCGCCGACGCAAGCGCAGCAACAGCCGCCGCGCCGTACCCATCCGCCGCATGGCGCCGGCGAGGCGGCGCCGGCCGCGCCGCCGACCGAAAGACGCGCCACGCTGCGGCTGAGCGCGACGCTTGCAGCCAGTGACCAGCAGCCGGTCCACTCAGGGCTCGTCTGGCGCGTCTTTGAGGAGAGCGCCCAGCCGGACGGATCGCACAAGCTCGTGGCGCAATCCGAAGAGGCGATCCCGACGCTGCCGCTGCCGGACGGCTCCTATATCGTCCACGCCGCCTATGGGCTGGCCGGCGTCACGCGCCGCGTCGCCATGGAGGGCGGCAATGTCTCCGAGCGGATCGTTCTGAACGCCGGCGGGCTGAAGCTCATCGACAAGCTGGGCGACGCGCAAATTCCCGCGCAGCGGCTGTCCATTTCGATCTATGTGCCGGAACGCGGCAATTCAGAAGCGAAGCTCATTCTCGCCAACGCCAACGCCGATCAAATGATCTGCCTCCCCGAGGGCGCCTATCACGTCGTCTCCACCTTGCTCGACACGGGGCAGGGCGCCCAGGGCGGGACGAACCAGACCAACTCCGTGGTTACGGCGGATTTGAAAATACCGGCCGGAAAACTGATCGAAGCGACCCTGCGCCATCGCGCGGCGACCATGACCTTGAAGCTCGTCAAGCAGCCGGGCGGCGAGGCGCTCGCCAATACCAGCTTCTCGGTGCTCACGCCCGGCGGCGACGTCATCCGCGAGATGATCGGCGCTTTCCCGTCGCTGGTTTTGGCCGAGGGCGAATATGTCGCCATCGCGCGCCATGAGGGCAAAACCTACCAGGGCACGTTCCGCGTGCAGTCGACCAAGGACTCGGACGTCGAAATTCTCATGCGCGATCAGCCGCGCAATCACGCGAACGACGAACTTCCGCAATAAAAACCGCCCGGCGGACCGGGCGGCTTGCTTCGTATGCTCTCGCAAACTGCGGCTAAAGGAGCGTGAAGGGAACGATCACGTCCATATTGAACATGCCCTGGTTCGAGCTCAGTCCGCTGCGGCTGAAGAACGGCGTGGTGCCGTTGACCGTCGTGTCCCAACGCAGCTCCGGCCGGATGATCAGGCCGGTGATGTAGGGCAGTTTGACCGGCAGTTCAGGCGTAATCGTCATACCGAGCGTGAAGGCCAGATAGCTCGTGCCGGAATAGACCGGCCTGTTCGCATAAAGGCCCGTTCCCAGGTTCTGGTTGATGCAGGACGGACACCAGAAGCCATGCGCCAGATTGACCGCGTCGAAATAGCCCGGATAGGCGCTGACGAAGAAGTTGTTGTTGTCGCGATAGAATTCGGCGCGCCCGTTGAGCTTGAAGATATCGTTGATCTTGTAGGAGAAATATTGCGCGATGCCGAAGGCGCGCGCGCCCATCGGATAGGCCGGGGCCGTGCCCCAGAATCCCGTGCCGGTGATGGCGTTGGCCGCGGCCCAAGCCTTTTGCGGCAGGCCGAAGGAGCTATTGTTCCAGCCGCTTTCCAGCATGAAGCTGATGTCGGTGATGAACGTCAGATTCTCGGTCGCCTTCCAGGTCGTCGTGAGGTTGTTGAACGAACGGATCGCCGTGTTGACGTCGCAGGCGCAGAGGCTAGGAGCGCCGAAGCCGCCCTGGTTGAACGGCCAGCCGGCCGTCGTCGGCGGAGGCCACCCCCCCGGAGTGAACGGGACGCCGGTGAAACCGACAGGCCAGCCGACGCCGAGCGGATCGGTCTGTCTCTGGTTCTCCGGACCCGTGTGGGTGATCGCCATAATGGTCAGATTGCCGTCGAGCAGGTTGAAGCCGAAGCCGCCGTGGAAGGACGCGGCGGCGTTGTTGTCACCCGGCCAGCCGAGGCTCGTGTTCACGCCGCTGGTCACGCCGGTATAGACGTCGAGCCAGGGCTTGACGTGGGTGGTGACCATCGCGCCGGTGTGGATAAACGGACCGAAGTTGAAGATGTAGGAGTGGCTGTAGAACAGATTGTCTTTCGCCGGGATCACTTCCGCGCCGTTGTAGGTGACGAACATGCCCAACTTGAGGTCGACGCCGCCTTCGCTGATCGGGCTAATCCACGGAAAATGCGCCAGGACATTGGCCTCGATCGGTCCGATCTGCGTGCGCGAGGCGATCGCATAGTCGAGAATGCCGAGGTAGTGGTTGTAGCGCATGTCCTCGCCGACCATGCCCTGAAGCTTGAATCCGAAGTCATAGCCTTCGGCCTTGGGATCGAGCGGACGCTGCACGGTCAGGAGGGCGCCGTTGAAGGTTGGCCAATTGGCGCGGTCGGTGTAGAGATGGCCCCAGTTCAGCTTGTTGAACGGCTGATTGAAGTTGACGGCGACGCCGCCTTCGACGTAGCCGTCGATGGTCAGCGTATCGATCCAGGCGGGCGTCGGGGCCACGGCCGGACCCTTGACGATCTTGCCTTTTTTGACGGGCTTGGCCGCAGGGGGCGGCGCGGGTTGATTCTCTTCGATCAGAGTCGGGTCGACCTCCATCAGCTTCGACTGAGCATGGGCAGCGCTCGTGACGCTGGTTGCTAGCGAGAGTGCAGCGACGGTCGAAAGATAGGGCCATTTCATTGCTGGGAACTCCGTCTGGGAGGCGAGATCTGATTGATATCACTCGCGAGCGAAGTTCCGTTCAAGCCCAACGTCCGCGCATCTGCCCAATTGTTAGGCAAAAAAAGCCCTGACGAAAATTTGTTCTAATTAGTGTGGCGGCAATGTCACAATTTTTCATGGTTCCAGAGCCGCCGATGGGCATTTCATAACGCCTCTCATAATACAAAAGGTGACAAAGTGTTCGATTCTTGACGAATCACGATCGCTTCCGTCCGGATCGAGGCTTGCCGCTCTTCAAGCGCCGCCCTCTTTAGTAAGCGTGGCAATAGGCTGGCGCACGGGCGCGACGGCGCGGAGGGGGAGAGAGCGACATGACGGAAGAAGGGCGCAATCAACCCGAGGGCCCCGACTTCACGCAGGGAGTCGCCGCCGCCGAGGTTTCCGAAGGCCGCCCGTTGCTTGGCCATGTGGCCGGCGAGGACGCGGTGATGGCGCGACAGGGCGACGAGTTCTTCGTCATCGGCGCGCATTGCACGCATTATCATGGGCCCTTGGCCGAGGGCCTCGTGGTCGGCGGCTCGATCCGGTGCCCGTGGCACCATGCCTGTTTCAGCTTGCGCAGCGGCCGCGCGTTGCGCGCCCCCGCCTTCGATCCGCTGCCGCGGTGGCGGGTCGAGCAGGTCGACGGAAAGGCGTTTGCGCGCGAAAGGCTGCCCGACCCCGCGCGCCCTGCGCGTAGGGGCGCTGCCGAATCGCGCGGCGTCGTCATCGTCGGCGGCGGCGCCGCGGGCTTCGCCGCCGCGCAGGTGTTAAGGGCGGAAGGCTATGACGGCCTTCTGGAGCTGGTCAGCGCCGATCCCGCCGAGCCCTACGACCGTCCCAATCTGTCCAAGGATTATCTGGCCGGAAGCGCGCAGCCGGACTGGCTGCCGTTGCGCGATCCCGCCTGGTATCGCGACAACGGCGTCCAGCTGCGTCTGGGACGGCGCGTCGAGTCGCTCGACCCCGCGGACAAGCGGCTGACGCTCGCTGACGGGACGACGCTGTCCTACGACGCGCTGCTGCTCGCCACGGGCGCATTCCCCACCAAGCTGCCGACGCCGGGAGCCGAACGGAGCCATGTTTATTATCTGCGCTCGCTCGCGGATTGCGACCGGATCATCGCCGCCTGCGCCGGGGCGCGCCGCGTGGCCGTGATCGGCGCGAGCTTCATCGGCCTTGAGGTGGCGGCGTCGCTGCGCGGCCGCGGTCTCGACGTGCGCGTCATTGCGCCCGAGGAAATACCGATGGCGCGCATTCTCGGCCCCGAAATCGGCGCGCATGTGAGAAAGCTGCACGAGAGCCATGGCGTCGTCTTCCATCTCGGGGACACGGCGACGGAGATCGGCGAGCGCACGGTCAATTTGAAAAGCGGCGCGATCTTGGACGCCGATATCGTCGTCATCGGCGTCGGGGTGAAGCCGGATCTCTCGCTCGCCCAATCAGCCGGCCTTGCGGTGGACCGCGGCGTGCTCGTCGATGAATATCTGCAGACGAGCGCGCCCGATATCTACGCCGCCGGCGACATCGCCAGCTGGCCCGACAAGATCACGGGGGCGCGGATACGCGTCGAACATTGGGTTGTCGCGGAGCGTCAGGGACAGACGGCCGCGCGCAACATTCTCGGCCGCAAGGAAAAGTTCGACGCCGCGCCCTTCTTCTGGAGCCAGCATTACGATGAGGCGATTTCCTATATCGGAAACGCCGCGTCGTGGGACCGGCTGGAAATGTCAGGCGATCCGGCCGCCGCCGACTGCGCCGTTTCCTACTTCAAGGGCGACCGGCTGCTGGCCGTCGCGACCATCGGCCGCGACCTCGACAATCTGCGCGCCGAAGTCGCTTTTGAAGCGCGCATCGGCGCCGAGCCGCCGGAATCGATCGAATAGGTTGAGCGCTATTCGAAGCGTCCGGAGGCGTGGCTGAGCATGGTGTAAACCTTGCCGGCGTCGCCCGTCAGCAGGTCGAGCGCTTTCGAGCCGTCGTGATCGCCGCGGCTGGTCTCAACGAGCAGATCCTCGAAGTGCGCGACGTAGCGATCGGCGGTCGCGCGAAACGCCTGATCGACGCGATAGCGGCGACGGATTTCCTCGAAGGTCTGATGGCCTTGCGCGGTGTAGAGACGGCGACCGAATAGCCCGCCCTTCTCGCCGCGCTGATAGCGGCGCCACAGCTCCGCCACGGCGGCGTTGTCGACCATACGCGCAATGTCGAGCGTCAGGCTGTCGAGGGCGCCCGCCGTCGCCAGCGACCGCGCCGGGCGCGGCGGCTGCGGCGCGGAGTCGTCGAAGGAGGCGCGCGCAAGCAGGTTGCTCAGCCATCCGCCCTGCGGCTCGCGCGTCGGCTCCGCCGCGCGATTCTGCGCGACCTGCGGCGCTGCGCGCGCCGCCTGATCCGGGATCGCCTGACGGAGCGGAGCGCTTTGTTCGGCGATGTCATAGACGTGGCCCGAGCGCGCCACGATGTCGGTGAGTTCGTTCAGCGCCTTCACCTGATCGCCGACGACCCGCCGCAGCGCCGCCGCCTGCTCCGCGGTTTCGCGCGGAATTTCGGTCGCGCCGCGGCGCACCTCCTCGCGGGTCTCCTCGATCTCGCGATGGATGTTGCGCGCGAGGCCGCGAATCTCGTCTGTCGCCGCGTCGAATTTCGAGCGCGCGTCGCCGAACAGACGGGTGATCTCTTCATTGGCTTGTGAGAAGGCGGCGCGCAGCGCTTCCGAAGTCTGCTCGCGTTCGCCTTCCGCGGCGGCGCGCACCGCGGCAAAGCGCGTCTCGATCAAATCGGCGGTTTGCCTGGAGGTTTCGCTCAGCTCGCCTCCAAGGTCGCGCGACCGCGTCTCGATAGAGCGGAACGAACGGTCCATCAATTCGCCGAACTGCGTCATGGCGCTTTCGAATTCGGCCCGCCGGCCTTCGATGAGCGTCACCAGTTCCTCGAGCGAGCGGCGGCGGGCCGCCATCACGGCGTCGAGCGCCTCCTGGCTTTGCGCCAGTTTTTGCGCGCTCTGCGCCAGCGTGTGCTGTCTCTCGTCGAGCGCCGCGACGATGGCGTTGGCGTCCTGCATCGTGCCGCCAGCGACGGCGCTGATATGTTCGACTTGCGTCGAGGCCTCGTTCAGCGCGCCGTGGAACTCGGCGAGGCGCTTGCCAAGTTCGTGTTCGAGCGTGACCAGATTGCCGCCGGTCTTGTCGATGACCGCATGAAGCGAGGCGTTCGTCTCGCCGAGCGTGTCGAGCAGGGCGGGCAGCTCGGCGCGAATTCTTTCGTTTGTCTCCAGCAGCGCCGCAATCGAAGTCTGCACGCTGGTCTCCAGCGTCAGCGCCAGCGCCTCGCGGGAGGCGTCCAGCGCATTCGTCAGCTCGTCGCGCTCGACGCCGAGGCGTGAGACAAGGGCGGCGCTGCTATTTTCGACGGCGGTCGTCACCAAATCGCCGATCGTCGTCAATTCCTGGGCGACGGCTCCGCCGCGGGCGTCGAGCACGGTCTGCATTTGCGTGAGGCGCGCATCCAGCGCGTCGCTGATCTCTGCGACGCGTTCGGCGAGCGACTGGCCGAGATCGCCGGCGCGCGCATGAAGCGTCGTATCGAATTCGCGCCGCGCCGCGGCCAGAACGTCTTTGATGTCCTGCAGACGGGCGCCGATCGTGTCCACGACCAGTCGGCCGCCCTCGTCGATCTCGGAGGAAACGGCGCCGAGCCGGCTGATCACATTGTTCTCGAGCAGCGCGATGCGTCCGTCGAGGGTCGTCTCCAGCTCCTTCGCGTGTCCACCCAGCGCTTCGTTGATTTCCTCTGTTCTGGAGGCGATCGTATGGGCAAGTTCGCTCGATCGCGACAGCAGCACCCAGTCGACGTCCTTGATCTTTGCGTCGAGCGTTTGCATGACCTGGCGCCCGCCGTCCTCCATCACTCGCGCGACTTCAGCCGCATGTTTGGAGAGCGCCTCCTGCAGCATCTGGCCGCCGACGCCCAGGCCCGCATCAACGCGGCCGACCAGTTCGTCGATGCGGTCCGCCGCCTCCATTGTTCTGGCGTTGGCGACGTTCTCGAAGGCTTCGATCTTGTTGGACATCGTCGACGCGATGTCGATTGCGCGGGCGCCGAGCTTTTCGACCAGATGGCCGCCTTTGCTCTCGATCGCGCCGTCGATCTCGGCCAGTCTCGCGTCGATCTCATCGGCGAAATGGCGAGAATTGTCGCCGATCCGGGCGTTGTAATGCTCGACTTGCGCCGAGAGCCTTTCGACGAGCGCGCCGCCCTGCATGCGGATGGTCTCATCGAGCGACTGCAGCCGGTCGTCGATCCGATGCGCGATCTCTTGCGCTTGTGCGTCGAGTCGGGCGGCCGCGTCCGCCGTCCGCGTCGTCAGACTGTCGACAAGCTGCGTTCCCTGGCCGCCGATCACGTCTTCGACGACAGCGAAGCGCTGCGTGAGTTCGGCGCTGAGGCGTTCGGCATGCGCGCCGACCCGATCCGCGAGTTCGCCGCCGTCGCGCAGCAGCGCATTCTCGAATTGGGCGAGCTGTTCGCCAAGCGTGACCGCGATGCGCTCGCCATGGTCGGCCAGCGACGCCACGACGTCTTTGCTTTCGGACAGGACGGCGTTCTCGAAGGCGCCGAAACGATCGTTCACCAATTCATGCAGCCGCTCGCCCTGCGTGGCGATCGCCAGAACGGCGTCGCTCGCCGTATTTGCGAAGCGCTCATGCATCGTCGCGGCGTTTTCGGCGAGAGCCGAGGAGGCCTCGGCGACGCTTTGGCGAAGCTTGTCGCGCAACGCCGCGCCGTGCGTCTCGAATTCCTGCAGCGCGAGTTCGCGCGACGTCTCCATCGTTTTGGCGACGAGCATTCCCGCCGCCTCGAGCGCGTTGAGCCGCTCGCCGAGCAAGTCGTCGACGCGCGTCGCATGTTCGCCGACGACCGACGCCACGCTTTCGCTATGGCGTCTGACGGCCTCTTCGAAGGCGCCGAGCTTTTCGGCGATGTCGATTTGGGCGCTGTCGGCGCGCGCCGCCAGGCGCTGCGCGATCTCGCCGCCTTGGCGCACAAGCACGTTTTCGATCGCTTCGAGACTCTGGGCGACAGCGTCGCTGACCTGTCCGCTGTTGCGCGCGACGCTGTCTTCAAAGGCGGCGAGCTTGTCGCCAAGTTCCGCGGCGGCGCGCTCGGTGCGGGCCGCTACCCGGGCCGCCAAATCTTCGCCCTGGCGCGCGACGACGTCTTCGAACGTCGACACGCCCTGCGAAAAGGCCGCCGTTGCGCGTTCGCCGTGCTCGCTGACGCGCTGGGTGATTTCTTCGCTGTGACGCTCGACAGCCTCTCCGAAGGCGGCGAGTTGCGCGGAGAGCGTCGATGCGGCGCGTTCTCCACGCTCGCCGACGCGCTCGGCGACCTCATCGCCGTGGCGGATGATGGAGTTCTCAAAGGCGGCGAGTTGCGCCGAGAGCGTCGATGTCGCGCGTTCGCCTTGCTCGCCGACACGCTGCGCGATCTGTTCTCCGTGGCGCGCGACGGCGTCTTCAAACGAAGCCAGCTGCGCCGCGAGCGTCGATGTCGCCCGTTCGCTCTGTTCGCTGACCCGAAGGGCGACGTCGTCGCTATGGCGAACGACGGTCTCTTCGAAAGCGGCGAGCTGCGACGTCAGCGTCGAGGTGGCGCGCTCGCCATGTTCGCTGACGCGCTGCGCGACTTCCCCGCTGTGGCGGGCGACCGTGTCCTCGAAGGCGGCGAGCTGGGTTGCGATGGCGGCCGTCGCGCGTCCGCCATGTTCGCTCACGCGCGCCGCGACGTCGTCGCTGTGCTGCGTGACCGCTTCCTCGAATGCGGCGAGCTGAGCCGACAATGTCGCCGTCGCGCGCTCGTTCTGTTCGCTGAGCCGTTCGGCGATTTCGCCGCTGCGGCTATTGACCGACTCTTCGAATGCGGCGAGCTGCGTGGCGAGCGCCGACTCGGCGCGCGCGCTGTGGTCGCCGACGCTCTGCGCAAGTTCCTCGCTGCGCAGCGCGACCGCGGTCTCGAAGGCGGCGAGCTGCGTTGCGACAGTCGTCGCGGCCCGCTCACTATGTTCGGCGACGCGCGAGACGACCTCCTCGCCGTGGCGCGCGAATGTGTCTTCAAAGGCGGCAAGACCATCCGAAATGACGGAGCTGACGCGGTTGCCATGTTCAGCGACGCGCATGGCCGCTTCCGTGCTGTTGCGCACCACGGCGTCTTCGAAGGCGGCGAGCCGCTCGGCGAGAGTGGTCTCGATCTGCAGCCCGCGTTCGGCGATCCGTTCCGCCACTTCGCCGCCGCGGCCGAGCACGGTCTGTTCGAAGGCCTGGAAGTTGTCGGCGAGCGTTTCATTGACTCGATCGCCATGTTGGCCGATCGCCGACACCGCTTCGCTGGCGGCGGCGACGAAACGCGCCTGCACGGCGTCGACCTGTTCGACAAGCGCCGTTGAGCTCTGGTTCAAGCTGCGCGCAATCGCCTCGTGAAGCGCTTGTCCGCGCAATTGAAATTCGTTTTGCGCCTTCTGATGCGTGTCTTCGAGCAGGCCGACGATCCGGGTTTCCGCGGTTTCGAACGTCGCCCTGGCGTTTTCGACATGTTCGGCGACGCGGGTCGTGAGCCGATCCTGAGTCTCGGCGAGCGAGCGCTCAAAGGCTCCGCCCTGCGTCTCGATCGTGTCGCGAATGGCGCCGCCGGTCTCCGTGAGCTGCGCGACGATCCGCTCCCCCTGGCCGCCGATCGCCTCGGAAAAACTCGCGCCGAGCTCTTCGAACCGTCCGAGCACATCGGCGCCGCGCGCGCCGAAATCGCTGGCGATCGCTTCGCTCGCGGCTTCCAGCTTGCGGCCAACTTCCTCGACTCCATCGGCGAAACGGCGGCTGACGTCGTCGCTCGCGCCGGTCACTTTCTGCGCGACTTCGTCGCCGGTCTGGGTCAGGGCGATCAGCACTCTTTCGCCGTGACTGGCCAAGGTCGATTCAAAGGCGTCGCCCGCTTCGTCAAGCGCGAGCCGGATCTCTTCGCCCTTGGAGCCGAGCGAGGAGGCGACGCGCGCGCCCGCCTGGCTCACAGCTTCCGCGAGATGGACCGAGGTCGTGGCGAGCTCCTGAGACAGCGCCTCGCGCGCGCCAAAAAGCGCCGCACGGGCGTTGTCGGCGTTGACGACGATGGCTTCGCGTTCGCGCGTCAGCTCGTCGATGAGAAGCCGAATGCGCCGTTCATTCTCCGTGTAGGAGCGTTCGAGGTTGGTGACCTCGGTGCGCACGATCACTTCCAGTTCGCCGGCCCGCGCCAGCGCGCGTTCGATGCCGTCTCCCATGGAGGCGGCTTCGCGCCGGATCGCCTGAGAGAGCGAGACCACCTGTTCGGTGGCGACCGTTTCGGGCTCGATGAGCCGAATGGCGACTTCGGTCATCGAGTTGGCGATGAGCCGCATTTCATGGGCGCGACGCGCCATCAATCCGGTGAGAAAGAGGAAGACGAGAGGCGCGATCAGCGCCGCGAGCGTCAAAACCGGTTTCGGCGCGAGCATCGAGCCGTCGAAGTCAATGATCTCGCCTTGATGGAAATAAACGTACAGGGCCCAGCAGCCCGCCCACAGCCCCATGGAGGCGAAGGTGAGCGCCATGATCGAGCGGTTGGGCTTGATCTGCAGCGCCTGCCGCAACTCGCCGACCGTGCGGCGGTCGTCGTTCGCGGGCGCAAGGGCGGGCGCGATCGCTCCGGGCTGCGGTTGAACACGGTTCTGCGGCTCGCCATAGGCCGAGGCCGGCCTTCTCTCCCCGGCGGGCGCTTCCGCTCTCCGGCTCTGGGCCGGGCCGGACCGGTTGTTCGCCTCATCCGCGGCGCCCGCGGCGTCCGGCGGCGCGCCGATATCGAGCGCCTCCTCGATCGCCGTCAGAGCGGCGGACGCCGCGTCCTGGATCTTTCCCGATGTCGCCATTCGCCCTCTCCAGCCGGCGCAGACGCGTCGCCCGGCCCGATCTCATGGCCCGCCGCTCAGCGACCGCCAGTGAATAAAGATTAACCAAACTTTACAGCCCATCCCCGGCAATTGAAACATCCGGCGGGACCGTATCGGGAAACTTCGTTAACGCGCCCTTCAGGATCGACGCGCCAGTCTGCGCTCTGGGCGCCGCTTTTGGCAGGCCTTTCTCGGGGCTGCAAAGCGAGCCGCTTTGCGATAGAGATCAAGGGGAACAGGAATGGGGATGGCGAAACTGGCGGACTCCACGTTTCTAAACTGCGAAGCTCAACCGCAGCCGTTTTCCGAGGCCGACGCGCAGTCGCCGATCGACCTCGTTCATCTCTCCCGACAGACCTTCGGCGATCATGATCTCGAACGGGAGTTGCTGGCGCTTTTCGACGCGCAGGCGGCGCAATATACGAAACGCTTGCGCGCGCCCGCCGCGCGGGGCGACGACTGGCGCATCGGGCTTGCGCACACCATCAAGGGGTCGGCGCGGGCGATCGGCGCCTTCGAGGTGGGGCAGGCGGCCGAGGCCTACGAACAGGCGCTGCGCAGCGCGGATGCGAGCGCCGCCGAGAAGGCCGAGATCCTCGGCGCCGCCATCGGCCGGGCGCGCGGCGCCATCGCCCTATTGCTGGGCGGCGCGGCTCAGAACGGCCCCACCGGGAAATATTTCAGATAAAGCTCGGCGAAAACGCCGCGCTGGGCGAGGCGGGAGAGCGCGTAGTCGAGCGCCCGGCGCAGCGGCGCATTGCCTTTTTTCACGGCGATGCCGACGCCTTCGCCGAAATATTTCGGATCGGTGAAAGGCCCGTCCCGAAAGACGCAGCAGCCGGCCGCTTCTGCGCCGTTCAGCCAGTAGGAAAGGGCGATCGCGTCGCCGAACGTCGCCTGAACGCGGCCCTTCTTGAGCGCGTTGCGGGCGAGGGCGGGCGTTTCGAACGTCACCAGAGTCGAGCGCGGATAGAAGGCCTGCAGAAACGCCTCGTGTCGCGAGCCCGCGACCACCGCGATCGGGCGATCGGCGAGGGCGGCCGGAGAAGCCGACGTCAGGGTCGTATCGGCCTGCATCGCGAAACGACCGGGCGTCAGCATGTAAGGTCCGGAAAAATCGACCTGTTTTCGAGTCTCGTCATTGATCGCCAGCGAAGCGATGATGGCGTCGCCGCTATTGTCGTTGAGCGCGGGAATGAGTAGATCCCACCGCCGCCGCTGGATCGTGCAGGCGGTGTCGAGTTCGACGCAGATCGCCCTGGCGAGATCGACGTTGAACCCCGCGACCTGCCCATCCGAAAGCAGGAAATTGAACGGCGGATAATCGTCCTCGGTCAGGAAGCGGATCTGGCGCAGTCCGGAGACGTCCGGCTTTTCCGGCGTGCGGTTGGGGTCCCAAAATGAGGGCGCATTCGGGGCCGGCGGCGCCGGCGCGGGGGGCGCCCCGTCAGCCGCCGCAGCTGTCACGCAGGACGTCAGGAACAGCGCGGCGAGCGCCGCGCCCAGGGAGGCGAGAAGACCGGTTCGGCGCGGCTGAGTGAGACGGCGCATAATAAGAATTGCGTGGCCCCTGCTGGAGGTCGATAGTCGCGCGAAGGCTGCTTGCGCTTGCCGGATGTATTGCATGAATTTTCTGCCGATCGATAGTGTTGCTTCCTCTGCTTCGCAGATCAAGGACGAACTTCCTCCTCAGCCTTTCAGACGCCGGACGTTCGCTGACTCCTCGGCGGTTCGCCGGGCGTCGCCGTCGCCGCGAGGGACCGCGCCGAGATCCATTCCTGTCGAAATCGCCTTTCTTTCGGCTTACGGCGTGCCGGAGCAGGTGCTGCAATTCGCCGCTGCGACGGCGCGCCGCCAGGGCGTTTGCGCCGACCAGGCGCTGCTCGCCGAAGGGCTCGTCGGCGAGGATGTCTTCTATCGGGCCCTGGCGAAGCATCTCGACGTCGAGTTCATTGACGGTCCTGTCGACGTCTCCGCGTCAGGCGTTGCGGCGGTCGAATGCGGCTATGCGCGGATACGGGACCCCTCGAGCGGCTTTCTTTGGCTGTTCGCGCCAAGCGGCAGCGGCGTCTTTCGATTGATGAGCGCGCGGCGCGCGGCAAGAGGGCGGCCGCTGTTCGCGATCACCACTCGAACGCGGTTTTTGGAGGCTGTGCGCCGCGCTGATCCCGCCGGCGTCGCCCGCAACGCGGCCTTTCTCGTCGAGCGCGTCGATCGGGACTTATGCGCGCGCGGCGGCTTGCGGCGCGGACAGGTCGGACTGCTGCTCGTCGCGCTGATCGTCCTGGCGGCGAGCCTTTACGCTCCCTTCTTCTTTCTGCGCCTTGCATCGTCCTTGCTCCTCGCAGGCGCGTTCTTTTGCGGCGTGTTTCTGAGGCTTTTCGCCTGCGTGGCGAGCCGTCAACGCTGCGCAGACGCGGAACCGCTCGAAAGCGAGGCGCGACTGCCGATCTACACGATCGTGCTTGCGCTCTACCAGGAAGCCGCCGTGGCGCGCCAGCTCGCGCGCGCGATCGACCGCTTCGACTATCCGAGAGCCAAGCTCGACATCAAATTCATTATCGAAGCCGATGATGAACCAACGGCGGCGGCGTTGAAGGCGCATCCGCCGCATGCGCCGCATGAGATCGTGGTTGCGCCCGAGGGCGCTCCGCGAACCAAGCCGCGCGCCCTCAATGTCGCCATGCCGCTCGCGCGGGGATCGCTCGTCGCGGTGTTCGACGCGGAAGATCTGCCCGAGCCGCGCCAATTGCGGCGCGCGGCGACGCTCTTTGCCGCCTCGCCGCCGAGCGTCGCGTGCCTGCAGGCGAGCCTTGTCATCGACAACGGCGAGCTGAATTGGATGACGGCGATGTTCGCGCTTGAATATGCGGCGCTGTTCGACGTTTACAACAAGGGCCTCGCAGCGATGCGAATGCCGCTCTTTCTCGGCGGCACGTCGAACCATTTCCGCATCGAGGCTCTGCGCGACATCGGCTTCTGGGACGCCTTCAACGTCACCGAAGACGCCGATCTGGGGCTGCGGCTCGCGCGCGCGGGCTTTGAGGTGCGGACATTCGCCTCGCAAACCTTCGAAGAGGCTCCCGCGGTCTTCGGCGCGCTGGTGAAACAGCGCACGCGCTGGTTCAAAGGCTGGATGCAGACGTTCATCGTGCACTGCCGTCGGCCCATGCGGCTTTTCGTCGATCTCGGCTCCCGGCGCGCGATCGCGGTGCTCGCAATGTTCGCCAGCGGATTGTTTGGTCCTTTGCTCGGCCCGTTCTTGGCGGCGCGGATGATCTATGACGCGATCTTTGGGGCTTTGTTGGCGCCGGTCGCGCCATTAGAAATCGCCTTGAGCACGCTGTGGTGCTGTCTGGCGATCGCCGGCGCGGTCTCCCTGATCTTGCCGCTCGCGATGGGAATGCGCCGGCGCCGCCTGACGCGGTTTCGCCCTGCGCTTATCTATCTGCCGATGTGGCTGATGATGCTGAGCATCGCCGCCTGGCGCGCCCTTTATGAACTCTGGCGGCGCCCTTTCCACTGGGAAAAGACCGAGCATGGGCTGACCATGCGCGGCGCTGTCGAAGCGGAAATAGAAGTCGATCCATTCGTCTCAAGAGAAGAGCCACTGTTTGATCAAGAAGCCGGCGCTTAGCGCCTTGCCGTAATGCTCGTGCAGCGCGACATGGCTCATGCCGGCGCGCGGCAGATCCGATTTCTTCAATCGTTTGAAGAAGGGAATGAGCACGTCCTCGAAATTCGCCACCGTGTATTTTCCGCCGTGGCGATCGGCGACCCGCTCGGCGACATTCGTGAACAGCAGCGCCAGCGCCTTGAACAGCGCCGGATGCGTGATCTGCTCATCGGCGTTGTGCAATCCGAGACCATGTCGGCAGGCGCGCAAATAGGCGTTGAGCACCGCGTAGACTTCCTCCGCCCGCGCGTCGACGAATGCGCCCTTGATCGAGCGCAGCGCGGCGTTGAAGGTGACGCGCGAAATCGTGCCCTTGCGCCGTTCCGCCGGACTTAGCAGGTCCTTGAGCGCGCTGTCGCCGCGTGTGTGAAAAAGATCGAAGACATCGTGCAGCAGCGCGTCGGCTTTGGTCTCGACTTCCGAGAGGCGGCGGATGTCGAGCAACAGCTCATTGGGCACGGGCCGCTGCTTGGTGTTGATGTCCATGAACAGCCGGCATTCTTCCGAGCGCTTCAGCCTGTTGTAGATCACCACCGGCACGTCGACGGCGCGTTTCGCCAGCTTGAAGCCGAAAATGCGATGTTGCCCGTCGATGATCAGGAAGGCGCGGGGGTCCTGCCGGAACGTCAGAGTTCTCGCGGCGCCGTCATAATGCATATGCGCGCGCGACTGCGCTGAGAGCACCACGGCGCCGGGAACCGTGCCGAACCCGGCGTCGATATATTTGGCGATCGACTTCGCGCGCTTTTCATCGAGCAGGCGCTGGAAGCCTTCCGCCGGATTTTCGACCCGCGGTTCGACCGTGCAGGTTTCAGCGAGCAAACTGCTCGGCAGCACCAGCGCGTAAAAGCGGTGCTTGCCCTGGGAGACGAGTTGCGCCGGCGCGCTGATCGTCGTTGTGCCGGCGGCGGAAGCGGAGGAGCCGCGCAATTCGGCCCCTGCGTCCGGCAACGGGGCGGATTCGGCGATATCGCTGAGCGTGTCCCGATCCATGTTCTGATCCCTCGGAAGCGTGAACTTTCAGCGTTCACGACAGCTGACTCGACGAATCGACCGAAACTCGGACGAAGAGGCTAAGCGGGAAAATGTTTGGGGGCAAGACGGGTTGAGGACGCGAAGCCGTGTTTTATCTTCCGAATACCTATTCAACGCCACTGCGGCCACGGCTAAGATGGAGCCCTTGGACCCGGAAGGGAAGACGCTGCGCAAAGCAATGTTGTCGAATACTTGCCGTATTGTAAGCTGAACACTCATGATGATCGGGAGCGCCACAGTGTCCGTGCCGATAAAGACAACCCCGCGTTTTGCGACAGGCGTTCCGGGGCTCGACAGGGTTCTTCACGGCGGACTTCCGCGCTGCGCTCTCATTCTCGTCGAAGGTCCGCCCGGCAGCGGCAAGACGACCGTGGCGCTCCAGCTCCTGATCCAGGCGGTTCGCGCCGAGGAAAGCTGCCTGCTCGCGACGAGCGCCGAATCGCCGCAACAGTTGCGGTCGATCGCCGCGTCGCACGGATGGAGTCTTGACGGGATCAATATCACGGGCCTGTCGGAGCCATCCAGCGCGGAAGACCAAGCACTCGATTACACGCTTTTCCCGGAAGCGGAAGTCGAGATCGGCGAGACGTTCGACCATCTTTTTTCCGAAGTCGAACGGTTGAAGCCCAAACTGCTCGTGCTCGATACGATCTCGAGTCTGCGCGTTTTAGCCCCGACGGCGGCCTTCCATCGGCGTCAACTGAAGCGTATTCGCGACTTCATGGCGGCGCGCGACTGCACGACGGTCATGCTGGATGAAGCGTCGATGACGGAAAAGGATCTTCGCAGCCAGACGCTGTCCGACGGCATCATCGAATTGCGGCAAAAGCCATCTTCGTATGGGGCGGACCGACGCCCGTTGCGCGTGAGCAAACTGCGCGGCTGCAGCTATGTGAGCGGCTCACACGACGTGACGATCGCCACCGGAGGGCTGACCGTTCACCCTCGCCTCGTCGCCCAGAACTTTCCCAGCCTCGCGGCGGCGCCGGCGCTCGGCTCCGGCAACGCAGAGATCGACGCGCTTGTCGGAGGCGGGCTGCCCCGGGGGTCGAACACGCTCATCGCGGGGCCGGCAGGCGTCGGAAAATCAACCATATCATCGCTCTACGCGATGGCCGCGGCGAAGCGCGGCGAGAACTGCGCGCTTTTTCTGTTCGACGAGACCAGGGAGAGCTATATCGGTCGCGGCGAGGGATTGGGCTTGGACATGCGCGCTGAAGTCGAAGCCGGCCGCATTGAACTCAGGCATCTCGATCCGGCCGAACTGAGCGTTGGCGAAATCGCCGCCCTGGTCTTGGATCGAGTCGAGAAGCAGGGCGTGAAGCTCGTCGTGATCGACACGCTGAACGGCTATATGCAGTCCGCCATGGAAGAACCGAGCGTTTTTCTTCACATCAGGGAATTGCTCTCCTATCTGAGCCGCCGTCAGATTGTCACCATCATGACGCTGACGCAGCACGGAATTTTCGGAACGGAGCTCTCTTCGCCCATGGACTTCAGCTTCCTGGCCGACAATGTATTCCTGCTTCGTTTTTTCGAGCTGAACGGCGCGCTGCACAAGGCCTTGTCGATCGTCAAAAAGCGTAGCGGCCAACATGAGCATACGATCCGGAAGCTGACGATGAGAACGGGAGGCGTCGACGTCAGCGAACCGCTTACAGGCTTTACGGGGGTCCTGACGGGGACGCCCGTGTATCATCCCGAGCCCATCGTTTCGATCAAATGATGGTGGAAAGCAGCGCAGCCGAAGTCGCGCCCGGAGCCGAGGATAGTCTGCGCGTTCTGATCATGACGCCAACGGGACGCGACGCCGCCCTCGCTGAGGACGCGCTCAATCGTAGCGGTCTTTCCAGCTGCGTTTGCAGCAACGAAGAAGAGCTGCGTCGGGAGATTGCGAAAGGCGCAGGCTGCGTTCTTATGGCCGAGGAGGCGTTGCCGCACGATCGCGCGGCGACCTGGGACGAGCTGTTCGGTCCTGAACCGGCGTGGTCCCAGTTGCCCATGGTGTTGCTTCTCGCCCGCGGCCACGCTCAAAAGGATTTAGCTTTCCTGCGAACGATCGAAAAGCGCCCGAGCATAGGTTTCATCGAACGTCCTGCGCAAAAGCGCGCGCTGATCAGCGCGCTCAAGAACGCGATTGAAGCCCGCCGTCTGCAATACGCCGTTCGCGATGCGCTGGACGCGCTGCAGACCGCCAATCGCCGCAAGGACGAGTTCCTCGCCGTGCTGGCCCACGAGTTGCGCAATCCTCTCGCTGTGATTTGCGCGGCGATTCACATCAAGAGGCGGCGCTCAGCCGACGGCGACGGCGACGACATGCTCTCGGCGATCGAGAGGCAAACGCAACAGCTCACGCGTATCGTCGACGACCTTCTGGAAGTTTCGCGAATCAGCCGCGGCAAGTTGGAGCTCCACAAGGAGCGCCTGGATCTTGTCTCGCTCGTGCGCGACGTGTTTGAACATGGGGCCGACAAACTTCAGGCAGGGAAACATCGCAAACATTTTTACGCGCCCTCCACGGAGCTTTTCATCGAGGGCGACCCCATTCGTCTGGGTCAGGTTTTTGTAAATCTTCTCAACAACGCCGCAAAATATACGGCGGACGCCGGCGCGATCGACGTAACGGTGACGCGGGACGGCGGCTCCGCGGTGGTCATCGTGAAGGATACGGGCGTCGGCATTCCGCCCGAAATGATCACGCGGGTTTTCGACATCTTCACCCAGGTCGATCGCAATCTCGGAAGGGCGCAAGGCGGAATTGGCGTCGGTCTATCGCTCACCCGCAGTCTTGTAACGCTGCACGGAGGCGCAATCGAAGCGCGAAGCGACGGCGCGGATAAGGGCAGCGAGTTCATCGTCCGGCTTCCATTGAGCGAAGCGCCCGTTGCGGCGCGTGTTGAACCCGCGCAAGATACGAAGGAGCGGCGCGCGTCCCGGACAAGGGTGTTGGTCGTGGACGATGACCAGCTTGTCGGCAAACTGACTGGCGAGCTGATCGCCTCCTTTGGGATGGAGGTGCAGGTCGTTCCTGGCGGCGCCGAGGCGCTGGACGTCATCCCGAAATTCCATCCCAGCATCGTCTTTGTCGATCTCGGCATGCCCGGGATTGATGGTTACGAGACCGCCCGGAGGATCAGACGGCTTCCCGGCGGAGATTCTCTCTTCATCGCAGCGCTGTCGGGCTGGGGCCAGGCCGAGGACTACGAGCGAAGCGCCGAGGCTGGATTTGACCGGCATTTTGTCAAACCGATCAAGATCTCAGAGTTGGAAAATCTGTTCGCCTCGGAGTCGCCAAGCTGAGCGCATGAGTCGGGGCGTCGCGATTGGCCGTGCGCGTCCTGTCGCCGGCCGTGCTGTGGTCAGCGACGCAGACCAGGCGCCTCCTGGCCGGTGCGCGCCACATATTCGGTGTAGCCGCCGCCGTAAACATGAACGCCGTCGGGCGTCAGTTCCAGCACCCGATTGGATAGCGCCGCCAGAAAGCGCCGGTCGTGCGAGACGAACAGCATGGCGCCCTCATAGTGCGACAGCGCCGTGATGAGCATCTCCTTGGTCGCCAGATCCAAATGGTTCGTGGGTTCGTCCAGCACGAGAAAGTTCGGCGGGTCGTAAAGCATTTTCGCCATGACGAGTCGCGCTTTCTCGCCGCCCGACAACACCCGGCATTTCTTCTCGACATCGTCACCGGAGAAGCCGAAGCAGCCGGCCAGCGTGCGCAGCGAGCCCTGTCCCGCCTGAGGGAACGAGTCCTCCAGCGACTGGAACACGGTGCGCTCGCCGTCCAGCAGCTCCATGGCGTGTTGCGCAAAATAGCCCATTTTGACGCTGCCGCCCTGGGCGACGGCGCCGTCGTCCGGCAGCGAGGCGCCCGCCGCCAATTTCAGCAGCGTCGACTTGCCCGCGCCGTTGACGCCCATGACGCACCACCGCTCATTGCGGCGCACTTGAAAGTTCAGCCCCTCGTAAATTCTCCGCGCGCCGTAGCTCTTGTGCACGTTCTTCAGGGTGATCACGTCGTCGCCGGAGCGCGGCGCCGGCGGGAATTCGAACAAGATCGTCTGGCGGCGCTTGGGCGGCTCCACCCTGTCGATCTTCTCGAGCTTCTTCACGCGGCTCTGCACCTGCGCGGCGTGCGATGCGCGCGCCTTGAACCGCTCGATGAACTTGATCTCCTTGGCGAGCATCGCCTGCTGACGCTCAAACTGCGCCTGCGCCTGCTTCTCGTTCTGCGCGCGTTGTTGCTCGTAGAACGCGTAATCGCCCGAATAGGTCGTCAGCGCGCCGCCGTCGATCTCCACCACCTTGGTGACGATGCGGTTCATGAACTCGCGGTCATGCGAGGTCATCAGCAGCCCGCCCTCATAGGCTTTCAGGAATTCCTCCAGCCAGATCAGGCTTTCCAAATCGAGATGGTTGCTCGGCTCATCGAGAAGCATGGCGTCGGGGCGCATGATGAGGATGCGGGCGAGCGCCACGCGCATTTTCCAGCCGCCCGACAGGGCGCCGACGTCGCCGTCCATCATCTCCTGCGTGAAGCTCAGGCCCGCGAGGATTTCGCGCGCGCGGCCTTCCAGGGCGTAGCCGTCCAGTTCCTCGAAGCGCGCCTGCACCTCGCCGTAACGCTCGATGATTTCTTCCATGTCGCCCGCCCGGTCAGGATCAACCATGGCGTCCTCCAGCTGCTTCAGCTCGGAAGCCACGGCGCTGACCGGACCCGCGCCGTCCATCACCTCGGACACAGCGCTGCGGCCCGACATCTCGCCGACGTCCTGATTGAAGTAGCCGATCGTCACGCC